>CAYJJA010000014.1:16289-32167 GCA_964370355.1 uncultured Akkermansia sp. | reverse complement strand
GGCGCCCCGCGGCCCCGGCCGCCGGCCCGCCCCCGGGCCCCCCGCGCCGGCGCCGGGGGCGCCCCCCGGCCCCCCCCCCCCCCCCCCCCAGCTTGGCGTCTGGTCCTTGTTGGAGCAGCAGCACGCAGCCTTCATGCTTTCTCTCTTGTGCGATCTCCAAGGGGGTTTGCCCGTCCTTGTTGCGATGCTGCTTGGCTCCCTTCTCAAGAAGGAGGCGCAGGACAGCCCTATGTCCATGGAAGGCCGCCTTATGCAGCGCACTATTGTTCGCACGATCGACCGTGTTGACATCCGCACCACTGGTGAGGAGGGCTTGGAGTAGGTGGGGCTCATCCTGATCCATTTTGGCGCACGCAACGATGGCGAGCGGGGCTTTTTTGGCACTAGCACCATGCGCGAGGAGGTAGAGGGCGACTTCGGTATGTGAGTTATCACAGGCTATACGCAGAGCGGTCATGCCATCGGGGTCTAGGTCGGGCTGAGCCCCATGCGCCATGAGCAGCTTGACGCAATCAAGGAAGCCTCCTTGACTCGCTATGTAAAGGGCGGTAAAAGTCATTTTGCCGTCAAATCCAGCGGGGATATTGGGGTCAGCTCCCGCGTCGAGCAGGAGTTTGACGATATCGGCATGCCCTTTGAGGCAAGCTACACCTAAGACTATGTTGGCGAATTCGGTATTTTCCTTCCCCATCGCGGGTGCTCCTGCCTCGAGTAGGATCTTCACACAGTCTGTATGACCTTCCTGAGCAGCCATACCGAGAGCGGCACTCACCCCGCCTTCTAGAGGAAGGGGGACTCCCTCCTTGATGAAAAACTCGAGCAGAGAAGACATGCCGCTCATGGCGGCGCCCGTAATGGCATCGGAGTCACGGTAATCGGCACCCAGATCGAGGAGGCGACGCGCGAGCTTCTCACTCTTTCCGTGGAAGGCCGCCATCAGAATGTTATTGCCTCTCTCGTTTTTATGATGGATATTAGCTCCTTCTTTGATGAGTATCTCAGCGATCTCTTCATGCCCCGCTAGGCAGGCGAGACCGAGGGGCGTGTTACCGTCGTCATCGACGGTGTCTATGTCTTGCTCTTGCTCGATGAGCGAGAGCAGCGCGTCTTTGTCGCCGCGAGATGCGGCGTCGTGGACGAAGTGAAAGGCGCTCTCCTGTGCATGGGAGACGTGGAGGACGCTTGCGGCGCAGAGCGCGAGTAGGGGAGTGATTTTCATATTGTGTGGTGAGGACGGGGCTCGCCTTCTATGATAAATCATCTTGGTGTCTTTTCAAGATATTTTTCGGGGGTGCTTATAATCATAGAGAGCTTTGAAAAAAGTGCTATTCTAGAGCTTCTGCGATTATAATTTATCTTGTATTTATCGCCAAAATCTGCTATACATTTCCTTGCTTTCTAACTAACGATCTACATTTCACTCATGACAGAGATCTCCCACGATAAAGAACACTATGACACGCAAAGAGCCCACGAGGTTTCTGAATCATGGGCTCAGCTCTCGGCAGAGTCTGGCTCAGAGCTCGGTATGGAGAAGGAGATCTGGCGGGCGATTGATATGATGCGTGGTAATCTCGATGCGTCAGAGTATAAGCATGTTATCCTTGGGCTTATCTTCTTGAAGTACCTGTCAGATCGTTTTGACACGCGCCGCGCCGCGCTTGAGGCCGAGTTCGCCCTAGAGGAGGAGAAGGACGCTTTTGTCGATGACCCCGATGAATACCTCGCTCAGGGTATTGCCTACGTGCCTGCTGAGGCGCGCTGGCAGCGTCTCCACGCTGCCGCGCGTGAGGGAGATATAGGCAGTCTCATTGATGCAGCTATGCTCGCGGTCGAGAAGGAGAATAAGAAGCTGCGCGGTGTCTTGCCAAAGAATTATGCGCGCCCCGACCTCGATCAGCGTCGCCTCGGTGAGGTGGTCACGCTGATTAGCACGCTGTCCATGGGGCAGCAGGGGATCCCCGATCATGACTTCCTCGGCCGTGTGTATGAGTACTGTCTTCAGAAATTTGCCGAGGCGGAGGGTAAGAATGCGGGGGAGTTCTACACGCCCTCCTGTGTCGTGCGCACCATCGTTGAGATGCTGGAGCCCTTTATTGGGCGTGTGTATGATCCGTGCTGTGGCAGTGGCGGCATGTTCGTCCAGTCGGCACGCTTTATCCAAGAGCATAGCTACCATCTCGATGGCATCTCAGTCTATGGTCAAGATGCCAATCCAACGACGCGCAAACTCGCGCTGATGAATCTGGGTATACATGGGATCTATAGCGATCTAGGATCACGTCATGCCGATACCTTCTTTGATGACTTGCATCCGAGGCTCAAGGCGGATTATATCATGGCCAATCCGCCTTTCAATCTGGGGGATTGGGGAGCCTCCTATCTCGCAGAGGACAAGCGCTGGCGCTTTGGTCTGCCGCCCGAGAGCAATGCAAATTATGCGTGGATTCAGCACATCATCCACCACCTCGCGCCCAAGGGACGTGCTGGGGTCGTCCTTGCCAATGGCTCGCTGTCGGGGCAGATGGGGGGCGAGGCCGCGATTCGCCGTCGCTTGATTGAGCATGATCTAGTGGAGTGCATTGTTGCTATGCCGCCACATCTCTTCTATAGTACACAGATTTCTGTCTGTCTTTGGTTTTTCAATCGAGAGAAGCCCGCCTCGCTCCGACAAAAGGTACTCTTCATTGATGCGCATCGTATGGGGACTCTCATCAAGCGCAAGCATCGTGATCTCGATGGAGTGGAAATTACAACGATTGCTGCGACGCTCAAGCAGTTTTACGCGCCAGATTTTAAGAAATTCATTCCCCAAAAGGGCTTTGCAAATCTCGCTACCCTTGACGAGATTGCCGCGCAGGACTACCAGCTCACGCCAGGTCGCTACGTAGGGCTTGCGGAGACAGAGACGCAGAAAGAGCCCTTTGAGCAGCAGATGGCGCGACTCAGGGAGGAGTTTCATCTGCTCTGTGCTCAGTCGCGCGAGCTCGAAGCACTCCTCAATGAGCAGCTCGCCTTCCTCGATGAGCCAAGCTCGGATGTGTCACCTTAATCTTTGAGTCCTACCATGACCGAGCCTTCCACGTCCTCGACAAGGGGTGATTATCTGCAGCTCTCCCAGCTCGGATACATCATCACAGGGAAAACACCTAGTACGCGTCGCAGCGAGTTCTACGGTGGCGATGTCCCCTTTCTGACTCCTTCGGACGATCTTTCCTACAAGTATGTCTCGACGACGCAAAAAACACTCACCGAGGCGGGCGTGCAAGCTGTGCGCACCTGTGTGCTACCAGCCAAGGCGCTCGCCGTGACCTGCATAGGCACGCATCTCGGACGCGTCGTCATCACGCGTGAGCCTACGGTGACCAATCAGCAGTTCAACGCGCTCGTCGTCGATGAGAAGCGATTCGACCTAGACTATGTCTATTATGCTCTCACCACCCTGAGCCCACAGCTCAAGGAGCTCAGCAAGTCCTCGACTGCTATTCCCATCGTCAATAAAAGCAGCTTTGCGGCTCTGACTATACCTGTACCCCCACTAGCGGAGCAGAGGCGTATAGCCGCCATCCTACGAGCCGTCGATGACAGACTCACAGTGAGTCGTCGTCTCGCAGCCAATATCCAAGAGCAGGCGCGTCTGCTCTATAGGCGTTGGTTTATCGACTACGACTTTCCCAATGAAGAGGGAGCTCCCTACCAACGCTCGGGGGGGAAGGTGAGGCGCAAATCAGTGCTTGGTCTCATACCCCGAGGCTGGAAGGTGGGCAAGCTCAGCGATCTCGCCGAGGTGACGAGTGGCGGGACACCCGCGACGAAGAACGCGGCCTATTGGGATGGTGTTATTCCCTTTTTTACCACGAAGGACGCCTCGAGCTCGACCTACATCTTTGCCACGAGCAAAACTCTCACCGTCGAGGGGCTCAAAAACTGCCGCAGCAGGCTCTACCCCGCGCACACTATCTTTATCACTGCGCGCGGGACGGTAGGCAAGATCATGATTGCAGGAGTCCCCATGGCGATGAATCAATCCTGCTGCGCCATCAGTGCCCGCAAGAGATTTTCCCCCGCCTACCTGCATCTCATGCTCCTGGAGCTTGTTTCCTCTTTGCAAAACAAGGCGAATGGCGTCGTCTACGACGCGATTACAGCGCGTGACCTCTTGCAAGAAGCGGTGATCATGCCCCCGCGTGATATTGTCACTGCCTTTGCTGATCTAGTGCGAGTACACTATGAAATGCTCATGAATTGTGAGCAGCAGATACTCCTCCTCACCGAGCAGCTCGATGCGCTGAAGCAAAAAATTATCCCCTCGAATGTAAATAGATAGGAACGCAAGGGCACTCTGCGGTGTCTCATAGAGTATGAGCAAACGCATGATCATCACAGGAGCCCTGAGCTATAGCGGTCGTTATATCGCGGCACGCGCCCATGAGCAGGGGTGGCAGCTGCATACACTAGAAGGTAACCGCTCGGCGAACAAGCCCAACCCCCTTTCTATCCCTCTCACGCTTTTTGACTGGGAAGACCCCCAGCACCTCGGACGCATCGAGGAGGCCATGCAGGGCTGTGATGTCTTTGTGAATACCTACTGGCGACGCCCTACGGCGGGCGAGCGTGCCTGTGCGATAGCGGAGCATCACAGCTATGAGCTCTTCGCCGCAGCCCAGCGTTCGGGGGTGAAGCGCATCGTACACCTCAGTGTAGCGCACGCGCAGGAGGGGAGCTCATTGCCCTACTTTCACCACAAGGGGCGCGTCGAGAACGCGCTCAAGCTACTCGGTATACCCGCCACTGTGCTGCGCCCCGCACTACTCTTTGGGGACAGCCCCGAGGAGAGCATTCTGATGAATAATTGGGCGTGGTGCCTGCGCCATAGCCCCATAGCAGGGCTCATAGGCGATGGAGCAGCACTCATCCATCCCCTGCACGTACGCGATCTCGCTGAGATGGTCATGCAAGAAGCTTCTCGCGAGGAGGGGACGGACTCGCTATGGAATACCTATGCCGCTGTGGGTGAGGAGTGTCTGAGCCTTCGGCAGAGTACTGAAATGTTGATTTCTGCGATGAAGCTACGCCACCGCCGCATCACGCCCATCCCTGCGAGTGTGGCGCGACACAGCGCGAGTCTTTTTGCGCGTATCATGGGAGGTGTGCGTCTCTTTGAGAAGGAGGAGATAGACGCGCTACTCCAAGGAAAGCTCGCCTACAGCGCGGGGACGCTCCCTGTCGCGGAGCAATGGTATGGTGCAGCACCCAAGCATCGCCTTTCCTCGTGGCTGATGGAGTACGGAGAGCAGCTGGGTAGAAAGCTCGTGTAAAACGACGTCTGTAATAAATATCTAAAATTGTTGATAGCTACTTCTCAAATTGATGGGGAGTAGCTAATTTTTTGTTTATAAATGGATTAAAGTGTGTGAAACTTATTTTCATGACTCGATGCTTGAGGATCGCAAATAATTTATTTCTTGTTATTTTAATGAAAAGGAGTTGACACACTATGCACTGCGTGATAGACTTTGTGCAGATGTTAACCGTGACTAACTTTGATAAGCCCCCCAAAGGGGCGCCCTTGGTATCCGAGAGATATCCATCAAAGCGAAGTGCGATTAAAGTAATTTTTTATATGAAACACACAACACTAGCACTAGCAGGCTTGCTCTCTGTTGCAGGAGTATGCGCAGCCTCCGAGACCTCCCCCGAAGTCACCAAGGCTCTCACGGCCTACACCGATACCTTCGTCGTACCTACCTACAAGGCCATGGCTGATGGTGCTGTCGATTTTATCAAAGCGACAGAAGCACTCGCAGCCAAGCCCTCTGACGCGAATGTCAAAAAGGCCATCGCAGCCTACACCAAGGCACGTACCCCATGGGAACAGAGCGAGTCTTTCCTCTTTGGCCCTGCTGAATACGCCAATCTTGACCCCAAGCTCGACTCCTGGCCGCTCGATCAGCAGCAGCTTGATGCCTTCTTGGCTGTCATTGCTACAGGCAAGATTAAGGTAGACGCCGCCTATGTGCGTGACTACTTGGGCGCGGCTCTCCGTGGCTTCCACGCCGCTGAGTATCTTCTCTTCCGCGACGGTCAACCACGTGCCGCCAAGGCAATCACCAAGGCTGAGCTCGTCTACCTCGCCGCTGTTGCTCGCGTCATCGCAGAGGACAGCATCCAGCTCGAAGCCCTTTGGGCAGGTGCTGACAGCCTCAGTGCTGACAAAAAGGCCGTCCTCGAAGCCGCTGAGATCGAAAAAGATGGCGCCTACGCCGCTGAGCTCAAGGGCGCAGGTACAGAAGGCAGCCGCTACGAATCACAGACTGACGCCATCGAAGAAATCTTCACTGGCTGTGCTGACATCGTCACTGAATTGGCAGGCCCTAAGTTCGGCGAACCCTTTGAGGCACAAGATGCCAAGCTCTTTGAGTCCTGGTACAGCCACACCTCTCTCGTTGACACACGCGACAACGTGATCAGCGTCGAGAAGGCCTACAGCTGCCTCTCCCCCCTCGTCGCAGCCAAAGATCCTGCTCTAGACAAGGCAATCAAGGCATCCTTTAAGAAGGTATTTTCCTGCATGGATGCCTTCAAGAAGCCTCTTGCCCAGAGCCTTGGTGAGAAAAAGCTCTTTGCTAATGTTATCGCCGCTTGTAACGAGCTGAATGAAAATATGGGCAAGGCTCGCGGAGTTCTTCTCGGTAGTTAATCTTCATCGTATTATTGGTTCAAAACCACTTACCTGTAGGGCGCATCTATGCTCTACAGGTAGACGCGCTTCCTTACACCGCGATTCATAGATAAATTTACACACGTATGATATTCAAAACCTTGTTTATGGCTAGTAGCGTAGTTGTGTGTGCTGCTGGCGTATTCGTATTTTACTATCATGAGCACCAAGCCATGGGGCGCGGCGTCCCAGCCGCTCCTGTAGCCTCTGGGAAGGACTCGCTTTTTATCCCTGCATCTGCAACAAAGCTGGGGATAGCGGATCATCCACTCATTAGTAGCAAAGCACTTAAAAGGCCAAAGAATGTCAACGATGTCACCTTTGCCGATATCAAGCCCGAATCCATCACCGCGAGCTGCATTCAATGCCATGTCAACCATGGAGTAAAGCTCACGCCCCCCGCACTCGTCACGAAGGACGGCAAGCCAGGGCCCGCCTACTATCTAGGAGGTGAGCAGGGGACGGTATTTATCCGCACGACCAAAGCCTTCGAGCAGCCCACCCCCGCCATTGTCGAGGCGGGTCTTGAGGAGGAGTTCCTCCTTGGAGAGGCTATCTTTGAGGGCACTTATGTCGCCGATCGCAACGTGCCCTTCGGTGGGCTGGGTCCCACCTATATGAAGTCCTCCTGCGTCGCCTGTCACCCTGGCTACGGACGAGGTCGCCGTACGAAGAATTTTAATGAAGAATACGGCAATGGCTACATTGCCTTCATTCACCATCCCGATGGCACTCCTGTGAAGGGCTACACCCCCATGCTACACACCAAGGCCATCCCTCCCTACAAACCCTACGTCGAGGGGATCAAAATCACCTGGCATGAGTACAAGGACAAGCATAACAACCGCTACCCTGACGGCACGCCCTACAACAAGGGCAAAAAGACAGAGGGGAGTCTCATCTACCCCACCGCCGATGTCATCGAGCCACTACTCCCCCTGCCCAAGGACTACCGCGTCTCCATCGAATCTACCATTGGCATCTACGGCACAGGTCTACTCGATGCCATCCCCGATGAGGCTATACTTGCCGAATACAAGCGACAGCAAGAAACGACAGGCCCCGTCAAGGGTATCCACGGCAAATGGATAGCCGAGGCTCATCTCGGCGGTAAAAAGCGCCTCGGACGCTTCACCTGGCACTGCACCCGCGCCACTCTTGAGAATGGCCCTGGCTCGAATGGACTCTGGAATACACTGGGCATTAGCCGAGCCGATCGCCGTGAGCTCTACATGACCCCCGAGTGGGTCGAGAAGCAGCGCGAGCTCGGGCTCGATGTCAGCAAGCTCACCGAAGAGCAGCCCATAGAAATGCCGCAGAGCGATTATGACAACTTCATGATCTGGCACCGCGGACTCGCCGTCCCCGCCGCACGCAATCTCGACAAGCCCCAAGTGCAGAATGGTCAGCGTATCTTTAATGAAATAGGCTGCGCGAGCTGCCACAAGCCCGAGTGGAAGACAGGAGAATATCCCCCTATGCCCGCCTACGCCAATCAAATCATCCGCCCCTACACCGATCTGCTCATGCACGATATGGGTGAGGAGAATCGCGGCATGGTGCGCACCTACCGCACGCCCCCTCTCTGGGGTCGTGGGCTCATGAAGAGGGCAGCCGATCATAGCGATATGTTCCACGATCTACGTGCACGCGACTTTGAGGAGGCCATTCTCTGGCACTTCGGTGAGTCGGAGTTCGCCCGTGAGAGTTTCCGTCATCTCTCCGCGCAAGATCGCGCCGATCTCATCCAATTCCTCAAATCACTTTAACCCCATCTAGCTCACATGTCACTTGTCCCATTACTCCTCGCAGGCACCCCCGCGTATGATGCCTGCCGCATCGAGTGCTCGCATTTCAGCACCGAGACATCCCCCATCCAAGAGTGGATGCTCCAGCTCCACGTTACTCAGAAAGAGGCTTCATTCGAGCAGCAGCTCGACACACTGCTGTCCGCGCTGGATGCCTTTCGCGGCGAGCATCCCGAGCTCACGCCCGTCTTCACGCGAGTCTTCATGAGTGATGCGGCGAATCAAGAGGCGCGTGTGCAGCAGCGTCTCGGTGATGAGCACGGTGCCCTCTCGCTCATCGAGCAGCCCCCACTCGATGGGACAAAGCTTTCCGTCTGGATCTACCTACAGGGCGGGGCTCAGTGGCAGTATGATGCCGCGAGCGGGACGATGAGCAGCCTGCAGGGTGAGCTCTGCCACATCTGGACGGGCTCGGCGCGTCGTACGGAGGGTGACGCGCATGAGCAATGCCTCGCCCTCTTCGAGGATTACAGCGCGATGCTAGAGGCGCGCGGGGCGACGCTTTTTGATCACTCCATCCGCACCTGGCTACTCGTGCAGAATGTCGATGTGAACTACGCAGGTGTGGTGACAGGGCGCAACGAGCACTTTGATGCCAAGGGGCTCATCCCCAGCACACACTTTATCAGCAGCACGGGCATACAGGGACGTAGTGCTGACTACCACTCACTTGTCCAGCTCGACAGCTACTCTGTCGCGGGCTTGCCAGCAAGTCAGATCCAATTCCTCTACGCACCAGATTATTTGAACCCCACGCATGACTACGGCGTACGCTTTGAGCGCGGGACGGCCATTCATCTCGAGGGGCGCATCATGAGCTTTATCTCAGGCACGGCGAGCATCGACAACAAGGGCGATGTCGTGCACGTAGGCGACATCGAGGCGCAGTGCTTGCGCATGTGGGAGAATGTCGATGCCCTGCTTGCCGAGGTGGGCGCGAGCATGGAGGATAGCATGCAAATGATCGTCTATCTGCGCGATATAGCTGACTATGCCAAGATAGCCGCGATGTTTGAGCAGCGCTTCCCCCGCATCCCCAAGGTCATCGTCCATGCGCCTGTCTGTCGCCCCACGTGGTTGATTGAGATGGAGTGCATCACTCTGCACGAGCCTACATCTAGCATTTCCTCATGAATATCGTGCTTCTACGCGTCCTTCAGTGGACACTGCTGATAGGGCTTGGCTTCTACTCGCTCTTTGTCGGGGTCTTTGAGATCCCGCTTGAGGAGGCACTCGACCCCGAGTCCATGTACCATGAGATCATGCTCGTGAGTCGTGTACCGCGTTTGCTGAGCATCATGATTGCGGGTAGTAGCCTCGCCATTGCGGGGCTTATCATGCAGTGCATCACCTGCAATCGCTTTGTCTCGCCGACAACGGCGGGGACGATGGAGTGGTGCAAGCTGGGTATCATGGTCGCCATCCTCTTCTTCCCCAATGCCAGCCCCTTGATTCGCATCACGGCGGCCTTTGTCGTCGCTCTGCTGGGAACGGGGGTTTTTCTTTTCATTATCAATAGGGTGTCCACCAGAAGCATCATCATCATCCCCCTCGTGGGCATCATGCTTGGCGCGCTGGTGAACTCGGGAGCCTCCTACCTCGCCTATGAGCACGATCTGGTGCAAAATGTCTCCTCATGGCTGCAAGGCAGCTTTGCGCTCGTCAGCGAGGGCAACTATGAGCTGCTCTACAACAGCGTGCCCTTCATGCTACTCGCCTATATCTACGCCGATCGCTTCACGATTGCAGGGATGGGTAGGGGGATTACCGTCACGCTAGGTCTCAATCATGCTAATATCGTGCGCATCGGGCTTGTCATCGTCGCCATCACCTCGGCAACGAGTATCGTAGCCGTCGGGCACATCCCCTTCATCGGACTCATCGTCCCCAATATCGTGAGTATCATCCGTGGCGACTCGGTGAAGAACACGCTCTTTGATACCGCGTGGATGGGGGCTATGCTCGTGCTGGTCTGTGACCTCGCAGGGCGTCTACTCATCATGCCCTACGAGATCCCTGTGGGGGTCATCCTCAGTGTCGTGGGTAGTATTATTTTCCTTGTTATGATCTTAAGAAAGAGGACTTATGCTTGATTGTATCAAACGCCCCACCACCCTCGTCTATGGCATTCTCCTCATCTTGGGAATCCTGCTCGGGCTCTATTACCTGCTCAACGGCGTGACCGATGAGACATGGGACTATAATATCCCACGCCGTCTCAAGATCATCTCCGCCATCCTGCTGGTGAGTGTCGCCGTGGGTGTCTCCTCGGTGATCTTCCAGACCATCACGAGCAACTACATCCTCACGCCTAGCATCATGGGCTTGGACCATCTCTACATCTTCTTGCAGACGCTCGTCATCTACTTCTGGGGAGCTCCCCAGCTCGTGCTGATGGACAAGACCTCACAATTCGTCGCGACGCTCCTGCTCATGATTGCCGCCTCGGGGGGGATCTTCTTCTTGATGTTTCGCGGGATAGGGAAGAGCATCTACTACATTGTCCTCATTGGCATTGTCTTTGGCATTGCCTTTGATGGCTTGGCGAGCTTTATGCAGGTGCTCATTGATCCGAATGAGTTTGCCATGCTGGAGGGGCGCATGTTTGCGAGCTTCAATCGTATCAACGTCAAGCTGCTGGGCATATGCTGGGCACTCGTCGCGCTCACCAGCGCGTGGATTTTCTGGGACTGGCGCAAGTACGATGTCATGAGCCTCGGGCGGGCGAATGCGATCGCGCTGGGGGTAAATTACCATTCCCTTGTGCTCAAATCATTTCTCGCTATCTCCATCCTCACGGCGGCATCTACCGTGATGGTGGGGCCCATCACCTTCTTGGGCATCCTCATTGTCAGCCTCAGCCGTCTGATTTTCCGCACCTACCGCCATAGCGTCCTGCTCACAGGTACAGTGCTCGTCGGGGTGGTCATGCTCATCCTCGGCATGATTGTCACGGAGCGTGTGCTCAACTTTACTGTCCCCCTGAGTGTGATCATCAACCTCGCAGGCGGACTCATCTTTATCATCATGATACTCAAATCGAAAAGAATATGATCAACTTACAACACGTCAGCAAAACTTATCATGACAAGCGCGTGCTCGACGACCTCACGCTCGATCTGCCCACCCAGCAAGTGGTCGCCTTCATCGGCAGCAATGGCGCGGGCAAGAGCACCATTCTCAACATCGTCAGCCGCCTGCTCCACGCGACCAAGGGGCATGTCATCATCGACGATCGTGAGCTCTCCCAGTGGGACAATAAGAAGCTCGCCAAGACCCTCACCATCCTCGGGCAGAGCCTCCATACGCCGGCGCGTCTCACGGTTGACGAGCTCGTGCGCTTCGGGCGCTTCCCCCACTCGGGCGGTCGCCTCGATGAGACCGATCTAGCCATTGTCCAAGAAGCCATTGCCTACACAGGCATTGAGGAGCTCAAGGACCGCTACCTCGACGAGCTCTCGGGAGGCGAGCGCCAGATCGCCTACATCGCCATGGCCATCGCGCAGGACACGCAGTACATACTCCTCGATGAGCCCCTCAACAATCTCGACATGAGCCGCTCCACGCGCGTCATGCAGCTGCTCAAGACCCTCGTCGAGGAGAAGGGCAAGACCATCTACATCGTCATTCATGATATCAACTACGTCTCCTTCTACGCCGACTACGTCGTCGCGCTGAAGAAGGGTGCGCTCAAGCATCATGGCAAAGTCGAAGATCTCATGACCCCCGAGATCATCAAGGATATCTACGACATCGACATCGTCATAGAAGACTATCAGGGCAAGAAGCTCTGCATCTACTATAATTAAGAATTTCAACTCCCCGTCCACACCAAACAACACAACATCCATCATGAAAAAAATCGCATTCTACCTCTCCCTCGCCTTCTTCGCGTTTGGGAGCAGCATCGCCAGCATCGCTAGTGCAGAAAGCATCCAAGCGACCCACCTGCATGGTCAGGTCAGCATCCCCAAGAATCCCAAGCGTGTCGCTGTCATGGACTTCTCTGTCCTCGACAACATGATGAGCCTAGGAGTACAAGCCGATATGGCCATCACCAAGAAACTCATCCCCGACTACCTCGCCCAATACCGCGATGGAAAGTATGTTGATCTCGGTAGTATGAAGGAATTCAACCTTGAAAGAGTCAATGAGTTCAAGCCCGATCTCATCATCATCTCCACCCGCCAAAGCGACCACTACGAAGAGCTCTCCAAGATCGCTCCCGTCTACGTCGTTGACCGCATGTCCAAGGATCAAATGGCTGAGGCAAAGAAGAATATTGAGATGATTGGCAAGATCTTTGGCAAGGAAGCCGAAGCCGCGAAGGCTCTCGCCGAGCTAGATGCTGTGCTCGCAGCCGCTCAGCAAAAGGCCGCGCAGGTCGGCAAGAAAGCTCTCTTTGTCATGGTCAACGATGGCAAGCTAAGCGTCTTTGGCTCTCAAAGCCGATTCGCCTCCCTGCCTTTTGATAACATGGGCGTGGCACAGTCAGACCCCAACATCAAACCAGATAAGTACGGTCAACTCGTCAACTATGAATACATTGCCATTAAGAATCCTGACATCATCTACATCCTTGACCGCTCCAAGGCCATAGGAGAACAGGCTGGCTCAGCCAAGATGCTCTCCAACCCCCTTGTCAAGACGACAAAGGCCGTCAAGAATGGTGCTGTTGTCATGCTCGACCCCGCGCTCTGGTACATCACGGGCTCTGGTATCCAATCACTCAAGACGATGATTGAGCAAATCAAGTCTGTTCTCTAGTATAAGGATTACACTTGATATTGATAATCAAACTGATATAGATAAAGTGTCGCATTAGCAGTCACATTACTCAATTCTGTAATCAGGAGTTTTATTTAGAGGGGAAAGACGATGTCTTTTCCCTCTAAACGAATAGAGATGTCACCGACACAGCATGGGAAGCTCGTCGAGTGAAATTTGTATAAAAAGCTATACTTCTGCGGCTAGAGCTTCTTCACGGCGAGGGAAGCACTTTATTGACGAGCGGCAAAACTAACCATGATTCTATGAATCTGAGCGAGTTGTTATTTTTAAGGAAGCCTATGTAGCACTCAGATAATCGTGAGGTTAAGAAGCTGCTTAAATCAGCAAATAATTGTTATTTTGTAACACAAAGTTATTTTAGAATGTGTAAATATTATTTAACGGTGAATTGTTAGCTTTTGATTATTAGAGATTATACAATGTTAGACAGTATTTCTTACTAATATTTAGCAAGTTAGGTTTGATAATTGTTGGTCTATATGGCATTATTTGCCTAGATCAATCATATAGATGATCGAGCAACAAATAACTACATCTACAAGAAAGGACTTATTATGACCCAGCGCAACATCACACGCTACACGTATGAAACAACCTCCTTCCAAGGTTGGAGATTGAGTATCTGCCGCAGGTGGAATCAATTCACCAAGTACTTCTCCGATCGTCAGTATGGGAGCGAGGAGGCGGCTTATACGGCAGCACTAGAAATGAGAGACCAAATCTACGCAGCTCTACAAAAGAACCCCGATGACCCCCGAGTCGTCTTTGAGCAGTTCAAGCACGCACTTGTAGAGAACCCTAGCCAGAGTGAGACCACCAGCTAGAATAGAGCCCCTCTCAAGCATTCACCTAGGACAGCGTGCGTTCCCATGAGGAACGCACGTTTTTTATGCCTTAAAAGAGGTAAAAGAAATGAATTGAGCCTGCCCACAGCACCAAAGCGTACCAAAGAAGCAAGGAAAAGCTCACCAACAAGCAGGGGTAAAAAATGGGATGTTTTCGCAGTGCTACAAAATCTGCGAGCTTGACAGGAGCAAGATTCGCCGTCAGTAGCGCAAGAGCGATGCTTAGACGTCCGCGCTTTTTGAGAATGATAGTACCTATGCTACGCAGCACAAAGAGCAGCACAAAGAACGCTCCCAGAACAGCAAAATGGCTCACTAGAGGAGATTCGATCTTATTGAAGAGACCTGATACATACTTCAATAGGTTGAGCATCAATATAATTTGAAGATTATAAAGCATCAGAGGACTCAGAAGGGCAATAAGGCGACACAGCAAAGAGCCAGAATAGCGAGCCTGTTGAGTATCGCGACTATCGAGAGTCAAGTCATAGCCTTTAAGAGTAAAGCAGCTCTTTAGCAGCCAAAGCGCGAGGGGGAGCAAAAAGACCGCATAAATAATCCTCTGGATGCCCCATTCAAAGCACTCTCCGCTCAGCTGCGCAAGAAAATAAAGAATGGGAATAAGGAGGCTCAGGGCCGATATAGAAAAGAGACGACGCGCAGCAGTACTCTGAGCACCCAGTTGCACCATACCTGAAAAGCTTGTAATGCTCAACACAACAAGTGAGGCCGTCAGAAGCAAGGCATAAGCCAGTGAGAAGTCCATACTCTGCCCCTCCAGCAACTGGCGCACCTGCGACTGAAGCACTGCATAACTCCCAAGTCCTAGCAACACACCGACCAGAGCCGTATACTTGATGCCCGCGTAGCGTAACAAAATCCCTGTGAGCAAGGGAAAGGCAAACAAGGCCGCAAGCAGAGCGTAAGGCTCCCCCCATAGCCACGTAAAGCTTGAACTCGCCAGTGGGAGAATACTAGCATCGGCAGGCAAAGGCGAGATAGCAAGCAGCCCCATACTCTCAGGCATGATGGCGAGAAGTATCATAAAGCTCGTAAGTCCAATAAGAAAGAACAAGAGAGAACGGTTTTTTTTCGGCACAATAGGCGTTAGATCGCGAGGGTTGGATGATGACATAATTGAAATAAAATATGTGAAAATAATTACAACTACTATAGTCTATAGCTGAGCAGATTACCAGCAAAAAAACGCTGAACTAACAAAATCCCCCTTCTCATTTCATGAAGAGAGGCTCTTTATGTGTGAGACTCACCAAGAGACGCGTCGCCTGGGGCGCAATGCCACTTTTTCTCCAATGGGGTACGGGAACATCCCTTGACTTTAGGCTCAAGAAATGTTACATAAATATGAAACATGCAAACGCGCCTCGCCCTCACTCTACTCCCCTTGATGAGCTATAGTCTCTTGGCTCAAGATACGCCCAACATTATCTTTGTTCTTGTTGACGATATGGGGTGGGGGGATATGGAGTTTTACCAACAAAAGAATAGCCCCGATACCCCGCGCTTATCAACGCCCAACTTTAACACCATGGCAAAGCGCGGCGTACAGTTGACACGCCACTACTCAGCAGCACCAGTCAGCGCGCCTTCTCGCGCTTCACTTTTTACAGGGATGCATCAAGGTCAAGAGCTTGTCGTGCGCAACAACAACTTTGATGCCCCCATCGCCGACACACATACCATCGCAAGCAT
>CAYJJA010000014.1:2761-16279 GCA_964370355.1 uncultured Akkermansia sp. | reverse complement strand
CAGGCAGGCCGGCTACCGCACCGCACTCATAGGGAAGTGGGGCATAGGTGGAGGTCGAGAAAATGGAGGCACCCCTCAGACCAGCCCTGCATGGCCCACGAAGCGCGGGTTTGACTACTTCTACGGCTATCACAACCATATCACGGCACACCGTCACTACCCTGTAGAGGAGCCCCACGCTGACCCCGACACCCAGACAAATGCCGTCTGGGATCAAGATGAGGTGATCACCCCGCAGCTCGCAGGCTGCTACTCTACCGACCTCTTTGTAGCTCGAGCCAAAAAATGGATCATCGACGAGCGCAAGAATCATCCCGAGCGGCCCTTCTTCCTCGCCCTGACTTTGCCTGCACCGCATGCGCGTCTTTCGCTGCCCGCCATGCCCTACCCACGTGGCGGGGGTCTACGCGGGGGGCTCCAATGGCTAGGAAAGAAGGACAAAATGATCAACACCGCTAGCCCCAGCACATGGGATAGCTACATCTATCCCGAGTACAAAAAGCAAGATTGGCCTGACTACGCCAAGCGACACGCGACCATCATCACGCGCATCGACCAAGGCATGGGGGATCTCATCAAGCTACTCCAAGACCTCAAGATAGAGCGCAACACCTACATTATTTTCACCAGTGACAACGGAGCGCACAACGAGGCGGGTGGCGTCCCAAATATGGGAGCAGAGCATCCCAATCGTGCGCAAAACCCCGCATTCTTCCGCAGCTATGGGCTCACCGATGGCATCAAGCGCGATGTCTGGGAGGGCGGTCTGCGCGTCCCTTGCCTCATCTACGCGCCCTCTCGTACTCCCAAGGGGATGAGCAACAGCCACCCCTGCCAGTTTCACGACTGGATGGCCACCTGCGCTGACATCGCCAACATCCCCGTGCCCGCTTCTACCAATGGTACCTCACTGCTCCCCCTTATTCAGGGAAAGAGCAAGCAGCTACCCCACAATATCGTCTATACGGAGTACAACTACCCTGGAAAGATGGTGAGCTACAAGCACTTTGCCCCAAACAAAAAACAGCGTCGGCGCGGCGAGCAGCAAGCATTCTACTTCCGCGACGCCAAGGGGGATATGCTCAAAGCCATCCGTACAGGCATCACCGCAGGTGGGGTCGTTGATGCCTTTGAGGTCTATGACACGCTCAAAGATCCCCAAGAGACGCGCAACCTCGCCGAAAAGCAAGCTAAGGGCATCCAGGAGAGACTCCAAGCCCTCTACCTGCGCAATCGCCACCCTTACTTCTATCAAGCCGACCCCAAAAAGGGCAAGCGCAAAGGCTGCACAGGAGCACGCGTCTACGACAAAATCCCTGTCCCTGCGATAGTCCTCAAAAAGCCGCTCTCGCAAGGACTCGTCATGCGCCGTCTTCCCGCCAAAGACATCTCCTACGTCCCGCTCTTTGATAGCCTCAAAGACGCAGCCAAGGCTCCTCGCACGCTAGTTCACGAGCTCTCTACGCTCAGCCTCCCCGCAGGCAGCCTCACAGAGCTACACGGCTATATCAATATCCCAGAGACAGGTCAGTACCGCTTTTCCCTCCAAGGCAACGATGACACACAGAGCTTTATCAAGCTACACTCAATCAATGCCAGCCTCGCCACCAAGCTCCAGCTCGAGGCGGGGATGCACCCCATCACCATCACCCTTCTCCAAGGGGCAAAGCCTCTCAAATCCCTCCAACTCCGCTGGCGCAGCGATCAGAAAGAAGCAGTCCTCGACGCATCTCTATCAAGTGAAGCTCCCCAAGAGTAATCTCAGATTGCGCTGCAATTTGTAAAATCATCAAGATGCGCCAAAGCAAAAAACGTGAAAGACTTATCTTGACAGCGGAGTGCTTCGTATGTATGATACAGCTCGCTTACATAGTCGCTCACTACACATTACAAGCTCGATAGATCTCATGACCCCTTATACAACAGCAGAAGAACACGCAAAAGATATCCTCAGCAAGCTCCTCCACAGCCTTGATTGCGAATTTGAAATCGACACCATCAGCAGCGAAGATGGAAGCTGCCTGATGATAGCAAGTCCGCAGGCAAGTTATCTCATAGGCGAAAACGGTGAGCGTCTCGATGACCTCCAATACCTTGTCAACCGCAGCATGCAATGCAGCGTACCCGATGCAGCGCGCATCCGCATCGACTGCGAGGGCTACCGTCAACGCAGCGAGGAAAAGCTCCTCCACCGCGCGCGCTCACGCGCTGAGAGCGTCCTTGCGACGGGCAATCCTCTGCGCATGGAAGCCCTCAACGCCTACCAGCGTCGCCTCGTCCACACAGCACTTGCCCAGATTGAAGGAATACAGACTCATTCAGAAGATGTGGACTCACGCTTCAAGCGCATCACGATATCGCGCAAGTATTAAAAGAAAGTTCTAAGATCTCCCCTTTTAGAAGGACTCTTAGAATTAGTAAACACACACATATAGGGCTTTTTATGAATTCGGCGAGAAGAATTGCTAGGCGTGAGCAAGCGCAAAACGACTCATCTCGCCGACCCTACCCGCCACATCCAGCCTTGCTGGATAGCCCGAGAAGCTCATTCTCGGGCTATCCTTGTCCCCAGTTGCTTGATCGTATGGAGGATATGATTCCTCGAGAATCTTCTTGCGATGTCGCAATACGGTGCTTTTCCCTACGTTTTTAGAGGGCGAGGGGAGGAGAGCAGTTTCAAATGATCATGCATCTGGAGACTGTGTTTTTCCTCAATCTCGCCCCATCCCCACAATCTCACGAGAGTCACCCGAGATACCCCCCTATCAGATGAATGCTGCTCATAAAGCTCACGCTTGCTGTTCCCCCCTCAGAAGAGGCTTGATTCTTCTACTATCTGGCCTGACGGTCAGTCTAGTCCTACCTGCCTCCCTCTCAGCGGAAGGGAAAGCGAGCTCGCAAGCTCCACTCCCACGTGTAGAAAAAAACGCCGACTATGAGGCCATCTACTACCACGCGCCAGACCAAAAAGTCGCTGCTGAGCTCTTTCTAAACAAGCTCCATCGAGACCAGACAAGTTGCTCTACCTGGCGAGCCGTCGAGCTGCCTGCAAAGCTGCCCAGTACACCCGCTGAGCAAGAGAATATCAGTCAAGCCCTCTACTACGGTGTCACCGAGCTACCCTGCCTGATTCTCATCCACAAGAAGCGCGTCTACGCCAAGCTCTTTCGCGAGCATATCCACGCCAACATCGTATCCCAATCAGAGCGGAGAGCCGAGAAAGCGCCAGCCGTGATTGCTGATTTCAATGCTCGCATGACTAGCGTTATTTACGAGCTAGCCTTTCTTTTACAAGACGACGAGAAAGGCAAGCCAATCAGTGAGCGCTTTTCCACAGAAGAGCTTAATAAATGGATAGCCAAATGCCGAGCACTGACTCTCGCCAACGACTGCACCGATCATCAAGAGCAATATATACGCCTGCATTTTCTCTATCCCCTCTTGCTTATTAAATACACCAAGATGTATCAAGGCGCACACACTCTGGCAAGCGAAGAGCAATTCCTCCAAGCTGTCGAAGAGCTTGAGCTCGCACGTGACATTGACCCCCATTCTTCCTATGGACGACGCGCCTACGAGCTACGCGAGACTCTTCGCCGTGCTCGTCTCAATGCGAAAATTTACGATTAATCGCATGCTATACTCTTCTTATGGGGCTGGGGGATAGGACTGTTCCCCTAGGCTAGACAAATCAAGATTATGAACAAGACCGCATCAGACAGCTGTGTACATGATTCGCAGCTCAAAGTAAATCTCCTCGTACCAAAGAGCTTGAGCGAGAGCGCACATCGCTTGATAGATAGTTTAGCGGTGATGCAAGGGCAGGGCGTGTTTGGCAAGGCGAATGTGGCCTTCGCCAGTGAGACAGGCTCGGAGGAGGGCTTGAGATTGTCATATGGGAGTGCTGAGTCCTCGCTGCTTTTTCTCCCCCTGAGCGATGAGGGTGACGAGAGGGCGCATGCTTATTATGCGAACGAAGCCCACCTGCTCTACCTCCTTGTTGAGCAGCTGCATATTGCACTGGATTGTGAGAACAATGTCTGCCAGACGACGATTGAGGGAGATGACTTGCTGCTCGGTGAGTCACGCCTCCCCATGCGGGATCTTCCCTTTCTGGCTCAGATGGATCGCAGGTCCCTAGACGAGGTGCTCATGGCGCTGATGCAGTCGATGAAGCTGGCCTCTCTGCGCGGGCAGAGTCGCAGCGCACGAGCCGCGCTTGCGATGCGCTTGGCGGATGCGGGACGCATCAAGGAGGCTCTCGCCAGCCTCGGGGAGCTGCGCGGTCAGGCGACGGGGGAGCTCATCCTCTCGGTGGATCTCAGTCCGCTGGAGGGCTCGCGCCCCTTGGAGCAGCGGCTGGAGCGTACTTATGAATGCTATAGGGAGTTTTTTGCCCGAGCAGAGGTCTACCCCGTGGAGACTCACATGCTGGCAAAGATGCAGTTCAATTGCGCCCTGATCTGCCGTCACTGCTCGCGGCTCCTTCTCGCCATCCAGCATGCGAGACGCGCCGTGGAGTACTATCGCGCTCTTGAGGCGCAGCGTGCGGATCTAGCGGATGCCTTGAGGAATCTGGGATACTTCTACAGAGAGATAGATCAATACGACAAGGCACTAGAATACTACACAGACTCTCTCAAGCTCTATGAGGAGCTCTCCCAGCAAGACGCGCAGGCACATTTAGCCCAGCTACTCATCATCAACGATGAGCTTGCGGAGCTCGCCTGCGCCAGAGAGCAGTTTGGGGATGCTGAGAAGCACTACCTCGCCTGCCTGCAGCTAGTCGAGCAGCAGCGTGCGTCGGGGCTTGAGAACAGCGAGGTGGAGCTGCGTCTCATCAAGGTCTTGGCTCACGCGCAGAAGCTCTGTAAAAAGCTGACCTGGGCAGAGAAGAGCTACCGCCACGCCCTCAAACTCCACGAGCGTCTCTGCTCCCGCGATGAGGATCATCACGAGTTCCTCGCCGATCAGGCAGACACACTCATGTTACTCGGCAATCTGCTCGAAGAGCGTAACAAGCAGCGCGAGGCGGAGGAAAGCTATCAGCGAGGGATCGCGATTTACGAGAGGCTAGCAGCGGTAGCGAGCGCGGAGATTCAGCCCTACTGGGCCATGAGTCTCTACAATCTCGCCGATCTTTACCTCACGCAAAACAAGTACCGCAAGGCCGAGAAGCTCCTGCTGCGCAGTCAGCATATGCTTGAGTCGCTTCCCGAGCCCCCGCCTGCCGAGCTGGCTATGGTGGTGGACACCTTGGGCATCCTCTATTCCCTCAGAAAGAAGCATAAGCGGGCAATCCCTCTCTTGCAGCAGGCCTGCCAGATACGCGAAGACGTAGGGCTTGCCCCATGGTGCCATAGCATGGGCAATCTGACTGAGGCTTACAGAGTGAGCAAGCAGCCAGAAAAGGCTATCCGCACCCTGCGTCGCAGCTGCGAGCGCATGGAGCAGGCGCTCGAGGCGGGGGATAGCTCCTGCCTTGAGTTTCTAGCGAGCAGCATGATGCGGCTGGGAGATCTGGAGAAAGAACGCAAAAATGACATCGAGGCGAGACTCGCTTGGGTGCGCAGTCTTGAGCTCTATGAGCTGCTGGGGTCTCGCTATGCCGACGTGAGGAATTTTCTGAGGGATTGCATCGAGCCTCCGTATGAGAGCTTCTTTGCGAAGAGCTGGCGCGTCTCGGTATCGCTGTTTTTGGGTGCCTTGGCTTCGCTGATTGTGGGACTGTTCGTTTTCAACATCGGGAGAAATCTTTGGAAGCTCATCGAGCATTTTTTATGACTGTTTGCTAGAAAATGTGTAGAAATGCCCATGAGTGATACGTACTAATAAGTGGAGCTCTCGTCGCGGCAACACGGCCTCCCGAGGGCGACACGCAGAAAGGCTTTTCTACCATGAGACCCAAACGACGCCACCACCGCTTTTGGATGGGCATACTAGGCACTCTGACATTCGTTGGGGGGCTGGCGTGCTATGCTTATCTCTCTTCCCCCTCATCTTCAACTGGAAATCTCGCCGCTGGCGCGCAGGCTGCCGAGCTCGTCACCTCCACAGGACGCGCAGCCGCGTGGGACAAGATCATCGTCGATCAGCTGCGCTCGCAGGGCATCACGCCTGCTCCTCTCTGTGATGATGCCACCTACCATCGCCGCGTCTCCCTGCTGCTGACGGGACGACTGCCGAGCTGGCAGGAGGCGGAGAGCTTCATCGCGGACAAGGATGCCGCAAAGCGTGAGAAGCTCGTGGATCGCTTGATGAGTGGCACGGCCTTTGTCGATTATCAAGTCCTCAAGTGGGGAGATCTGCTGCGCATCAAGGCGGAGTTCCCCAGCAATATATGGCCCAATGGCGTGCAGGCCTACGCGCGCTGGGTGCGCGAGCAGATCCAGACGAATCGCCCCTATGATGAGATGGTCTATGAGCTGCTCACGAGCACGGGGAGCAATTTTCGCAGCCCTGCGGTGAACTTTTACCGAGCCTTTCAAAAGCGCGACCCCCAGCTCATCGCGGACAATGTCGCCCTGCTCTTCCTCGGGCTGCGCAAAGCACCTGAGGGCATGAGCGCCTTCTTCACCCAGCTGCGCTACAAGAGCACCCGCGAGTGGAAGGAAGAGATCGTCTACATCGACCTCGACACCCCGTTCAAGGAAAAGAAAGCCACGCTGCCCGATGGTACCACGCTGAAGCTCGACGCGTCACGCGACCAGCGACGCGCCCTCGCCCGCTGGCTCGTCGGCACGCGTGACAAGAAGGTGAATCGCGCCTTCGCCCGCACGATGGTGAATCGCGTC
Source organism: uncultured Akkermansia sp. (assembly GCA_964370355.1). Lineage (GTDB taxonomy): Bacteria > Verrucomicrobiota > Verrucomicrobiia > Verrucomicrobiales > Akkermansiaceae > Akkermansia. The sequence goes on along the minus strand of CAYJJA010000014.1, from coordinate 9,485 downwards.
TGGTACTGGCTCATGGGTCAGGGCATTGTCAACCCCGTCGACGATATGCGCAAGGAGAACAAACCCATCAATGCAAAGCTGCTCGATACGCTCGAGCAAGACTTCATCGCCTCGGGCTACGACCTACGCGCACTCATGAGGAATATCGTGCTCACCGATAGCTTCGCCCGCAGCTCCCTCTACAAGGGCAAGGAGGAGGAGAAGCAGCGCGCGCTCCAGCGCTTTGCCTACTACCCCACGCAGCGACTCACCGCCGAGCAGATCATCGACGCGCTCGGCGACATCACGGGTATCTTTGACACCTACACGAGCAAGGTGCCCGAGCCCTACTCCTACTACCCCTCCGACATACGCGCCGTGCAGCTCGAAGACGGCTCGGTGGGCACGCCTCAGCTTGAGCTCTTTGGCCGCCCTTCTCGCGATGTCTCGCTGGAGAGTGATCGCAATAATAATCTCAATGCCAAGCAGGTGCTCTACATGCTCAACTCCGCCTCCGTGCTCTCCAAGCTCGCGCAGAGCTCCAAGCTTGCCGCCTTCGCCAGCGAGGCAAAGGATCGCGCACAGCTCATTGAGCGCATCTACCTTATGATGCTGAGCCGCCCTGCCAAGCCACAAGAAATCGCCTCGCTCACCAAGAAGCTCTCCGCGCAGAACGACCCTAGCAAAGCTGCCCAGCTGCTCATCTGGGCACTCTTCAATAGCCCCGAATTCCTCTTTAACCACTGATCACAGCCCCCATCTCATGGATCGTAAACAATTCCTCAAACTCGCCGCCGCCAGCATCGCTGGTGCCGCCATCGCCCCCGCCGTCGCCAAGAACGAGCGCGAGAGCTCTGACAGCCCCAAGGCGCAGATCCCCAGCAAGACGGCGAAGAGCGTCATCTTTGTCTTCCTCGCCGGAGGTCCTTCGCACACCGATACCTTCGACCCCAAGCCCGCTGCGGGGCGCGACATCATTGGCATCTACAAGCAGCCCATCAAGACCAAGAATCCGCTGCTCGACGTCAATGAGAATCTCCAGCAGCTCGCCTCCATCGCCGACAAGTACTCTATCATACGCGGCATGACGCACAACTCCAATGCTCACGAGATTGGACAATACCTCATGTACACGGGAGATATGACCAAGGGCAAGGTGGTCTACCCCTCCTTTGGCTCGATGATCTCCTACCTGAATCCCTCCGCCTACAACGGCATGCTGCCCCCCTACATCAACCTCGTGCGCCCCGCCACGCGATTCAACGAGGGCGGCTTCTTGGGCTCTGTCTACAAGCCACTTAATACGAATGGCAAGCCCGAGGCCTCCGTCTTTGAGGTCGAGGGCATCATCAACCGAATGGTCAATGATCATCAGCTCACCAGCAAGCAAGCTCTGCTCGACACGGTCTGCGAGTTCCAAGACATCCAAGGCAATGAAGAGGTCAACACGCTGGGTCGCCTCCAGGATGAGAACTTTGAGATGCTGCTGGGCAAGAGCCGCGACGTCTTCAACCTCAATTTAGAAGACTCCGAGCTACGCCAGCGATACGGCATGAACGACTTTGGCCAATCCTGCCTCGCCGCACGCCGCCTCGTCGAGTACGGCGTCCCCGTCGTCGGCGTGACCTACCACGGCTGGGATACGCACAAGGAGCACTTCAAACGCATGAACCAGCGACTCGGTACGCTGGATCAGGGGCTGGCAACACTCATTAGCGATCTGGACGAGAAGGGGCTGCTTGAGAGCACCATCGTACTCTGCGGGGGGGAATTTGGCCGCACGCCTCAGATCCTCTGGGCTCCCCCTTGGAATGGGGGGCGCAATCACTTTGGTCCCGCCTTTAGCTACCTCGTCGCGGGCGGGGGCTTCCAGGGCGGGCAAGTCATTGGCAAGACAGACGCGCGCGGCGAGACCGTCGTGGAGCGTCCCGTCTACCCCGCTGATCTGATCGGCAGCGTCTATGAGCTCATGGGCATTGACCCTTATCAGAAGTTCAAGCATCCGCTCCATGGGGACCTCCCCATTCTCCCCTCGCTCTTTGAGTCCGACCAGAGCGCCGGCCTGCTGCGCGAGCTCTACGTCGAAGAGGAGGAAGGAGAGCTCGCATGACCCTCACGCGTCTCACCGCTAGCGCAGCCACGCTCCTGTGTGCCCTGAGCTCCCTCTGCGCCCTTTGCCAAGCGCAAGGGCAAAAGACCTACATAGGCTACGCCTACCCCACAGGTGGCGCGAAGGGGGATAGCGTCATCGTCACACTAGGTGGGCAAAAAATCGCCAATGCGAAGCGCGTCCTCGTCAGCGGCGAGGGCATCACCGCCGAGATCCTCCCTCCACTTGTTGACCCCAATGCACCCAAGAAGAAAAAGCGCCGAGGCAAGAAAAGAAAGATCATCACCGATGAGGACAACCTGCAAATTGCCGACCGCCTCCGCGTGCGTCTCACGATAGCCGAGGATGCGAAAATAGGGCTGCGCGACATCAAGGTCGAGGGAGCGCGAGGCACGGTGTCCAATCGCCTCTACTTTGAGGTCGGGCAATTCCCCAATGCCTTGGAGCGTGAGCCCAATGGTAGCTTGGCAGAGGCGACACCTGTCCCCCAGCTCCCCGCCGTCCTCAATGGGCAGGTGGAGCGCGGGGGGCGCGACTGGTTTCGCTTCTCCGCTCAGAAGGGGCAACAGCTCGTCGCTGCGGTGAAGGCGCAGCAGCTCGTGCCCTTCCTCGCCGATGCCGTCCCCGGTTGGTTTCAGCCTGTCATGACTCTCTACGATGCGCAGGGGCGTGAGGTCGCCTTCTCCGATGATTACAAGCTGCGCCCCGATCCTACCATTATCTACAAGGTTCCCGCAGACGGTGATTATTACCTTGAGATCAAAGACTGCATCTACCGTGGGCGTGAGGACTTTGTCTACCGTATAGCACTAGGCGAGATCCCGCATGTGAGCTCGATCTTCCCCCTAGGCGCATGCGCGGGAAAGCCCGTCACGCTACAGCTCATGGGCGTGAATCTAGGGAACAAGAATCGCGAGTTCTCCGTCACAGAAGAGCTCGGTCGCAGGAGCGTTGCCGTCAGGGGCGAGGGGGGACTGCGCGCCAACGAAGTGCAGCTTGAGGTCTCGGAGGACAAGGAAGTCGTCGCCTACAAAGACGCAGGAGATACGATGAAAAGTGCCGTCCGCCTCAGAGAAGGCGAGGTGTACAATGAGCGCATCATGCACGACTACGATCAGGACTGGTTCTCCGTGCAGCTCAAGAAGGGCGACAGGCTCAAGTTCGACGTCCTCTCACGCCGTCTCGGCTCACCACTCGATGCGGATCTGCGCCTCTATGATGAGGAAGGAAAGCAGCTAGCACGCTCCGATGATGAGGAGGATGCACGCGAGGGGCTCATCACCCATCACGCGGACGCGCAGCTCAGCTTTACCGTGCCTAAGACAGGCACTTACTACCTGCGACTCACCGATGCGCAAAACAAGCACGGCGAGGACTACAGCTACCGACTGCGCTATTACAATAGTGAGGAGGACTTTTCGCTGAGCATGAGTCCCTCAGCTATCTCCATTCCCAGCGGAGGGACGGCGCACTTCACCGTCTATCCTGTGCGTATCAATGGCTACCGTCGCCCCATCATCCTGAGTGCCAAGAAAATGCCCAAGGGATTTGTGCTCAGTCAAGGGACGCTGCGCGGAGGTACCAAGATGGTAAAGATGTGCATCACAGCTCCTCCTGGTACCAAGCCGGGTCCTATAGACTTTGTGCTGCAAGGAACGGGAACAACGAGCAGTCGCGACACGCTGGTGCGCGAGGCGGCACCCGCGGAGGAGATGATGCAGGCCTTCTTCATCACGCATTTGCTGCCCATAGAAGAGTTTCGCGTAGATGTCACCGAGCCAGCGCCCTTCCGCGTGGAGATCGTCGATCCTCCCCGAAGCGTGCAGCTCAAGGCGAAGGAGGCTGTCCCCATCCGCCTGCGCATCATCCGCGAGAAGGGCTTTGTCAAGCCAGTGCAGATCACCTACAAGGGGCCCAAGTGGATCAAGTCTTCCTTCGTCACCGCAGGTCCTGATGATGAGATCGTGACGCTCATGCTCTCCTGCGATCGCTGGCGCAAGAGCAATATCCCTGTCGTCATCCACTTTGTAGCCATGGTCGAGGCCAAGACCATCAAGGGACGTGTCGGCGGCAAACGCAATCAGGTGAATGCCTCCGTATCGGTGATCACCCCTCTGACGACCATTCTATCACCCAGTGCTCCACCCACAGAGCAGAGGAGAAAGAATAGAAAGGCAAAAAAGTAGGGTAGGGGGCTGCCTCAGACTCCAGAATCCTAATATTTGTTAATGCTGGCTTGCGGCTTGGTATTAAGTCGCAAGCCTAACCCTAGACAAAGTAATAAAAAGGCTGCCCTTCCATCAACGATTCCCTAGAAGAGAAACTCGCGGAATCGTGATGCTCTTTTTATATTTGATAAATCTAATAGTTATCTTCAAAACTCAGGCTTGATTAATCACGCTACTCTGGTATAATGGCACGCGACATGAGTCAAGCTCCCGAGCGTAAACCATCGTGGTTAAAAGTCAAAATACCTAAAGGATCTACCTTTAACGAAATAAAAAAAATCGTTAAGGGCAACGCGTTAACAACCGTCTGTGAAGAAGCTCTCTGTCCCAATCGCGGTGAGTGCTGGAGCCATGGGACCGCGACCTTTATGGTGGGAGGAGAGTTCTGCACACGCGCGTGTGGTTTCTGCGCCACGCGCACAGCAAAGCCACGCCCTCTTGATCTCTTCGAGCCTCGCAAGGTGGCCGAGGCGGTGGCACGCATGAAGCTCAGTCATACGGTCGTCACTATGGTGACGCGTGACGATCTGCGAGATGGCGCTGCTGCACATATAGCGTCAACGATTGAGGAGATACGTATCCACAGCCCTGAGACTATAATTGAGGTGCTCACATCAGACTTTCGAGGCAATGAAGATGCACTGGCCAGCGTGATTGCTGCGCGGCCTCATATCTTTAATCACAATTTAGAGACTGTCGCGCGGCTCACGCCCATTGTGCGATTCCGCGCCCAATACAAGCTCTCACTCCACATGCTGCGTCGTGCCCGCGAGATGGCCCATGGGCGCATCGTCACCAAGAGCGGCATCATGCTCGGGCTGGGTGAATCACGCGAGGAGCTACTCAGCAGTATGGATGATCTTCTTGAGCAGGGGGTCAGTGTGCTGACCCTCGGGCAGTACCTACGCCCCAGCCCGCGCCATCTGCCCGTGATCAACTATGTCAAGCCCGAGGTCTTTGCAGAGCTGCGCGAGATCGCGCTGAGCAAGGGCTTTCGCTACGTGGCAAGCGGACCGCTCATACGCAGCTCGCACCATGATGCAAACTTTCGCCCTGAGGTGGACATCCTCGATGCCATCCAGCGCGACCTCCTTTCACACCCCTCCACCTATAGCCCACTGCCCGCACTCCCCGTGGAGGCAGAGGTATAATCCACTCACCACCATCACACCATGCCAGAGCAAGACACCACCCCCGTAGAGGCACTCGAAGCCCTCTACGGCTGCGATACCTTTAGTATCTCGACGATGAAAAAGTACCTCTCCAAGAGTGCTTTCAAAAAAATGATGAGCACCATCCAATGCGGAGGCAAGCTCGATCCCAGCATTGCGGATGAAGTCGCCCAAGCCATGATGGTCTGGGCTATCTCCAAGGGTGCTACTCACTACACACACTGGTTTCACCCGCTCTCAGAGGCGACTGCGGAGAAGCATGACTCCTTTGTCAGCCCCGATGGCAAGGGCGGCATGATCTGCGAGTTCACCGGCAAGACACTCATCCAAGGCGAGGCAGATGGCTCATCCTTCCCCACGGGTGGCATACGCGCCACCTTTGAGGCACGCGGCTACACGGCATGGGATCCTACCTCCCCTGCCTTCATCAAGCGCACAGCACACACCGCCACCCTCTGCATCCCCACCGCCTTCTGCTCCCACACGGGCGAAGCCCTCGACAAGAAGACCCCCCTGCTGCGCTCCATGGCCGCTATCTCCAAGCACACGCTGCGCCTCGTCAAGTGTTTTGGTAAAAATCCAGACTACATCGTCAGCGATCTGGGCGCGGAGCAAGAGTATTTCCTCATTGACCGCCGCCTCTACATCCAGCGTCCCGACCTCATCGAGACAGGACATACACTCTTTGGAGCATTGCCCCCCAAGCATCAGCAGATGGAAGACCACTATTACGGTGCGATCAAGGAGCGCGTGCTCGAGTTCATGGACTCGGTGGACCGCGAGCTCTGGAAGCTAGGCGTGCCCGCAAAGACGAGGCACAATGAGGTAGCCCCAGGTCAATTTGAGATTGCCCCCCTCTTTGAGCCTATCAACATTGCCGTGGATCACAATGTCATGATCATGGATATCCTCCAGCGTCAGGCGCTCAAATACGACCTCGTCTGCCTTCTGCACGAGAAGCCCTATGCCCACGTCAATGGCTCGGGCAAGCACAACAACTGGTCGCTGAGCTGCCCCGGTATGGGCTCACTGCTCTCCCCTGGGAAAAGCCCGCACACCAACCGCCTCTTTCTCACACTGCTCGCCTGCGTAGTCAAGGCTATCGACACGCATGCTGACCTACTGCGAGCCTCCATCTCCAAGGCGGGGAATGATCATCGCCTCGGTGCGCAAGAAGCCCCACCTGCCATCGTCTCCATCTTTCTAGGCGATGACCTCAGCAGCATCATCCAGCA
>CAYJJA010000014.1:0-2751 GCA_964370355.1 uncultured Akkermansia sp. | reverse complement strand
TCCGCAGCGTAGGCTCATCCCAGACCTGTGCTTGGCCTATGACTGTGCTCAACGCGATCATCTGCGAAGTCATCGACGAGGTAGCCACGCGCCTCGAAAGCATCTCAGACAAGGGGCGATTTGAAGAAGAGGTTGATGAGCTGGTGCGCGAGTACTTTATGAAGCATGACCGTGTCGTCTTTGATGGCAATGGCTACGCAGATTCTTGGATAGAAGAAGCAGAACGTCGAGGTCTCCCCCACATTCGCACCACCCCAGAGGCACTCGAAGTGCTCGGCAGTGATAAAACCATCGCCCTGATGGAAAAGTACTCCATCCTCTCGCGCTCCGAAATGGTCGCCCGCCAAGAAATTCAAATTGGTAATCATGAGAAGACGCTCGATATCGAGGCAAAAACCTGCCTGAACATGGTGGAGACCATTTATATCCCTGTCATCGCGCAGCAGCTTGAAAAGCTCTGCGACTCGCTGAGCTCTGTCCAACGCGCGGGACTCCAGATAGGGCAAGGACCCACATTGGAGAAGACGCGCAACATCGCGACTCTCTACGATGAGCTCCCAGCTCAGCTCCAAGAGCTACGCCGCGTCATCAAGGAAGAGCAATTCAACGATATGCGCCCCGCGATGGACAAGGTACGCGCCACCATTGATGCTCTCGAATCGCAAGTCGAGGCAAAGCTCTGGCCTGTACCAACTTACGCACAGATGCTTAATATACACAGCAAGTAACAAGCCGTCATCTGCTAAAAAATACAGGATGCACCCTTCGTGGAGTGCATCCCTTTTTGTGTGAACATACTCCGCGAAGGAGGGGCATTGGGTGGCTTTTGTCGCGTAAAATGTGAGAGTTTTTTTGCGACTGAGTGACAAAAAATCACACACAAGACATCAATAAAAATAAGTCCGCGATTTCTTGGCAAGAATTGACAAGGATCTTCTCTGTGTGAAAAATGATAAAGCATGAGACTAAAAAATTAAAATAATCTTCCCTTAGTATCATGGATATGCTAGACTCTGTTCACCTTCAGGGCAAGTATGAGATATACGATACAACTAACATTAACTACTCTGGCACTATTCCTCAGCATCTCAATGGGACATCTTGCGGCACTCGAACTTGAGCCCCTTGATATCGCTATAGACACGCCCAAAGCCTCCCCCGACTTTACAGAGTTAGGCATCAGCCCCGTTCTTCCCCCGACGACTACACCCGAGCAGCGGAGCAATGTGTTGCTCGTGCCCCGCGATCGCACACGCGTCGCGATCCTAGGTTACCACGACTTTAGCAGTACAAAACCTGCGACCCCCATGCGCATCACGACAGCAGAGTTTGAGCGGCAGATGTCCTACATTCAGTCGGCGGGACTCACTGTTATCACGATGAAAGAGTTCCTCGAATGGCTATATGGAGCACGCCAGCTGCCCGAGCAGTGCGTACTCATTACCATCGACGATGGCTGGCGCAGCGTTTATCAAGAAGCCTATCCCATTCTCAAAAAATACAATTTTCCCTTCACTATTTTTCTCTACACACAGTTCATCTCAGGTCGCGGGCAGAGCATGACGCATGAAATGATACGTGAAATGCAGGCCAATGGCGCAACCGTAGGCTCGCATTCTCGCAGCCATGCCTACCCCAGCGAGTGGAAGCAAGCCGATGAGATGGGCGCTGAGGCGATGGATGCCATGGTTGAGCGCGAGCTCGGGAGCTCCAAGCGCATCTTAGACTCCCTCTTTGGGACGGTGAATACCTATTGCTACCCTGGTGGCTTTGTCATGCAGCCCATGATAGATAAAATAGCCTCCTATGGCTACGCAGCCGGATTCACGGTGATATCGGGCAAGGTAACGAGTCAGGAAAATCCTTGGAAGATTCACCGCTATATCGTGCTGGGCAATGATGACAATCGCATATTTGACCTCGCCATGGATTTTCGCTTAGCTGCGAAAGGAAGTGCGATCTCAACGGGAAGCATCCCCGGTACGCTCCCTCCTACCACTCCACTCCCTCCCTTCTCCGTTTACCCTGCTCCGACGAGCTCAGTCGCCGACAACGCGGTTGAGGTCAAAGCCGAGCTCAACGGCGTCGCAGGCATAGACTTTAGCAGCGTACAAATGCGCGTCAGTGGCTATGGTCTAGTCCCTATCAACGTCGATGAATTATCCCGTACGCTAAGCTGGACACCCCCCAGCCGCGTCTATCTCAATAATCTATCTGTGCACGTTACATGGAAAACTCAAGACAACAAGCGCCATAAGGCGGAGTGGTCCTTCAGAGTCTTCCCTGCTCAGTTACAGTAATACCTTTACCATATATAGAACGATATCTATGGACACCGATAACAACACTCCCATAAGCAGCCCTGACGCATCGTCAGAAAAACCCGCTGCCCCAAAGAAAAAGAAATTAGTCATCACCGAGAGTGATGAATCCGCAGCCGCGAAGCGTCGCGTAGGACGCCCCAAAGGCAGTAAAAATAAAGCGGCAGACTCAAAGTCTAGCTCCTCAAGCGTAGAGCCAAAGGAGGCATCCCCCAAAACGCCACGCAAGCCTCGCACAACGAAGAGCAGCACGGCAAAAGCGACGAAGTCTTCTCCCAAGTCTACCCTCAAGGCGAGCAAAAGCGCTAAGGTAGCGCCCGTAGCAGAGACAAGTAGTCCAGCCGCCGAATCCAGCTCATCTCCAGCCCCAGCCGCAGTCGAAGCCAAGCCAACCTCTGCCGCAGAAGCTAGCCCAGTCTCGAGCTCCGAC
>CAYJJA010000013.1:21815-32372 GCA_964370355.1 uncultured Akkermansia sp. | reverse complement strand
CAGAGCCATGCCGGTGTCCCCCGCATTCGCCTCATAGATAGCACCTATCTCCTCACGTGTGAGCATGAGGCGAGCATCAGCACCCAGACGATCCAGCAAATCATTCATCGCGATGCGCCCCGTGCGCAGGTCATTGGAGACAGCGACGGCATGCTCTTTGATGAGCTCATGAGCCGTCTCGCGCCCCACCCCGCGCTTGACCGCAGCCATCATGATTGTAGTCGTCATGAGGAAGGGCAAGTAGCGATCGAGCTCCGACTGCACGACAGGTCTATAGACATCCATCTGATCAAGCACCGTCAAGAAAGTCTCAAACAAGCCATCTGCTGCGAGGAAGGCATCAGGCAAGGCGCAGCGACGCACTACCGAGCAGGCGACATCGCCCTCATTCCACTGATCGCCAATAATGCCGCAGAGCATATTGAGCTGCCCCTTGAGAATGGCGTGAAAGCCATTGATTCGCTCGCAGGAGCGGGGATTCATCTTATGAGGCATAGCACTTGAGCCCGTCTGCCCCTTGGAGAAGCCCTCAGTGCAAAGCTCATGCCCCACCATGAGGCGCCACGTCTTACAAAAACTACTAGGTCCCGATGAGAGGCCCACGAGGGTGGAGACGACCTCAAAGTCTAGGGAGCGTGGGTAGATCTGCCCGACGTTGTCCCATTTTTGATTGATACCCAGATGCGCACAGATGCGCTCCTCGAGCTCCATCACCGTCGCCTTGTTTTGACCGAATAGAGAGAGCTGGTCGAGCTGCGTGCCCACAGCCCCCTTGAGACCGCACACTCTGCCATGACTGAGACCAGTGATAGAGCTCCTCGCCAAACATGGCCACGCGCTTGCCCATCGTACTCGCTTGAGCCGCTACATTATGCGTGCGAGCAGCAAGGACGAGCTCACTCCACTCCGCGGCACGCTTTGCCATGCGATCGAGAGTAGCCACCACCTTGTTACGTATCACCTGCATGGAGCTCCAAATTTGCAGCTGCTCCACATTCTCCGTAAGGTCACGACTCGTCATACCCTTGTGAATATGCTGCTGCCCCGCAAGATCGCAGAATTCCTCAATGCGAGCCTTCACATCATGACGCGTGACACGCTCGCGCTCAAAGATGGCATCGAGATCTACCTGCCCCTTAACAGACTCATAAGCATCAATAGCTTGCTGAGGGATATCGAGACCGAGATCCTTCTGTGCTTTCATCACAGCGATCCAGAACTCCCGCTCAAGAACGATACGTCCCTGAGCAGACCATATATCCTTCATGGCCGCAGATGCATAGCGACCAGCCAACACGTTGGGAATAGCACTCATAAAAATACGATTGTTGTGGGAGAAACGCCCCATGACATCCTCTCCACATCACTATAACATCTTGATAGCACAAAAGCAAGAGAAAATCCACCCAAGCGAGTTAGGCGCGTTATACGATAACTCACAGAAAATAATTGACATAGGTAGAAAATAAAACTTGATTTTTTATCACTTTTAAAGTAATATCACTCCATGAACAGCAAATTAATTGTTTTCAGGTGTCCAGTGACCCTACTCGAAAAACTGGATCAACTCGCTGATGTGACGCAGAGCAACCGCACTGCCGTCCTCATCGAAGCCGTACGTATCTTTTCTCGTCAGGTACACAAAAGAGGAGGTCAGGTTGTCCCCCCTTACAAAAAAAGCGCAATGCCCAAAAAGCTTAATTTCAACCGCCGTCGTTCATAGCGAATGAACAGATCTCTTGTAAGAGATAAGGCATATGACTTATTTCAAGGCAAGGGATCTTTTGCATGAGACCACTGTACACGACTTTACTGATCGAGCGCAGCCCTCGCGATAGATAAATACTGAGCAGAGCTTGCTCTTTTTTTTGGCTTATAGACCCTCAATCCACAAATCCATTTCGCCCATAACTATGGAGAAAATGCCAATTAGATATTTTTAAAAGCCCCCTCGTCAGAGGAGGCTTTTTTTTCTTTCGGAGCTCGCCCTCCGCTATCTGCCTTAGCAGAGAATACGCTCAATTAGCGCGAGACCATCCTACCTTGATCCCTATACTGTGATTTCTTGCCCTGAGCTCGCTTCCTGGCTGGAGCAGGTGCTTTGTGATCCACTCTTTTTACAACGATCTTCTTAACAACTGTTTGCCTTTTGACAACGGCATGACGATCGCGCTTAGAAAAAGTGCCTCTCTCGAAGCGACCTGACTGCTTGCGTGGCGAATGCTTAACCTCAGCGACCTTCTTACTCGGGGATAAAGGTGATACATAGACGGGTTTTTGAACAACGCGTTGCTTGACGACAGTAGGGCTTTTGACCACGACTTGCTTTTTCACGACGGGCTTCTTGATCACGGCATGATTGTGCACGACATGCTTACTATGCGCATGATAGGCACATGAAGGAAGGAATAACGCTGCCGATGCGAGCAGCAAGACTGTGAGAACTGAGGATTTATTCATACTATTTTTTTTCTATTGATTTTGCTTTTTTTAGAGTCTGTACGACCCCTTAGTCTGTAGAACGAAATCAATCATCAAAAGCTACAAAAAAGATTCCCCCGAACGATGCTCTGAATGCTAAAAATGCCGTTAGAGACTTGACTCACTAGGCGATTTGTAGTATCCTCATTCTGGTAATTGCGCAATTTTTCGACCCCTCGCATGGCTGACATCGAGGATGAGCTTGACTAGCTCAATGCGCTAATCTAGAGCTCCACATAAGATATCTGACACACCACCTACACGATCTATCCTAGAATCCCACAGGCATCTATGGGGTTCTTTTCACAATATGGCATCCACCGCATCCACATCTTCTGCTCGCTGCCTAGCGTTCTTGGGCTCTGACGAAGGGCTCTCTAGCGCCGCAGCTCACGCCGCCTACCTCCAACTCACCGCTGACTCAGAGGGCTGGGGCGATGAGATCATCGACGGAGCCGCTCCCAACGTCGATGAAGCCCTACGCATCATTCAGCGCACCATATCGGGGCTTCAGATGGTGAATATGTTTGGCGGGGGCAAGACCATCTGGCTCAGGGGCGTGACCTTCATGGGAGACAGCCCCCAAGGCACGAAGAGTCAAGCCGTCCTCGACGCGCTCGATACTCTGCTGAGTTGTCTGGAGAATCTGCCCGAGGGTACCTACTTCTGCCTCCAGGCCATGGAGGTGGACAAGAGGCGCAGCTTTTACAAGAAGCTCACAAAGATAGCACGCATCGAGGAGTATTCCAAAATTGATATCAGCCGCCAAGGCTGGGAGCGCGAGCTGGCGCAATTCGTCACGCGCCTCGCACGCGAGCGCGCGCTGAGCCTGAGTCCCGAGGCGATGGATCTCTTTGTCCATCGCGTGCATGAGAACTCACGCCAAATAGCCAACGAGCTCGACAAGCTCGCCGTCTATCTCGGTCGCGAATCACGCCGTCTCGAAGTCGCCGACATCGAGCTGATGGTCCCCGTCTCGCGCAAGGGCGTGATCTATGAGATCTCCCGCGCTCTCGAGCGGGGGAATGCGGCCTCAGCCATAGCCCTCGTCGACGCACAGCTCGAGAGCGGTGAAAGTGCCATTGCCATCATACGCGCCGCCTTCATCCCGACGCTCTCCAATCGCTATCGCGCTAGTCTCCTGCTTGCTAGGCATCAGGTGGACCTCTCAAGCACCAGCGCGATGGAGCGCTCACTAGAGCAGCTCCCCCCCTCGCTGTGCAAACTCATCCCTTCCAAAAAGGACGGCACGCCCAATTATTATGGATTCTACCAACACGCACGAGACTGTAGCAAGCTGAGCCCCAAGAAGGCTCTACGCGCCCTGCGCGCCTGTGCCGAGGCGGACAAGCAGCTCGTCTCCACCTCCATTGATCCCCGCGTGCTGCTGCATCGCCTCGTCATCGCCTGCACCCTCTGAGCCCTCGCTTTTTTTCACATTCACCCCTCTTTCCATCTCCCCTATGAGTCACATCCCGACCACTCCCGCCCCCTACGACGTCCTCGTCATCGGAGCTGGGCATGCTGGCATAGAAGCCGCACTCGCCGCCGCTCGCATGGGAGGGCAGGTCGGGCTTCTCACCCACAATCTCGACACCATAGGTCAGATGAGCTGCAATCCCGCCATAGGCGGACTGGCCAAGGGACACATCGTGCGAGAAATTGACGCGCTAGGCGGCGCGATGGGGGAGAATACCGATGCGACCGCCATCCAATTCCGCATGCTCAATGCCTCCAAAGGCCCCAGTGTGCGTGCGCCCCGTGCCCAATGCGACAAGCTCGCCTACCGCGGTCGTATGAAATGGCTCCTCGAGCAGACGGCAAACATCCACCTGCTGCAAGGCGACGCACTAGAGCTGCTCGTCGAGCAGGGTCGCATACGCGGCGTGCGTTGCAGCTGGGGACAGATCTTTCACTGCCATCGCCTCGTGCTTTGCAGCGGCACCTTCATGAAGGGGCTCCTACACCTCGGGCACAAGAGCATAGCGGGAGGACGCCTCGGCTGCGGCTCAAGCGACCTCTCCACCTCGCTCCAGCAGCTCGGCTTTCCCCTCCTGCGCTTCAAGACGGGCACATCCCCGCGCCTGCGCGGCAGCAGCATTGATTTCTCTGTCTGCGAGCTCCAGCAAGGCGATGAGCCCCTCCCCCTCTTTGGGCATCAATCACGTAGCATCCTCAGACGCGGCAGTGAGCCCGCCTGCACGCTCAACCACCTTGCTGAGTCCGATTTTCATATTGAGCAGCTCCCCTGCGCCATCACCTACACCTCGGAGCGCACCCATGACATCATCCGGCAAAATCTCGACAAAAGCCCCCTCTATGCCGGCATCATCGAGGGCACAGGCCCGCGCTACTGCCCCAGCATAGAGGACAAGGTCGTGCGCTTTGCCGAAAAGCCCCGCCACCAGCTCTTTCTGGAGCCCGAGGGACGCAGCACCGATGAATACTACATCAATGGCCTCTCCACGAGCCTTCCCCTTGAGGTACAGTACGAGATGGTACACAGCATCGCGGGGCTAGAGCAGGCAGAAATCATACGCCCAGGCTACGCGTTGGAGACAAAGCGCAGCAGCGGTCTCTACCTCGCGGGACAGATCATTGGCACCAGCGGCTATGAAGAAGCCGCCGCCCAAGGTCTACTCGCAGGAGCCAATGCCATGCTCAGCCTCCAGCAGCGCGAGCCCCTTATCCTGCGACGGGACGAGGCCTACATAGGCGTGATGATAGACGACCTCGTCACCAAGGGGACAGACGAGCCCTACCGCATGTTTACCAGCCGCGCCGAGATGCGCCTGCTGCTGCGACAGGACAACGCCGATCTACGCCTTTACAAGCATGCCCATAGCTGCGGACTCATCAGTGATGCGCGAGCCCAAGCCATAGCCGACAAAGAACGCGCCATAGCACAAGGCGTCGCCGCATGCGCCAGCCTGCGCATCGAGGCAGGAGTCAGCCTCGAGCTCTGGCTACGCCGCCCTGGGAATGATTGGCGCAATCTGCCCGCTGACATTCTCGCGACCCACCCCCCTGAGCTCTGGGAGCAAATCGCCATCGAAGTCGCCTTTGCAGGTCATATCGAGCGCATGCGCACCCAAGCCATACGCCTGCAAAAGCAAGAAGAAAAGCGCATCCCCGACAATCTCGACTACAGCAGCATCACCGCTCTGAAGACCGAGGCGCGTCAACGCCTCAGCTCCTTGCGCCCCCGCACGATTGGTCAGGCCTCGCGCATCCCTGGCATCACCCCCGCCGACATTGCGCTACTCGTCGTCTGGCTCAATAGACGCAAGTACCGCTCAGCAGCTCAATCTTGAGAATAAACAGTCGCTATGGTGCATAATCAGCACCAGGAGCAGCGGGGAACACCTTTCCGGGGAAATGATATTCAGACTCACCGCTACGGTCTAGAATAAAACCGTCAATGAGTGATGCTTTCGTCTTGGGGATTGATTGATCAAAAAAGCTATCAGAATGATTTAGATGACCATTCCACGCATCCTGTACCTCTCTCTGCGGAGAAAAATGAATCGCCTGATTTTTTACGTACAGAGCAAATCCCATGATTATGACAAGACACATGGCATAACGCAGCTTTCTCATACGATGCCACTCTATAGCCCATAGGCAAAATGCGAGAAAACCATATACCACAATTCCTTTCAGCCATAATTCATTGAGCATAGCGTGCGCAGTTGTTCCATTACTCCCTATATAAACGAGGGAAAGTAAAAACTGGCACCATAGAATATGGGCAATTTTATCCTTCTTCCGAACAAAAACAAGAGGAAGCACAAGTAAAAGTGCTGAGAGAATCTGTCTCGTTAATGGGAAAGTAAACTCTTGCCACGGTTGAACTAACCAAGCAAGCCCCACTACCAATGAATCATTATCAGAGCGCAAAAAATAAATAGCCGAACACGCAACAAGAATAGAGGCAAAGCTCACACCAAGTAGGGCTGATGTCAATTTTTTTAACTTTAACTCAGGTAAATAAAAATAAAGGGCAACCGGCAGGCTAGCTAGTGCACCCAAAGGTGTAATGGGGATTAATAAGGCAAGAATACACGGAATAGCTAAAAGTCTAGATGAGCGCAAAGTAAGAATCAAAGATAGCGCCAAAACAACATAAATAGTGGAATTAAACGCACCGATGGACCCAGATAAAGAGGTATTGCGTAAAACACAAGATTGAGAAATCCAACTTCCCAATAAATTCATGTTCACATCACAGTAAATGCTTATGTAATGTATCAATCGAAGCGCTACTTCACGGACAGGATCTTGAACGAAACATAACATCAAAAAAAAGCTTAACGAAATTCGCTTTATATAAAAACTAGCTAAAACATAGGCGACTAACAACACCGCGTAAATATAAGTCAATAACACCCACTGCCTCATCCCCTCATCAACAAAACGCGCAAGAAATGCTGGCGGTAAAACACCTGCTAAGTAATACGTCATCTCTTTACCATTAGGCAAGACTAGAGGCCAAGGAGCCTCAACCAAATTGATAAATAATGCTTGCCGAAAAACGAGCTGATCATAATTCGTCGGAAAATAACCTGCAAAGCCTGAGCTAAACAAAAAGGCGAATAATCCCAGAGCTACAGCGATGAGTTTGCACACCCCCACTTTGTCTAGAGTCATCTGTTGGTCACCAATTTTAGAGCTGTTGCGTACTAGAATTACAATAATAAACAGCAATATGCCTAGACTGAGAATACTTGCGATTAATGGATGAAACCAACCGCATAGAAATAAGATATTAGCAAAAGATAGTAGCAATAAAGCAATCCACGTAAAGGGTTGCTTATTCAAAATGATCACTTGGGGACTGCTATTCATATGTAATAGGGAGAGTGTGCTAGAAAATAAAAAAAGTTATTTTTAAGGTTTTTCCTGCATGTTTCAGTTAGAAAAAGAAATTGATATGCTTCAATTCAGAATCGTAATACTGCTGTATCTAATCCTCGCTTGTTACATTTCACTGCTCACTACTTGCTAAGCTATGATAGCAGAAAATCTTCAGACAAGCCTTCACGATACTTTATCAACTAAAAGTATTTTTGTCAAGTCATTTTTCAGGGCACGCTACCGGCTGCGCCTATCGAGACACTAGTAGAAATAAGCGTACGCTTAGTAATTCTTGACAGAGGGCGCAGGGGAGGTTAAGCTGGAGCTCCCCCGATGATGAGGGGCATTTCATCACTCTATCATGAATCCCTACGCACAAACGGCCATCACACAGAATGGTCTTTCCCGAGAAGAGGCTCGCGCCCTCTTGCACCTTGATGAGCAAGAACTATTCAGCTCTGCCACGCAGATACGAGAGCATTATTTTGGCAACGAGGTCGAGGCCTGCTTCATCATCAATGCCAAGAGTGGCAACTGCAATATGAATTGCAGATTCTGCTCCCAAAGTGGGGTCAATAGCACTGAGATTGAGCACTACCCCTTCAAGGAAGAGATTGAGCTCGAAGCCATCCTGCGCAGCTGGGAGCAGTTCCCCATCGGACGCTGCGGCATCGTCACCGCTGGTGGGGCACTCACCGATGCCGACGTGGACAAGCTCGCCACCTGGCTCGAAAATCGCCGCGCCTCGGGACGCCCAGGTCCTCGCATCTGCGGCTCTCTGGGGAGACTCAAGCTCAAGGCTCTCCATCGCCTGCGCGAGGCTGGCATGACACGCATTCACCACAATCTAGAAACCAGCGAAAGCTTCTACCCGCAGGTCTGCACCACCCAGCAGTGGCGCGACCGTCTCGACACCGTTCACGAGGCGATCAGAGAGGGCTTCTCGGTCTGCTCGGGGGGGCTCTTTGGCATGGGCGAGACATGGGAGGATCGCTTTGACTTCGCCTTCTTCCTACGGGAAGATGGCATTGAGCACATCCCTGTGAATTTCCTCTACCCCCACCCTGGTACACCCATGGCTAATCAACCCGTCATGAGCCCCTCTGAGGCTCTGCGCATCCTAGCGGTCCTGCGCCACATCCACCCGCGCTCCGTGCTGCGTGTCTGCGGGGGGCGCGTCAGTGTGCTGCGCGAGAGGCAGTTTGAGATGTTCTCCGCTGGGGCGAATGCCTTTATGACTGGCAATTATCTGACCATCTCCGGCGCAGGCCCTCAAAATGACCTCAAAAAGCTCCAAGAGATCAACATTCAAATTGTGGATGAATTGCAGCTCCGCGCTTGAGCAGCCGCGCTCCACAGCGCAGCGTCTCGCCAGCAGCCCCCTACCCTATAGCTTCAAGCTGAGCTGGCAGAGCGACACGCTCGCCTTCACCACAGCGCGACGCACCACGCGCGGTGTGCTACGCTCGCGCACACGCTACCTCATCGTCTGTGAAGATGCACTGGGTGTGTGCCATCGAGGCGAGGCCTGCCCCATCGCGGGTCTCTCCTCAGAATACCGCGATAGGGCTCACTACGAGCAGCTCCTCACCCAAGCCTGCGAAGAAATCACTGCCCTGCAAGCACTCCCTCGGCATTATCTCCGCGATCAGAGCTCGCTACGCTTTGCCGTAGAAGGTGCTCTGCTACGCGCCCAGGCTGGTCATAGACGCCCCATCTGGGAGAGTGCCTTCACGCGTGGGCAAGCAGCCCTCAGCATCCATCACCTCATCTGGATGGACAGCCTTGAGCAGATGCTAGCACAGGCAGCACAGGGGGTAGCAGAAGGCTTCTGCTGTATCAAGCTCAAGATTGGCACGCACGATTGGACGCGCGAGCTCGCGCTGCTCACGCAGCTGCGTGCACTCTATCCTGAGCTAGAAATACGCGTCGATGCCAATGGCTCGCTGCCTCCGCAAGAAGCGTCTCTACGCCTCCGAGAGCTCGCGGATCTCGCTATCTCATGGATAGAGCAGCCCCTCGCCCCCTCGCAAGGCGACGCGCTGCGCGAGCTCATCGCCTCCTGCCCTCCCCCCTTGCGCATCGCCCTTGATGAGAGCCTTATCGGGCTCGACCAGCACGCGTCGTGCGACGCGCTGCTCGATGAGCTCCAGCCCCACGGTCTCGTCCTCAAACCCAGCCTCCATGGGGGACTCAGCGGCTGTGAGCAGCTGCTGCACGCCGCAAAAAAGCGCGGCATCACCTGCTGGGTGAACTCGATGCTGGAAAGCCAACTCGGACTCAACCTACTCGCAGAATGGACGGCGGCATGGCTGCCCGATGAGCTTCATGGGCTGAGTAAGGGAAAGTTATACTGTCAGCAATCGCCCCCCTCTGAGTTTCCGACTTGCCAGCTGAGGGGAAATGGTCTAATATATGCTCGTAGATTTTTTTCATCATGAAAACATCCCTGAACATCCTCAGCCTCAGCCTCGCCCTCATGCCCCTGCTGACAAGTCTGCCCAGTCAGGCTCAGATCAGTGAAGGTCCCTCCGATGTCAGCGACATCCCCAAGGCAAACAGCGAGCACCTCTCCTCCAATACCATCAGAGCCAAATTCCGCGGCCTGCGCGAGATGCACGATCCCTATAGCATGGCATCCTCCCTGAGAGCCATCTTTGAAGTGACCGAATCGCTCGCCTATCAAATCGACTCTCCCCATGGCTCAAAGCGCCTCCTCCCCGGTGATCGTCTCACGGTCAGCCTAGAGCGAAACACCCCCGGTCAGCCCAATAGCATCATCAATGATATCTCTCAGATGAAAGAGGGAGAATCCGCCGTTATGCTGATGAGTACGCTCTTTTTACGCAACGGTGGTGGACAAGATGGAGGACGTATTATACGCCCCTGCACGCGCTTTGCGCCCGACAAGCCAGCAGTCGCGCCACGCGACCGCTACGCAGACTACACAGACGAGCGCGAGCCCAGCTTGCCCGACCCCAACGATCCCGTCATCGTCAATCCACGCCGAGGGAGATCACAGTATAGAGGCAGCTCACGCTCCGTCTCCATCAGCGTCAACAATGGAGAGGTCGAGCGTACGGAGCGCATCAGAACATACGATCCTAACACGGACAGTATCGTCGAGCGACTCATCATTAATGGCGTTGAGGTAGACCCTCATACCCGTCAGCCCCTATCTGGCTCCGCGCAAGCCGGCCCCCCCCCCCCGCCCCGGCC
>CAYJJA010000013.1:0-21805 GCA_964370355.1 uncultured Akkermansia sp. | reverse complement strand
AGGCTCAACCTCAGCAAAATCATGGACCTACTGAGAGTGAGCAACAAGGACTATCATTCTAGAGGAGCTTCGCTACTTTCCCCTCAGGCTTTTTACGTGGACTAGCTCATTGATGGGAGGGACAACGGTCTGCGTAGCAGCATAGAGAGAATCTTAAAAATTTGAATGAAGCAGTGCTCACCCTAGCACTCGCGCCAAAGAAAAACACGGTTAAGCCCGAGCTTAACCGTGTTTTTATCGTGATAAAAGACTGCTATTTACTTATTGCTAAGTGAGCCAATGCCAGGCAGGACCTTGCCTTCGAGGAGCTCGAGGGAGGCTCCACCACCTGTCGAGCAGAAGGAGAGCTTGTCGGCGACCTTGAATTTCTTGGCTGCGGTGACGGAGTCTCCACCACCTACGATAGAGGTAACATCACTCGCGGCAAGGCATTCGGCGACCGCCTTGGTGCCTTCGGCAAAGGAGTCAAGCTCAAAGACCCCCATAGGTCCGTTCCAGAGAACAGTCTTGGCATTCTTGATGATGTCGCAGAACTGTGCCGTGGCCTTGGCACCGATGTCGATGGCCATGCCACCCTCGGGGACGACGCCACCTTCGCTCCAGCAAGCGGTGTCTTCGGTGGGTGCACCTTCTTCAAACTTGAAGGCATAGCGTACATCGCAGGGGAGGACAAAGTCCACACCCTGAGCCTTGGCTGTCTCAAGGATCTCACGGGCGAGGTCGAGCTTGTCACCCTCAATCTTGGAGGCACCTACATCGTAGCCTTGGGCTGCGAGGAAGGTATTGGCCATAGCACCGCCGATGAGGAAGCACTTGCTCTTTTCCATGAGCTTGGAGAGGACCTGGATCTTATCAGAGACCTTTGCTCCCCCCATAATGACAACGAAGGGCTGCGCAGGGGTATCGAGCTTGCCTTCGAGATATTCGAGCTCATGCTCAATGAGAAAGCCCATGGCAGACTGCTCTGCAAAGTGAGTCACACCCTCAGTAGATGCATGGGCGCGGTGTGCAGAGCCAAAGGCGTCGTTGACATAGAGTGTGGCTGCTCCGAGGAGGGCCTTGGCAAAGTCGGGGTCGTTCTTCTTTTCCTTTTTGTCAAAACGTACGTTGTCGAGGAGCAGGACTTCTCCCTCCTTGAGGGCGGCGCGTGCAGCAGTAGCAGCATCACCTACAGTCTCAGCGACAAAGGCTACGGGAGATCCCAGCAGCTCAGCGAGGCGTACGCTCGCGGCCTTGAGGGAGAAGGCTGCTTCGTAGCCTGTGCCAGCGGGGCGACCCAGGTGGGAGCAGAGAACGAGCTTGGCACCTGCACCAAGGAGGTGCTTGATGGTGGGCAGGGCTGCTGCAATACGAGCGTCATTGGTGATGACGCCATCTTTCATGGGTACATTAAAGTCCACGCGCATGAGGACTTCCTTGCCTGCGACATCAAGGTCGCGTACGGTCATTTTTGCCATATTGTGATTAGTTGTGTTGTGTGAAAATCGTTCAAACATTGCTGCGCCATTGCGCCTGCCCAGTTTAGCTTGATTTTGCTCTGTTGGCAAGGCTAAAGAGCTGGTTTTGATGCAGAGCTCATCTTCTTAAGGGGAGGGGCTATTTATTACTTTGGCAGGAGTTAATGTAACAAATTGCAAGATTAGCACAAAGGGACATATCTCAATATCAAAACTTCTTTTTGTTGGGTGAAAAATCATATTTTTCATTCAACAAAAGGAAGTACATACCCTTAACTTGACGGGCTCTATCTAATCAAGTACGCAAGCCGCTGCTCCTGCCTTAACTCCTGCCAAAGTAATAAGTGAGCAAGCCCTTCCTGCTACCCCCTGACGCAGTGCGCCGCGGCAAGGATAAAAATAAAGCTAAAAACCCTATGCATACAAGGTTTTTAGCTTTGAGACATCAATAGAGCACACAAAAGGCTCTGCGCGTCATGATGGAATCAAATATTTAGGAATAAGCAGATTCGACTTTTTGGGCAACATCTTTGTAGCCGTAGTCGATCTCGTAGATGCTCTTGAAGTTCTCCAGCGATTTTTCCTTATTGCCCGCTTGCTCGTAGAGTACGCCCATCATATAGAGGACTTCTTTCTTCGTATCGTCCATGACGAGGAGCTCGCCGTTGGCTTCTTCAAGCTGACGTATCGCCATATCAAGCATGCTCTTGGAGGCGTAGCACTTGCCCAGCATAAGCATGGCTTTGATGCGGATATTGGGATTGTTGCGTGCGCGTTGGAGGGCGGGAATAGCCTCCGTGTAGTCACCCGCATTGAAGAGGGCTTCGCCGTATTTGAATTGGAGCTGAGCGTCGGTGGGGTTCGCATCGACACGCGCCTTGGCATCTGATACGATGGCCTGGGCGACCTCGAGCTCCTTGGCGGCGAGAATGGCTTTTGCCTCTTCGTTGTTGGGGTCTGCGGCAAGGACTTGGCGGTAGTAGGCTAGCTCCGCATGGAGGGCTTTTTCGCGTATCTCCAGTGACTTGTCACGCAGCGAGATATCGCTCTCGCCCCCCAGTGTGAAGGCGTAGGCATAGAAGGAGTAGGCATTGCCGTAGTCTTCCATCTGCTCGTAGACGGAGGCGATGTCGCGTACGATAGCGAGATTGGTGTTGTCGTTCGCGTACTGCTCGGAGAGCTGGGCGAGGCGCTCCTCCATCTCAGCGCGTGTGAGACCGACTTTGTCTGCCGTCTCGAGGTTCGAGGTCTCCTGGCTATTTTTCATCTTGGAGCGGAAGTCACCCTTGCCTTCCCAGTTCCCCTGCTTCATAGAAGCGCGCGCGGCGCAGTCCTTCTCACCACGCATGGCGATGGGATCGGCACGATCTATCTTGAGCACGCGTGTGTAGGTACTGGCGGCTTCGGCGAATTGCTCATTCTTGATGTAGTGATTGGCCAGCAGATGCAGATGCTTTTTGGCACTCGGATTGCCTTCGCAGATCGTTTCAAGGGCAAAGGCGGCGAGATCTGGCATATTGAGATCACAGGCTGCGGCAAAGAGTGTCTCATTGGCCGAGATGGAGTAGGGATCTTTCTCCAAATCATCCTCGATGGTGACGATGGTGGTCTCAGGATTCTTGCGCGAGGTGGTCAGACGCATCCCTCCAAAGAGGGAGGCTTTGCGGCCTGCTTCTGGCAGAGATTTGACGGCGCATGCTCTCAGCACCTTGCGCCCAGCTAAAAAGCCGGGGGATTTGTGGATGAGGGTTTTGAGGATGCTAATGGCATATTTATAATTCTTTGTCTGGACAGCTTGCTGGGCTTTTTTCCAGAGACCCGCTTGCTCGGCTGTGAGCTCTCGTTCTGTAATGGTGGTGATCATGTCTGTTTGGTAGAAAGAGGAGTATAACATTACTACTCACGGTGAGCAGTCATCATGTGATATATATAGCATATGATTGAGGCTATTTCAATCTTGATTTTTAAAAAAAAGCTGAGAGAATAGCCCTGTGATGAGAGTTGATGCTTTATTGAGCCGCTATGGCTATTGTTCACGTCGCGAGGCGGCGCAGTGGGTGAAGGCGGGGCGAGTGGTCTATCAGGGTGTGACAATCAAGTCCGCCGCGCAAAAGATCTCTCTGGAGGGGGTGCTCGTCGATGGAAAGGACGTCCCCTTCCCCCATGGTCTTTATGTAGCTCTGCACAAGCCTCTTGGATATACCTGTAGCCACGATGAGGCGGGGGATATTGTCGATGACTTGCTCCCCGCCCAGTGGCTGCGGCGCAAAGGAGGCGTGCAAACGGTGGGGAGATTGGACAAGGAGACCTCGGGGCTTTTGCTGCTGAGTGATGATGGCTCTTTTGTTCACGCGCTCACGAGCCCCAAAAGGCATGTATGCAAGCGCTATCGCTTTGAGACGCAGTCTCCTGTACCTAGTGAGGCTCGGTCACTTTTTGCCTCGGGGGAGTTCCTCCTTGAGCGCGAGCGTCACCCCTGCTTGCCAGCAGAGCTCGTGATGGACAAAGGCTCACAGACTCAGGGGGTACTCGTGCTGCATGAGGGGCGCTATCATCAGGTGCGCCGCATGCTCGCACAGCTGGGAGCTCCTGTCGTACGCCTGCACCGCGAGGCTATAGGGTCACTGCAGCTCTCAGAGCTCCAACTGGATGCGGGTGAATGGGTCGCTATAGATCCTGCTATTTTTCTCAAGGCATGAGTCGCGTGAGCCCCCTAGCGGTAGAGGAGCACTTTGAGCTGCTCTATGAGGATGAGGATGTAGCCGTGGTCAATAAGGCTGCTCCACTGTTGACGCATCCCGCGCAGCTGGTGCATGAGGCGAGCCTGTGGCAGGGCTTGCAGCAGCTCTATTGCTATGATCTGGCGGTGGGGCGTTCTCTGTCCTTGATCAATAGGCTGGATAGGGAGACGAGCGGTATTGTGCTGGTGGCAAAGCATCATGAGGCGGCGAGTTTTCTAGGACGCGCGATGCAGCAGCGATTGATGAAGAAGTCCTATCTCGCGCTTGTACACGGGCAGCCTGCGTGGTATTACACGAGCTGTCGCGAGGGTATTTTGCGCATGGGGGATGTGGCTGAGTCTGAGGTGCGTGTGCGCCAGTGCTGCCACGCCCTCGGCAAGTACTGCCATACGGATTTTGAGCTCCTAGCTCGTATCTCAGAGCGTCAGGGATGGCCCGCCATGAGCTTGCTCTCCTGCCTGCCTCATACGGGGCGCATGCACCAGATTCGCGTGCATTTGGAGCATCTGGGGCATCCCATTGTGGGGGATAAGATTTATAGCACGAATGGGGAAGGCTATTTGGACTTCATCAAAGAGGGGTGGACGCTAGAGCTCGAGCAGCGGCTCATCTTGCCGCGTCACGCGCTGCATGCGTCTCGCCTCGAATTCCCCCACCCTCGCACAGAGAAGATGCTCTGTGTCGAGTGCCCTCTGCCCCCAGATCTATTGGCTCTGCTCCCTGAGCAGGTAGGCGAGAGCAGCACTGCTCATCATCATGCCAAAGCTGGCGGTGACATGCGTGACTGAGCCCATGCCCTGTGCGCAGCCTAGCCCGCCGAGCTGGCCTTCTTCCTTCTGGTGGCTGACGCTGCCGTCGCATTGAGGGTAGCGGGGCTTTTCGGGGGAGAAGACGCAGGGTATGCCTATGTCGGGGCATTTGTCCTCGAGAGGGAGCTTGTACTCACGACGTAGCTTCTTGCGCAGGAGGCTCAAGAGGGGGTCGCCGTGACTGCGGGCGAGATCGGCAAGGCGTAGCTGCGTCGCATCAATGCGCCCGCCTGCGCCTCCGCAGGTGATGAGGGGGATGCGACGCTGGTAGCAGCTGGCGATGAGATGGAGCTTGGCCTTCATACTATCAATGGCATCTATGATGAGATGAGGCTGGAGGTCAAAGAGCTCCTCTGCGCTCCTCTCGCTATAGAAGCTCTCAAGGCACTGGATCTGGGCATCGGGATTAATGCTCAGCACGCGCTCACTCATGGCAGCCACTTTGCCGCGTCCATAATTGGGGTCATGCGCGTGGATTTGCCTGTTGGTATTGGTAATACAGATATCATCAAGATCCATGAGAGTGATATGACCAATACCTGTACGCGCGAGGGCCTCCACGACCCATGTGCCGACTCCTCCTATGCCGACGATGGCGACATGGGCTTGACTGATGCGGGCGGCTTCACTGATTCCATAGAGGCGGTGTATGCCGCCAAAGCGATCTGTATTCATGATTTTTCGTACACGCGGCTAAAGGGGGTGACGGAGAGGGCGTGCCCCGTCTGCCAGTCAAGCTGTACTGCCACGCCGCAAACCTGCGCGGGCCAGCCGCCTATAGGCAACTTGTTGGGGATTGCACTCACGAGGCTACTGAGGACAGCTGTGGCATCGCGCCCAATCACACCATTGAGCGAGCCACACATGCCCGCATCTGTCAGGTAGGCGGTGCCTGATGCGAGGATGCGTGCATCAGCGGTCTGCACATGCGTGTGAGTGCCGACGACGGCTGTTACCTTGCCATCGAGGTGATAGCCCATGGCGATTTTCTCACTCGTCGTCTCGGCGTGAAAATCGACGAACTGAACGAGGACGCCCTGCTCGCGGAGGCGTGCCGTCACGGGGATGATTTTTTGGAAGGGGTTCTCCGCGTTGGGGCGCATGAAGGTGCGTCCTTGCAGACTGATGACGGCTATTTTGCCCTCGGGATGGTCGATGACCATGCAGCCTACACCGGGGCTGCCCTCTTGGAGATTGAGCGGTCGGACGACGGGCTTTGACGAGTCGAGCCATGCGATGAGATCAGGCTGATCCCAGACGTGGTCTCCTAGGGTGATCACGTCTACGCCAGCGTGGAGGAATTGCTGGGCTATCTTGGGGGTGATGCCACGACCGCCCGCGGCATTCTCCCCATTCACGATGGCAAAGCTCGCATCGTACTCGGCGCGTAGCTCTGGGAGCGCACGCATCAGCGCCACACGCCCAGGCTCACCGACAATATCGCCAAAGAAGAGCAGGGTGCTCATAGCTCAGTCTTATTCTCACTCTCATCATCATCCAAATCACAGGGGACAATGGTCATAGGGATGCGAGTCTCACGCATGAGCTTCTCGGAGGTACCGCCCAAGAACAGTGAGCTCAGCAAGGAGTGATGGCGATTGCCCACGACAAACATGTCGATGCTGTGTCTCTCGCAGAAGGCGAGGATGCTCTGCACAATTTCATCAGCAATCTCGGCCTTGCCATAAATGGGAATTTGCCATTTGGTGCTGATCTCTTGCGCCAGCTCCTTGGTGCGATTGTCGGCGATCTCTAGCAGGGTGGTATCAATCATCATATCATCGAGAGTGTTGACATGAGGGAGATTGCCCAAGCTATCGTCGGCAAACATCGTGCTGGTGGATTCGAGTAATTGGACGGGAAGCAAGTGCAGCACATACATCTTGCTCTGACATTGCTTCGTCAGCTTTGCGGCGAACTCAAGAACGGGCTTGGTATCATCTGATAAATCGGTAGCGGCAAGAATTTTCATGGTGCTTTTATACTAGCATGCGCTGCATCAATCGACAAGATTATTTTGCTAACGGAAATGCGGATTTGCCCCCTGCGTTCTCGCGCTGGATGAATGTCGCACTCCCTCGCGTACAGCCGATGAAGTCGAGCGTCCAGAAGTTCACAGGGCGTCGGTAGAGAGTGTGTATCTCTTGGGCACGCTGCCGGAGACCTTCGAGGCTGTTGAGCTGCTGGGCGGCATGCTGCGAGGGGAGTGGATTGCTCACAAAATGATTGACGATGAAGAGGGGATGCTCTTTTTTACCGCGTCGCAGCTTGTTGTTCATACGCCTTGCATCGCGATTCACCCAGTCGGTCTCTACGGCATGCTCCCAGAGGGGGAAAAGCTGCTCGCTGGGCTTGTCGATGAAGACGATGAGGCGCGTGCCGGCCCGGCGCAATGCGCCTAGACTCGGCCACCTGCGATGCGTACTAGGGCGGTAGAGGTAGCGCGCAGCACCACTGCTACGAAGGGCATCTAGGATGCTGCGCTCACTGCTGTGAGACTCGAGAATGAGGGTGATGAGGGCGCGAGGATTTTTCTTCAAATACTGCGCTATGCTTTGCAGGGCAGAGTGAAGGCTACGCTTCCCCGTGTCAAAGAGCACCCCGTTGCCGTGCCGTAGATAGGCTCTGGAGTCATGCTCCCAGACATCCCACATTTGCGCGTGAATACCGCGCTGGAGCTGAGTCTCGATGCTCCAGAGTTGATTGGGGAAAAGCCACTTATCCTCCTTGTTGCTCATGGCATTGTGGGAGCACAACCAGCTGACCTCGCTATAGTTGAGCGAGTCCGCGAGCTCCATAGGAGTGAAGGCGCTGAGTAGTGAGGTGAGAAGGCTACTGAGCATAGCGTGAGAAAAAATGATCCGTGCCGCAGCTGATACGCGGCACGGATGGGTAAAAAGATGAGTTGTGTCTATGCACCTTAGTGAGCCTTGCAGAACTCCTCAATGCGATCCAGTCCTTCTTTGAGCACATCAAGGGAGGTGCAGTAGGAGATGCGGACAGCATAGTCGTTGCCAAAGGCGATACCGGGGACAGCTGCCACCTTGTACTGCTCAAGCAGCTCGGCGCAAAGTGCGCTAGAAGTCATGCCTAGCTCACTCATATCCAAGAAGAAGTAGAAGGCACCCTTGGGCTCAACTACCTTGATCTTGGGCATTTTGCAGAGTCTGTCATAGACATACTGACGGCGGAAGTCGTACTCCTCACGCAGGTCTGCGATAAAGCTCTGATCACCCTCAAGAGCCTCAATAGCTCCATATTGTGCAAAGCTCGTCACATTCGAGCATGTGTGATCTTGGATCAGGCGTATGGAATCAGCGATCGCTTGGGGAGCTGCCGAGTAGCCCAAGCGCCAGCCCGTCATAGCATAGCCCTTGGAGAAGCCATTGATGGTGATGGTGAGATCATAGAGATCGGGGCTCAGCGAGGCGATAGAGACGTGCTCTGCCTCATCGTAGACGAGGTGCTCATAGATTTCATCGGCGAGGACGAGGATCTCTTCCTCAACGGCGACCTCACCGAGGGCGAGCAATTCTTCGCGGGAGTATACAGAGCCTGTGGGATTGTTGGGTGTTGTCAGGATGATCATCTTGGTGCGAGGAGTCATCGCGTTCTCAAACTCGTCGGCGGTGATCTTCCATCCATTTTCTGCCTTGGTCTCGACAAAAATGGGTGTTCCCCCACAGACTTGCACCATGGCGGGGTAGCTCACCCAGTAAGGGGCAGGGATGATGACCTCATCGCCCTCGCCTATCGTTGCGAGCAGGGCACTGAAGACGGCGTTTTTCGCACCGGAGGTGACGCAGATTTGATTGATGTTATAGCTGAGACCGTTGTCGTTTTTAAGCTTTTCAGAAATAGCTTGTCTCAGCTGGGGAAGACCAGCGGATGGTGTATACTTGGTCACGCCATCTTCAAGTGCCTTGATCGCGGCCTGCTTGATGTTATCTGGGGTGTCCTTGTCGGGTTCTCCACCCGCTAGTCCAAACACTTGCTCACCATTGGCTTTCATCTCTTTGGCACGATTAGTCACGGCGAGTGTTAAAGAGGGGGTTAGAGCGGCTATATTGGGGGTGATAAAGTCCATTGCTGGTGTTGTCTATTGATGGTTTGTTTAGAGATTGCTCACCTTCGCGGTGCGCTTGTATATTAGCCCTTTGATTTGATTTTTGCAAGGAATTTTTTATCGAATAATTTAGAGAAAAATCTTGACATAATTTAAATTTTTACTACAATAGTTGCGCGCTGCGACGGTAACGCAGTCACCTTTTTAATATGAAAGCCAATTTTCATCCCAAGTACAATCCCGTAGTCTTCGTGGACATCACCACAGGACGTCGCTTTATCACACGCTCCTGCGCCACATCTAAGAAGACTGAAGAGATTGATGGTGTTGAGCACTACGTCATCTCTTGTGGCATCACCTCCGATTCGCACCCCTTCTTCACAGGTAAGAATCAATTCGTGGATACCGAAGGTCGTATCGACAAATTCCAGAAGCGCTTCGGTGCGGTACGCCGCCAGAAAAAGCCCACGGCTTAAGTTTTTTTTCCATTGTTATTCTATTGTTTTGTTTTCCCTCTTGCCGAAAGGCAAGGGGGTTTTTTACGCAGACAACAGTAAATTCATCGCGCCATCTGCACGGTGCTAGGGTGAGAGGAGCAGCGCCCGCTGTCTTCTCTGCAACGCCATAAGCGCCTTTTACACAAAGCGATCCGAGCTTGACTCGTTCTATTTGGTCAAGTTCGGATCGCTTTGCCTTATGCCCTGCTGTGGGCAGCAACACTCCAAGGGGCAAATCAGAGGGATATCCCCTTGAGGAGAAGCTCAGCGTTGTTCTGAGTCTTGGCGATTTCGCGCAAGAGGGCTTCGAGTCCTTCCCAGCCGGGGAGGGAGGCGAGCTGACGGCGCAGCTGGAGCACGCGACGCATCTCATCGGGATGATAGAGTCGGTCATCATTGCGTGTGCCACTCTGAGGGATAGAGATAGCGGGGTAGATGCGACGCGCGGAGAGCTCGCGATCGAGGCGTATTTCCATATTGCCCGTACCTTTGAATTCTTCAAAGATGATATCATCCATGCGCGACTCTGTCTCTATGAGGCAGGTTGCCACGATGGTAAGGCTGCCGCCCTCCTCGACCTTGCGGGCGGCACCAAAGAATTTGCGGGGCTTTTCTAGGGCATGTGAGCCGAGTCCTCCCGACATGATGCGCCCGCCGGATTGATTCGCATTGTAGCCACGCGCGAGGCGTGTGAGGGAGTCTAGGAGAATGATGACGTCCTTGCCCTGCTCGACGAGACGACGCGCGCGCTCCAAGACGAGGTCGCTGAGCTGAGCGTGGCGTGTCGAGGGCTCATCAAAGGTGGAGGCATAGACGGTGGCTTTGACCGTTTCTTCAAAGTCAGTGACCTCTTCTGGACGCTCATCGAGCAGCAGGATGAGCAGCTCGCTGTCGGGATAGTTGCGGCGCAGGCACTTGGCCATGGTCTTGAGTAGAATGGTCTTGCCACCACGCGGCGGGGCGACGATGAGCGCGCGCTGCCCCTTGCCCAAGGGGGTGATGAGATCGAGCACGCGCATGGAGGCGACATTCACCTTGGGGTGCTCGAGGATGAGGCGCTCATCGGGTATGAGGGCGGTGAGCTTGTCAAAGTGAGCCTTTGGGGCGTAGTCACTGGCTTCTACGCCCTCTATCTGGAGCACTGCCGCCGCGCCGAGATAGCGCTCCGCCTTGCTGCGAGGCTGACGGAGACGTACTGTCACCTCATTTCCGACGCGTAATTTATACTGATTAACAAAATCCTGTGATACATATATATCATCAGCTTGCGGGCGAAAGCTCCGTGAGGCATCACGCAGGGCATAGAAATTTTCCTTATTCTTTTCGAGCACGCCTGTCGCCGTGATGAGCGCACCGCGATTCAGGTAATAACGGCAGAGCTCTTGCACGAGCTCCGCGCGAGGCAGTGAGCGTAGACCTTGCTTGGGGAGAGCCTCGGCGATGAGCTGAAGCTCTTGGTAGGAGAGTGCTCGCCATTCGTTGACGTGGATGGACTCCGGTATACTGCTCTCCTGCGTCGGCTCTTGCGCTAGCTCAGCGTTGAAAAAATGCGCAACTTGTGCCTCGAGATTACTGGTACTCCCCTCATTCCAAAAGACGATATCGGCGCGATCCATCTTTTCATGAGTGGGCATTTGAGCCTGCATGCGAGCGCGTGCATTCTCCTCCGTGCAGCCGTCGCGTGCGATGAGACGCTCGCACTGTGTCTGCTCGCTGAGGGCGACGAGGCATACCTTATCCACCTTGAGATCGCGCGTACTTTGGCTTTCGTAAAAGAGGGGGATGTCGAGCACATAGCTATGGCATTGCCCCGATTGGGCGACGCGCTCCCGGTCGCGGTGGCAAAGCTCCATGAGGCGGGGGTGGATGAGCTCTTCGAGCTTGGCCTTCCCCTCGGGGTCATTGAGTAGGATCTCGCGCAGCAATGCCTTGTTGACCTGATCATTCTCCAGCAAGACCTCAGGGCCAAAGAGCGTAACCAAATCACGCGAGAGGCGTCCTGTCTCATAGAGCTGTGATACTGCGGCATCACAATCAAAGACCGACAAGCCCTTGCCTCCAAGCTGTTGCAAGAGTGCTACGACGCTAGACTTGCCCGAGGCTATCCCTCCTGTTACGACGATAAACTTCACAAGGATATTATAACATCTCTTGCTATAAAACTCAAGAGAAAAAACTTTACACTATAATAATCAACACTTTTCAAGAGAACTAGAAAATCAGATTAAAATTTCAGCACACCCCGCTCCAACACCAAGCGAAATCCTGTGTGATCGTCGCGCGTGTCATGAGGCTTGGGCGTACGAGCATAGGAGGAGATCTGCGTGGGATGAAAGGAGTAAAATGAGCCCCCGCGCACAACGCCATAATGTAAAAAGCGAAAATCAGGCGGTCCTCCATAAACATCGCTCACCCACTCCTGCACATTGCCCTCCATATCGTAGAGACCTGCGGCATTGGGCTTAAAATTCGCAACAGGTGAGGTGTAGGCGTAGCCGTCTTCATAGCCCTCGATGACGCGATTGAGCACGACGTGTTGGACGGCAGATTTGTCGGCAAAATTGCCCGTCGAGTTGCTGGGCGGCCAGCTCTCCCCCCAAGCGTAGCTCTCCACACCCCGCTGGACATATCTAAGATTACGATCAAAGGGAGTCGCCCCCTCTTCTTGCTCGATGCCTGCCATGCGACTCCACTCCTGGTCAGTGGGGAGGCGGTATTCGTCAGAGTCCTCAATAATGCCACGAGCGCGCTCTCGCAGGGTGAGCCAGCGGGCGAATTGCTGAGCCTCCTCGCGGGTGACATTGACGACGGGGTAGTGCTCGTTGTGCGGGTAGCTGGGCTTGAGAGGAGGAGGTATATTGCTCTCCTTGCAATACTGAAGATAATCGCCCATGCGCAGCTCCGTAGCACCAGCCATCAGCTTGCTCGACAAGGGGATAAAATGAAGCCCGAGACTGTTGAACCAAGGTGTGCTAAAGGAGACGGCATTATTCGCCTCAAGCTGAAAGTTCAGCCTCAAGCCCTCTGGCGAGACCCCGCTGTGCTGGATGGTCTTATGCCTCTTGAGACGCAACTCTATATGATAGGGGGCGTGAGGGATTTCTGTATTGACGATGGGGGTGACTCCTATGAATTTTCCATTCACCATGACAGAAGCCCCCGCGGGGTTGGTAAAGATCGTGATAGGAGTCTGGGGGAGCTTGGCAACAGTGATGCGATAGGCGTGATGCTTGTTGCGCGAGATAACGGCCTTATCCTGCTGAGGGATCATCACGTAGCTCTCATCGAGTAAGCCTTGCGCCGCGCACTCTTGCATCAGCCATTCGGCGTAGGCGTTCGCGGTAGCTTGCTCAATGAGGATGATGTCTTGCCCCTTTTGATCTTGCTGCACAATCTCATAATTCTTAAATTCATCAGAAGGCCTCGCTGAGAGAAACTTCTCAAAATCCACACGAACAATAGGCTGCAAAGCAAGGTGTCCTCGCCCCACGGGCTTATAGACATCCTGCAATACATCAGACCAATCCTTTTGCTCGACAGGAAGGTGCAGACGATAAAGATCACCGCCCAGCGAGAGGACATCGTTGACCTTCACCTCACCCTCAAGCACCATATCAGCATAGCCTGGCTTGCGCAGGATGAGGCGCACCCGCGTATCCTTGGGGAGGATGAGCGGTCCTAAAGGTGTCTCGTTTACGTAGTCGCCGTTGAGTTTATAGACGGAGGCATTGCTCGGATTGCTAATGACATAGACCTGACCGTGACCCGCGAGCTCAGCCTGCTGATCCTCGGAGAGTCCCGCAGACTGCTTGTGCTCTACGCGCCCTGGGATATTCACATCGGCATCGGGATGTGTCAGCAGGAGATACATCTTGGTGAAAATCCCATCCCACTGCGAAGGAAGATACTGAAAGGCAGATACCCCAAAAATCGCAAGCGCAAAGAAAAGCACCAGCTGACAAGCACGACGCAGACCCCTACCCCAGAACGAGCGACTCTCCACCACATACTCCCCTGCCCGTATCGCCTCCAGGCGAGCTAGCAACACAGACGCGGAGGTGACGCTCTGGCTGTCTATTTGCGCACTGGCTGCCTGACAAATCAGGCGGTTGAAGGCAATCCATTTTTGATGCTGATCAGGAATCTCGTCAGGCAAATCGGGGAACTCCATGCGATCCTTTCCCGAAATCATCTCGTAAAGCACCATCGCGAGCGCGTACACATCGGCACGGGGCGTACCAGAGCCATCGGGGGGGATATAACCCTGCGTCCCCACAAAGCCAAATCCCGCCCCCTGCACAATGAGCCCCGCATCCGCGAGCTTGGCCCTGTCGTGCACAAAGATAATATTAGCAGGCTTGATATCCCTATGGGTCAAATCTTCAGCATGCAGATAGCGCAGCGCGCGCGCGAGCTGACAGCCCACATGAATGACCTGATCCAGAGGCATGGGACTATGATCATAACGACGTATATCATTGAGGAGGGTGCGTGGCGTGTAGCGATCCGGCTCAATGAGATGTCCCGTATGCGCATCATCGGCAAGCTCCATGACATAATAATACATGGGAGAGTCGCCCTGCAGCTGACCTATATGGAGAATATGCACCAATCCATGATGACTACGAGCAATGGGCTCGTAGTAGAGTAGGCCTTCAAACTCGCGTCGAAAGCTACTCTCATCTTGAAAATCCTCACGCCAAATCGTCTTCACAGCCCTATAGGCTCCCGTAATGGAGCGCGCCAGCCACACCTCGCCATAGGCACCATAGCCTATGCAGCGAATAATCTCATGATCGGGAATCTCAGGTGCGAGCCCACGATCACGCGACTGATCTGCATCTAGAGGACGCACAGCCGCAGAATCCACCTGATTAGAAGGCAAGGTTGACAATGGAGAATTCATAGGACGCACTATTATAATGATAGTGTGCACACTCTGCAAGCACCAATCCCCATACAGACATAACAGAGGCTTTTCTCCCCGATGAATTCATAGAGCTCCTCCCCTCTACACCTGAGCAAGAACACCATGAATGATGCAACATTTTTTCATTAAAAATGAAACAGTTACAAAGCATCCTATAAACAGATACCAGACTATTAACAAGAAGCTGCCGGCTAGCTATCATTGACCCCCATCCCACTCTGTGCTATCATCGCAGCCATGGCTATTGAAACATTTTATGACCATCATCCCGCAATAGAGGAAACTGCCTTTATCGCTGCCAGTGCTGATCTCATCGGAGAGGTGAGCGTCGCAAAAAACGCCTCAGTCTGGTACAACGCGACACTGCGAGGTGATATCCATTTTATCTCTGTCGGTGAGGGCTCCAACATTCAAGACAATTCCTGCCTCCATGTCGCTGATGATTTTGGCTGTGAGGTGGGGGACTATGTGACAGTGGGTCATAGTGTCACGCTGCACGCCTGCAAGGTAGAGGACAAGTGCCTCATAGGCATGGGTGCTATCGTGCTTGATGGAGCAGTCATCGGACATGGCTCTATCGTAGGGGCACATGCACTGGTGACAAAGGGCACGATCATCCCCCCCTACAGTCTCGTACTAGGCTCTCCGGCCAAGGTCGTCAAGCAGCTCGATGAGGCAACAGAGGAGGCGAATTATCAACATGCCCTCAAGTATGTGAAGGTGGCAAAGCTCTTCCGCCTGCGCCCCACAGTGTAAAGTAGACTTTTATTCAAAAAAAATGCCAGCCGATGCCAGACCGATTCTGGCATCGGCTGCGCTTATAATAAGAGAGAGCCTGCTAGGAGAGAGCAATTTTGACACCGTGCCAAAAATTGTGTTTTTCATTCAAGCAAGAGAGCTTAACAGCTTTTATGAAGACGACTCTTGTATCAACGCCTAGGGCTCGTGACATGCTAAACAATAAACTTGCCTTGGACAAACGCACGTGATAAAATGTCGCCATGGAGCACCAGTGTTCAAAATGTGGAAAAGCCTTTCATCCTAGTTCCAAAATCACCGATGTCTGTGGGAATTGCCTAGAAGAGGAATTCTCCAGCACTGGCAAGGATCAAGTCGATACCGCATTCCGCGAAGAAGTTATCGCCCAGCTTGATGATGTACGCAAGAGGCAGCGAGATCGCGCAGAGCTCATGAATCAAAGCTACAACTCGGGCAATCACTTTACCACAGCAGGCAAGGTGAACGCCATCGTCGCCGGCTTCCTCATCCTTATTTGCATCTTCATACTCCTCATTAACAACAAGGAAAATACCACATCTGGCTTCTTCAACTTAGATGATAGCAAAATGCGTATTTTCACAATGATTTTTTGCTTTGTCGCAGCCTGTTTCTTATTCAAAGCGAGTATTCGCCACAAGAAGCTCTTTCGCATCGCGGCTTTGCTCGTGCTGCTTTTTGGATGGTTTGCGCCAGATCTCGCCTCAGCGATCAAAAAGACAGTACCCCTTGATGACAATGATGGAGAGGCCACCATTGAGCAAGAGCAAAGGCGCACAGTCACAGCGATCAAGGGACGTCTCTTAAATGAAGATGACCTTGAGACTCTACGTCTGCGTCGCAGCGAAAGCCACAACATGGTTTATGGCTTTTTCCTCAACAATGCCGACCCACTGCAACGCAACAACCTCCTCGATGCCTTCGCCCGCCTGACGACAGCCTCCTACAAAGCCCTCTACAGCAAGAAGCGTGGCTACCTCATCATCATCGAGACACCCACCCGTCAATTAGAAGACATGACAGCAATTGCAAAGCAATTTGGCGAGTTGCACTACCACAGCGTGGAGGATGGCATCTATGAAGTAAATTATTCAAGCGAAATTTCACGCATGACGAATAGCTATAGCCCCGAGGCTATTACTACCCCCACGCACCCCTCATTCGTCAATGCCAATATCGAAGAGCTGCTCTGCAAAGTCCCCGACCGCGTCTATCAAGCCGCTATCGCGCTCAAGACAGCCAACTCCCCCTTGCTACGCATTGATGTCGTCGATAAGCTCTTGGAGGTCTTGCAGGACAACTGGTCTACGGAGCCTCAAGCTCACACAGCACTCGTCGATGCGCTCATCACCTACTCCGCGCCCAACAACGAGCGCACCGCAGATGAAGCCCAAAAACTCTTTAATAGCAATCATATAAACAACATCCAGACCCCAGTAAGCATCATTGACTACCTGCTCAATGCACGCGGTGAAGAAATGAGCGATAGCATCATCCAGCTCTGGATGAAGAATCCCATCGTCTGGCACAATCAGCTCTCCAAGCTAGGTCCCAAAACGGAGAGAAAGCTCCTCAGTCTGCTCGATAATACACGCGATCTCCAGCTGATTGGCAATGTGCTCAAGTACCTCAAAAGCAACGGTACCGATATAGCCATCCCCTACATAGACAAATTCACGGTGCATCCCGACAGCCTTGTAAGCCGCACCGCAAAATCCACCATAGAGGCAATAAAGTCTCGCTACTAATACCTTACACCGATTACTAGAAATAATCCATGTGATTCTCTAAGAGCCAGCCATCGTCCATTCATTCAGTAAATACTCAAGCAACATCATGAACTCGAAACTCCTCCCCATGCTCATTGGGATGCTCGTCGCCATGCTCTTTGGCTATTTTAGCTTTCCTCTGCTCCAGTTCAGAAAAGCCCCTATTATCACAGCAGACGCGCCCGCAGCTGCGACTGATCAGAGCGATGCCCTCGACGACTACGTCGCCCCACAAGGAATCGTCATCGACTACACGGGCTCGGCTGATAGCTCTGAGTTTGGCAGCGACGAGGAAGCAGAAAAAGCACTGGCGACATGGGGTACAGAGGAGGAGCTCCCCAGCGAAGAAGACGCTACAGGGATCACAGAAGATTTTGATATCAATTCCTTCGAGCCAGATGACACCGTCGTTCAAGAGATCGCCTCTGTAGAGGAAATCAAAGAAATCCCCCTCGACCCCGCGCAGGATCGCGTCTCCGCGCCTATCAAGGGACCAAGACGCGTCGAGACAAAGACAAAGACGCGCACACTCTCCAATATCATCGCCAGGGAGCGCGGACCGCGCGGCAAGAAGCTCCCCGAGATCTTCACCACGGCAGATTGGCAGAATCCGACACAGATTCTAAACACGCTCTCCGATCGCATGCTCACGAGGCTGGGCAAGCTGGATAGAAAGGATCTCTGGAAGTTCATGCAGAGCCCGCAGAATCGCCGCGATCTCGCTGTCTTTCAATTCATCACACTCGCGACCCCCGACAAGCTCAAGGAGCTCGCCCGTAGCTTTGAGGGTATCAGCACGATCACAGCCATTAGCAATGACCTCCAATGGCTTCAAGGGCTGCTCTACTCGGGGCCCACAAAGAATTTCCCCGAAGCAGTACATAATATCGTAAGCATCTTTAGTGTACGCAACGAGCTCATCAATGACCCCATCGCGCGTCGTCTCGCTACGACTGGTGCTCTTGAGTTTGCCCGCGAGGGATGGAGTCGCAAGCTGCTCGTGGATCGATTTGCCTTTTTCTATGATAGCTATGAGGCAGGAAAGCTCAACACGACATTCGACAATTTGGAATACTGGGAGACACGCTACATCATGGGCTGCGGTCAGCCCGACAAGTGGGGCAGTGTAAAGAATCTCACTTGGCTGCGCGACAACGTGCGCCTGCCCATGGAGGGCTATCTCGGTGCCGCCTACCAAGTGCCCTACCGCCTCCGCAATGTCGCGGGGGACTCTATCCATGGCTCTGACTACCTCATCGCCTTCATGAAGTACTACAACGGCATCATCGCACTGGCGCACCGCGAGGTCGGTGGAGTCTGTGGCGCACTGTCGCACTACGGTACTTATGCAGCGATTGCCAATGGCATCCCCGCAGCGACCATGGGTGAGCCAGGCCACTGTGCCTACACGGTACGCGTCGGCAA
The DNA here is from genome assembly GCA_964370355.1 of uncultured Akkermansia sp. GTDB lineage: Bacteria > Verrucomicrobiota > Verrucomicrobiia > Verrucomicrobiales > Akkermansiaceae > Akkermansia. Next base: position 3,334 of record CAYJJA010000013.1, on the reverse strand, counting down.
TGAGTGGTCACGCGGCAACTCTATCTACTGGCAGCATAGTCTCCACAAAACATTCTGGAATGAGCATAGCTGGGACTTCCTCATTCTCGCCCAGCGTCTCTATAGTGATGTGGAGAAAACCATGGTCTCAGACCAATTCAGCGTCTTAGGCGATTTCCTAGCCTCTCGCCGCAAACAGCACGCGGCCTTTCTGAGCTACGAAGACGGTCTACTCGCCCAGCCCAACAACTGGCCACTCTGGCTCAAGTACACAGCCTACCTCCGCGACAAGGCTCCCAAGAATAGGGAGAAATGGGCTGAGCTCCACAAGCTCGTCAACACGGGGCTCAACGAGGAATTCCACAATGCAGCAGCAACGCTGCTCACCAAGTACATCTACCCCAATCTCGCGCCTCTCATCACGGATAAGAGCGAGCTGACACGCCTCTTTGCCGCCTTCTTCAAGGAGTGCAAGACAATGGGGACGAATCGCTGGGATGTCAACGGCATTCTCTCACGCCAGCTCACCTCCTTTGCCGAGGGTGAGGAGCAGATACGCTTTATGAAGGCGGCTCTCTCCGCCCTCATCCGCAATCCCGACTACGCGGGCTCAGCCATTGCATGGGGACTTAGTTTTGTTGCAGGGCTACCAGATAACGAGCAAACCGCTAAGCTCCAAGATGAGTTCACCGACGTCATCGTCGCTTCGCTCAAAAAGACGCGCTCCGGCAAGCGTAATCAGGATGCGACTTGGAAGACGATGAATCAAGCACTGCGCCAAGCTGTCGAGAATGGGGATCGCAAGATGTTCCAAGCCATAGCCAAGCTGGCGAAGCGCAAGAGCAAGAAATACTTCCCCAGAAACAAGTTCAAATTCCGCGGCTTCTCGGGGCGTCTTATCTCAGACACAGCTCTCATCAGGGGCGATCGCACGATGGACGACAACGAGGCGGTAGGTCTCCACTGGGCCACGCTGCAAAAGGATGGTGGCATGATGCAGATGAAGAGCGAGATCACCGTCGAGCTTGAGCGTCGCGCTGATCTACGCGGGGTGGTCTGTATCTCCAAGAATAACGAGCAGAATAGCTCGCGCCCCCTGAGCATCTCCATCTCCGATGATGGGCAGAACTGGTCAGCCCCCATATCAGGTCAGGCCCAAGGGCAGGTCGTGCGCTTTGACTTGGGTAAAACAGCCAAATCAGGTCGCTTTGTGCGTCTGAGTCGCGGTGGTACGCTGCAAGCCTCTGACTTCCACGGCCAAGCTATTCTCGGATTCTACGTCTATGGCAAGATGGCACGTCGCTAGTCATCGCACCAGCTCAAACTCGACCCCTTTCCCATCCTCTACGAACAGATTATGAATACAGGATTTGCCACACTACTGAGCCTAGCAAGCCTTATACTCGCCCTCACTCCCGCGCAGGCAGCTCGTGCTCGCAGCTATGCGGATGCTTTGAAAAAGGCTGATGACAAGCCCATTCTCGTCTTCTGCTACGGCGCGAATTATGACAAGTATAGTGAGAGACTCCACAAAGAGTTCACCAAAGGAAATAAGCTCTGGAGAGGACTCACCTCCAACATCTACATGGAGATGCCCATCTACCAAATGCCCGACAAAAGAGAGCGTCGTGCACGCGATAAAATGATGGATGGTAAGAAGCTCCCAGGTGGCATCTTTAGCTACCCGAGCATCGCCATCATCGACCGTCACAACACGCTGCGAGCGGTCATTCAGAGCTCTGATGAGCTCAAGGATGTCGAGTCTGTCAATGAATTGCTCAAGGACTATGTAGAAAGATTCAAAACGCAGCAGAAAATTCTCAAAAAAGCCGACGGCAGCAAGGGCGATCGCATTGCCGAAATGCTCGCCGAGGCCGCCGATATAGGCCTTACCATCCCCTCTCACTACACCAAGCAACTTGCGGGTGTGAATGACAAGGCTAGACACTCAAAGCGATTCGCCTTCAACTGGGAACAGCTCCTCGTAGAGATGGATAAGCAGACGGCACACGATGCAGCCATCCGCTACATACGCGGCATCATGAGAGATGGGAACTACTCCAAGACTCAGAGGCAAGAGCTGCTCGCTGTCCTCACAGGGCATCTCCGCCGAGGCGGAGCACCGCGCGACATGCTGCTTGCGCTCTACTATGAGATGCACGCCATCGACCCCAAATCGCCCTATGGATCTTATGCCCTTGAGGGCATTCGCATCTGGCTGGGCGAAGCATCCGAGGGAGAGAGCAGCTAGCACTCTCTCCACGGCATATCTTTCTACCAAAGAACACTATATCCTCCATTATGAGCACAACACGAGAAGCCACACTACAATCTGCTGTCGATGCGGGCGCGCTACTGCCCCAATCCCTCAATAATATCCAGCTGCTGCTACGCGGCACACAAGCTCCCGAGGTCGCCGCCTCCATTGACGAGCTCATCGCCCAAGAGGCATGGTCGGAGCTCAACAACCGATTCTTTAAGACTCTTGCCTTTGGCACAGGTGGTCTGCGTGGCCGCACCATAGGCAGCCTTGTCACGAGTGCGGAGCAGGGGCAAGGAGGTCCCAACGAGAGACCTGAGTTCCCCTGTGTGGGCACGGCTAGTATGAACTATTTTAATGTGGGTCGCGCGATGCGCGGACTCATCGCCTATGTGTACCGCTACCTCGCCGCTCAGGGCGCACGTGCGTGCAAGCCTCACGTCGTCATCGGGCATGACACACGCCACTTCTCGCGCGACTTTGCCGAGTACTGCGCTCGCATCAGCACGGAGTTGGGCTGTGACTGCACTCTCTTTGATGGTCCCTGCTCCACACCTGAGGTCTCCTTTGCCATCCGTGAGCTCAACGCCGATGCAGGTGTCGTGCTCACCGCCTCGCACAATCCTGCGCATGACAATGGCTTTAAGGCCTACTTCAACGAGGGAGCACAGCTCGTCCCCCCTCATGACAAGGGAGTCATCACCGAGGTCAACGCGCTGGACAATGACAGCTACGAGGCTCTGCCTGCATGTGAGCAGGGCGAGCTACGCATCCTCGACGCATCCTTTGACAAGATCTACACCGACAGACTCAAGGGCATTATCCTGCGCCCCGATATCTTTGCTGGGAGCTCAGCGAAGGTCGTCTTCACCACCCTGCATGGCACAGGTGGGCGCTGTATTGTGCCCCTTCTCCAAGAGCTGGGCTGCAAGGTGAGCACTGTTGCCGCTCAAGACAGCCTCGATGGGCGCTTTCCCACCGTCGCTAGCCCCAACCCCGAGAATCCACCCGCCCTCGACATGGCGATGAAGCAGGCGGATGCAGAGCAGGCCGACCTCGTCATTGCCACCGACCCCGATGCGGACCGCATGGGCA
>CAYJJA010000012.1:5476-33587 GCA_964370355.1 uncultured Akkermansia sp. | reverse complement strand
TAGCTTGCGCAGTCGCTCGCGCCTCTCTTCGGCTGGGAGCGTGTCGAGAAAGGCGACCTCCGCATTGCCAAAGACCTGAATGCGCTCGTGGGCAAAGTAGCCGAGATAGCCTGCTAGCGCGAGTCCTGGGCGATTGATAGCGGGCTGGGTGATGAGGCGTGACATCCCCAGAGGGCTATTGACGAGCTGGAGCTCACGTGACTTTCTGTAGATCTCATAGAATCGAGCGACGGCGATGTTCTCGATTTTGCGGATGATGGGAGCTTTCATGCTTTAGCTATTGTACAGGAAAGAAGTCGTGGGTCAAGGTTATTAGATTTCTCCACCATGCTGTATAGGAGTGTATGTTTTTTCTTACTGCGGCGTATCGACCCAGATAGTGCAGCGTCTCACTCGAATTGTTCCTTGGCAAAAGGGAGAGGGATTTTCACCATTTTCACGTCAAGGTGCACGCACGATGCCGTCAAAATGAGAAAATCCCCCTCACAAAAGCTCTCGCTATTTTAGTTATGAAATTGAGAGTCTAAAGGGGACCTTGCAAAATTAGTTTTCAGAAATTGCAGATTTCGAAAATGAGTGCCACAGCACGTCTTTTGCAGCATTTTGGCGAGAATTTGCGGCTTTTTGGGCTTACATAGCTCGCTATGTGCACCCAAACGCCACAAATTCTCATCCAAACTGCTAGCAAAATCCGAAGCTGCTCATTTCGCAAGATCCCCTAAAGAGACTAGGATTTTTTGCAGCCACCGCAGCTCCAGTTCTTGCGGATCTCGGCAAAGAAGTCGTTGCCTTTGTCATCGACAAGGATAAAGGCAGGGAAGTCCTCAACCGTGATCTTCCAGATAGCCTCCATGCCGAGCTCAGGGTACTCGATGCACTCGACGTTGGTGATGCTGTTCTTGGCCAGATCGGCAGCGACGCCACCGATAGAGCCGAGGTAGAAGCCACCGTATTTCTGACAGGCATCAGTGACGCACTGGGCGCGATTCCCCTTGGCTATCATGAGCAGACTACCTCCCATGCTCTGGAAGAGATCGACGTAGGAGTCCATGCGACCCGCTGTGGTGGGGCCAAATGAGCCAGAGGCGTAGCCCTCGGGGGTCTTGGCGGGACCTGCGTAGTAGATGGGGTGATTCTTGATGTAGTCGGGTAGCTCCTTGCCCGAGTCGATGAGCTCCTTGAGCTTGGCATGCTCGATGTCGCGCCCGACGATGATGGTGCCATTGAGTGAGAGACGGGTTTTGACCGGGTATTGACTGAGCTCGGCGAGGATGTCGCTCATGGGGCGATCGAGATCAATGCTCACCGCCTCACTCTTGACATGACGCCATGCCTCGGGAATGAAGCGCCCTGGGTCGAACTCCAGCTGCTCGATGTAGATACCATCGGGGCGAATCTTGCCCTTGATGTTGCGATCCGCCGAGCAGGAGACACCCATACCTACGGGGCAGGACGCACCGTGGCGGGGGAGGCGGATGATGCGCAGATCCAGCGCAAACCACTTGCCGCCGAATTGGGCTCCGAGTCCGAGCTTGTTGGCCTCTTCTAGTACTTCCTTCTCAAGCTCAACGTCGCGGAAGGCTTGACCATGCTCGTTGCCTGTGGTGGGGAGCGTGTCGTAGTACTTGGCCGAGGCGAGCTTGACTGCCTTCAAGCAGGATTCAGCACTCGTGCCTCCGATGACAAAGGCGATGTGGTAGGGAGGGCAGGCTGCTGTGCCTAGGGTGCTCATCTTTTCCACCATGAATTTCTTCAACGAGGTGGGGTTGAGCAAGGCCTTGGTCTCTTGGTAGAGGTAGGTCTTGTTCGCCGAGCCGCCGCCCTTGGACATGAAGAGAAAGTCGTAGTCTGTGCCGTGGTCGGTGGCGTAGAGGTCGATTTGCGCAGGCAGGTTGGTGCCGCTGTTGGTCTCCTTGTACATGTCGAGCGCGACGGTCTGAGAGTAGCGCAGATTCTCCTTGGTGTAGCAGTCGTAGGCACCCTGCGAGATGGCTTCTTCATCGTTGCAGCTCGTCCATACCTGCTGACCCTTCTTGCCCATGCAGATGGCGGTGCCTGTGTCTTGGCAGAGGGGGAGGATGCCCAGTGAGGAGACCTCGGCGTTGCGCAGCAGGGTGAGCGCGACGCTCTTGTCGTTGTCGGATGCCTCGGGGTCATCGAGAATGGCGGCGACTTGCTCAAGATGTGAGGGGCGCAGGTAGAAGGCTATATCATGCCATGCGGTCTCCGCGAGGAGGCGTAGACCTTCGCGCTCGATCTTGAGCATGGGCTTGCCGTCAAATTCACTCATGCTCACGTAGTCAGAGGTGATTTTGCGGTATTGTGTGTCGTCTCCCTTGATGGGGAAAGGCTCTTGGTAGAAAAATGGTGGTGTCGGCATAACGCAGACAATATAGCATGAGTGTTTGGGCTTGTTCCAGATTATTTTTTAAATCTATAGAAGTATTTAGCTGCCTTCACGAGATGCTGGCTTTGCTGCCTCGCGGGGCGTGTCCTTTGCGAGAAATTCCAAGATGAGAGCTGCGATCTCGCCTGTCTTTTCCTCGGCCGCAAAATGTCCTGCGTCTAGGAGATTGAGCTCGGCTTTGGGGAGGTCGGCTAGATAGGCCATAGCACCGTGCTTGTTGAACTTCTCATCCTTCGCCCCCCAGACGATGAGGGTGGGCGGCTGTGTCTCGCGCAGCATCTTTTGCCATGCAGGATAGCTCAGTAGATTGTTATTGTAATCGCGAAAGAGCGCGACTTGGATCAACCTATCCTTTGGCTCGCGGAGAAAGGCGAGGTCGTGCGTCCACGCATCGGGGCTCTGCGTGTGTAGCCTATCCTTGGGGATGTCATAGAGATACTGCCCATTGATGATGGCCTCAGGGCTGGTGAGCTCATAGAGTGCCTCTTGCTTTTCTGGGCTCGTGTCACTCTGGGCACTGCGGAAGAAGGCTCGACGCTTTTCTGTGAGTCCGTCGAGGTAGGCATTCGCATTCTGGATGATGAGTGCACTGATGCGCCTCGGGGCTTTCATCATCATGCGATAGCCTACCGGGGCTCCAAAGTCTTGCATGTACATCACATAGTCCTGCACACCCAGCTGGTTGAGTAGCTCATTGTTGATGTCCGCGAGCAGCTCAAAGCTATACTTGACTGTCTCAGGATCGGGACGATCACTGTAGCCTGAGCCCAGATTGTCAGGAGCGATCACGTGATAGTGAGTGGCTAGTAGGGGGATGAGGTGTCTGTAGCTATGAGAAGAGGAAGGGTAGCCGTGGAGGAGCACGATGGTTCTCTTGTGCTTCTCTCCCGCCTCGCGGTAGAAGATCTTGTGACCCTTCACCTCCTTGTAGCGGTAGCTCGTTGGAGGAGGGATAATGTTAAGAAGCAAATTATCAATCATCTTTTCTGACATGGTGGATAATAAACTCTCTCTATTGGCAGAATGCTAATACGCATCCTTGTCCCTAGTGATCTCTTCCTCACTGATGGGCGTCTTGTCCAGAGCGCGCCACGCATAGATGATGTAGGCCAGCACAAAGGGTATCACAAAGGAGACAATCGTCATCGCTGTCAGGGTGAAATGACTGGAGCTACTATTCGCTATGGTCAAGGAGCTCTCTAGATCGACGCGTGAGGGGTAGTAGGCGGTGTGATTCCAACCTGCGCAGAGCAGCATGGCGAGCACGGTAAGGACACTGCCGCTGCCCGCCAGCCAGATGCCACGGAGGAATCCCTTCTGCACAACGGGTAAGATAATGCCTGCGAGCACGAGGAGCACCCCGAGGACAAAGAGCAGCATGACCGCAGGCATGCTCAGCATGTTGCTCAGATACTTCCCCTGCTCCATGACAATCTCCTGCGTCTGCGGCACCACCGCGTATCCCTCCATCGTGACCCAGCGTCCCACATAGGCGAGGAAGAAAATCAAGAAGAAGCCCGCCTCAAGGGGGAGGCGACGGCGAATGAGTGCGACGAGAGCACTATCCGCGATATTGTTCATAAAGTAGAGATGCGCGAGCACACGCGCGAGGAAGAAAACAGCTAGCCCCAAGCAGACATTCCACAGATTGAGCACCGCCTCAAGCCCATGCCCCGCATGCGCCCAGCTCGAGATGGTCAGGGCATTGAGATCGGTGAGATGCGCCCTATTCACATAAAAATCTGCACCGAAGAAGAAGGTACTCACCGCCGTGCCGATGAGGATAGGGCCTAGTACACCATTAATCAGCAGCAAGATGCGATAGCCTGTCGCGCCGAGTAGGTTGTGATCCTTGTGCTGGAACTCATAGGCAATCGCCTGCACGACAAAGCAAAGTAGAATGAGCATCCACACCCAGTACGCTCCCCCAAAGCTCGTCGAGTAAAACAGGGGGAAGGCGGCAAAAAAAGCCCCGCCGAAGGTTACTAGCGTCGTGAAGGTCAGCTCCCACTTGCGGCCTGTGGAGTTCACCAGCATACGACGCTGCGCCTCCGTGCGCCCCAGCGTCCAGATGAGACTCTGGCCGCCCTGCACAAACATCAGAAAGACCAACAGCGAGGCAAGGAGCGATACCAGAAACCACCAGTAGTGCTGCAATAATGAATAATCTTCAAACATAAGAATACAATTGTTAAATGATTAAGGAAGCTGAGGACCATCGCTGATCGCCTTTGTCATGATGCGTATCTCCGCAATGAGTAGGATGGTAAAGAGGATGAGAAAGATCATGAAGGTGGTCTGTACGGAGCTCACGTCGAGCTTGGACACAGCGGCGCTATTAGGCAGCAAGTTTTGGATAGCCCAGGGCTGTCTGCCCACCTCGGCGACGATCCAGCCAGCCTGACTGGCGATGTAGGCAAAGGGGATGGAGGCTATGCCCGCCCAGAGCAGCCAAGGCATCTGTGCCGCGCGTCTGCCCATCAAGAGCAGCAGCACCATGATGGCAATAAAGAGAAAGCCAAAGCCAATCATGGCGCGAAAGGCATAAAAGAGCAGAGGCACATTGGGCACGATCTCTTCTGGGCTACTCAGATAGCCATAGCCGAAATAGGGGAAATTCTCCTCAAAAGTCGCACGAGCCTGCGCTGTAGCCTCCTCACTCTTTTGCCCCTTTGTATCTTGCAACTCGGCTAGAGCCGCAATGGCCAGCTTGCCACGACGCATCTTCTCCTCGGCCGATGGCTCGATGCCCCCAGCGGCGGATTCACTGGGATAGCCTCCCTCGATGAGATTGGCTATACCGGGGACGTAGCCCTCAGCGCGATGCGTGGCAAGCAGGGAGAGGAGCTGGGGGATTTCCCATTTAAAAAGAAAGCCATCCTCACCCGCTTGGGCCCAGTCTACCATGGGATTGACCAGCCCTACTGCGACGAGCCCCGCGTGGGTCTGTCCCTTATAAAATCCCTCGACAGCCGCTAGCTTCATAGGCTGATACTTTGCGACATGCACGGCAGATTGATGCCCTGTGTAGAGGACGACGGCCGAGCCCACGAGCCCGACGATGGCTCCGAGCTTGATGCTCGCAAGGGCGAACTCAAGGTGGCGCTTTCTGAGCAAGTACCAGCTAGAGACCCCGATGACAAAGACAGCACCCAGCACCCAGCACGACGACACCGTGTGGAAGAACTTCACAACAGCTACGGGTGAAAAAGCCACCTCGACAAAGCTCACCATCTCATGGCGCACCGTCTCGGGATTAAAGGCCATACCCACGGGGTGCTGCATCCATGCATTGGCGACGAGTATCCACCAAGCAGAAGTCGATGCACCAAAGAGCGTCAACCACGTGGAGGCGAGATGCAGTCGCTTGCTGATGCGATTCCACCCAAAGAACATCAGAGGCATGAAGGTCGCCTCTAGAAAAAAGGCGATGATGCCCTCAATGGCGAGCGGCGCGCCGAAGATATCGCCTACGATGTAGCTGTAGTTGCTCCAATTCGTCCCGAATTGGAACTCAAGGATGAGTCCTGTCGCCACGCCCATGGCAAAATTGATCACAAAGAGCTTCATCCAAAAGCGTGTCGTGTTGCGCCAAAACTCCTTTCCTGTGCAGTAATAGATGCTATGCATCACTGCCATGATGAGCCCTAGCCCCAAGGTGAGGGGGACAAAAATCCAATGGTACATAGCCGTCATGGCAAACTGCGCACGCGACCAATTCACAAGTGAGAGATCTACTCCATCCATAGCAAGTTATATCAAGGTGTGTGGGTTGGGTGTGTTGATGGCGCGACCTCTGTAGCCGCTCTATCAATGAGCTCGGAGCTTACATAATCGCGCTTCTCTTGCTCACTGCCCTCAAGAAAGCGGGGAAAGAAGAAGACGCGCAGGACGCCAAACATGATGAGCAGCTTGATCAAGACAATGAGCCACAGTGTGCGACCTATCGTCATTGATGAAAAGCCCTCCTTATAAAAACGAAAGGCGCGTTGCATGAAAGTGCAGAGCATGATACAAACATAGCATTTTATTTAGACTAATTCAAGAAATATTGGAGATTTCAATTAGGATTCTTACACTTTGTGCGCTATTGCTCGGGCGCTATTGTTGATTTAGCCGTGCATATTTTGAGAGACGCTTTTGCATGGCGCAGGGTGTGCGATTCTAGCGCAGAGCCTCAAAGAGCGTCATTTCTTGAAAAAGACCAAGTCTTTTATAGTCCCATGAAGATACATGCCGCCAGCCCATCCGCGAGGAATCGCTTGCACGATAAGACAAAAACCCGAGATAGGTCGAAGCCTATCTCGGGTTTTAAAATGCTATTGCCTTATCAAGGATTTAGTCCTGAGGGGAAGCGGGACTTTCTTCGACGGGGGCGGGGGCTTCGCTAGGCTCTGGCATAGGAGGCTCTTTTGTATGATCCTCTGTCTTCGCTGCGGGAGGTGGCGTGCTCTCTGCGCTCGGTGCGGCAGCCGCTGCTGGCTTTTGATCTCGCGCAGCGGCGGGTTTCTTCGCCGCTCTGTTGCGTGGACCGCGTGAGTTTTTACGTGGCTGGCGCTTGTCCTGTACAGGCTCAGGGCTAGGAGCGATCTCACCTTTGGGATACCAGATTGCATTGTCATCGGTGACGACGAGGTAGCCTTGATCGAGTAGCCAGATGAGATCCGCCGTGTAGGGCGCGTGTGCTGCGCTAGCGAGAGCGATGCTTTCCTCGTCTGCACCAGCGGCTACACCTGTCAGGGCGGTGAAGAGGGCGTCCACCTTTTGTCCTGAGTTCTCCTTGACCCAATCAATGATGCTTTTCATACGATCCGCGAGTACGACATCGGTGGGGATGACACGAATGCGACTAGGACCTGTGTAGTGATGCTTGTGCCACTTGAAGATAGGCATATGATGTCTCGCAAGCCCATGACAGAGATTGGGGATAATCATTTGGGGGTAGCGGCGCGCGCGATCGAGCTGGATGCGAAGATGTGCGGCCAGTCCTGGTGAGAGGAGATCCTGCGGCGTGGCTCCATTGATGAAGACCTTGTCTTCTACTACATAGACCTCGTTGTAGTGATGGGCGAGGAAGTCTGCCTCGACACTCTTGATGTCGGGGAGTACTGTCTCTTGTGCCTCAGCACGCGTGGGCTTCCAGATTTTTGCCTGACTGGCTTGATTTTGCCAGCGCTCAAGCGTCTCTTCGCTCTTGTCAACGAAGACCTCTTTGCGGAAGTCTTCTATGCTCATGCGCTTGGAGTACTTGTTCTTATAGAGCTTGGTGAGCGCGGCTTGGTAGCCATGCCAATTTACAGGCCCTATGCACTCTTTGCCGAGCTTGCAGACTGCGATGGCAGTGAAGTTGCCCTTGGGGGCTTCTACCTGGACACTTTCTTCTGTGTAGTATTCGGCAAACCAAGGGGCAATCCAGAGATATTGCAGAGCCTCTGCCTCGGTGAGCCAGCAGACGAGATCACCCTTCTGCGAGCGTATGAGGGTGAGGTCATTCTCAAGCTTCATAAGAACGAGATCGCAGCGCTCAGCACCCGCGAGGGTGAGGCTGGCGAGCTTCATCAGAGGGACAACGCGCTTATTCTTCTGAACCTGCTGGGAGATGATTTCGAGAATGTTGTTGGCAGGGCGCAGCTCGACGCGCAGCCCCTCGGTGGGCTCGGGGCGAGGAGGCAGCACGCGCTCAGGACGCGGGGAGCGCGAGAAGGAGCCACGCGGTTTGAAGCCGCGCTCACCGCGCTCAGATCTGCTATCGCTAGCGTCACGGTTGCGTTGGGGGGCGCGGGAGCGTTGAGGACGATCACTTGAGTCGCCTTCGCGACGTCGGGGTCTCTCACGGCGTGCTGTGTTGTCGCCTTTGTATTGCTGCGTAGCTCCACTTGGCTTTTCTCCTTGCCGCGCCCATGCAGGACCAAATTGAAAGTCCGTGAGCTCTGCAATGTTAAAATGATCGTTCTTGTCGTCAGAATCTTTTTTCATATTTCCATAGGTTCGTTTGTCTATCCTGCTTGTTTCGTCTGTCCTTAGAGTAAACTTATTTTTCGTTATTGGCAATGTTTTTTTGCTGATGAGCAGTAATATTCTCCAATTTTGCTCTGCGGGTAGGCATCTTTATTCGCTTATCAATAAAAATCAGACCGTAGTAAAACAGATAGTTTAGTTCAGACTTTCCTCTTCAAAAGAGACACCTAGGATGCAGATATCGTCGTCGATGGGGGTCATCCCTGCGAATTGATGCATGGTGTCAAGGCTGTTGCTTAGCATCTGCTGGATGCTCTCAGGTGGGTGCTCATTGTGATAGTCAAGCAGACGCGAGCAGCCGAGCTCATCGTCGTACTCATTTTTGGCCTCGGTGAGTCCGTCGGTGTAGAGCATGAGCTTCATACCCGACTCGAGCTCAATTTCTGCCTCGCGGTAGATGGCTGTATCGACAATGCCTAGTGCCGTGGCACGTGGGAGGCTGGGGGTGAAGGCTCTGTTCTCACTGTCGATGACGATGGGGGCGGGGTGACCCGCACTCGATAGGGTGAGTCTCCTGCCCTCAAGGTCGAGATAGACGTAGCATGCAGAGGCGAACATGCTGATGTTTGCCTGATTGAAGATGCGACAGAGCACTCGATTCAACGAGGAGAGAAGGCGCGCAGGGCTGTCTGCCAAGTCCGCGACCTGCTCCATGAGCCCGCGAAGCATGGAGGCGATGAGAGCCGCGCGTATGCCATGCCCCATCACATCGCAGATGAGCATACCCGTCCCCGACTCCCCTACAGGAAAGACGGCAAAGCAGTCACCCGCAACACCCGTAGAGGGGAGGTAGATGTGGTGAAAGTGCGCACTGCGGCACTGTGCGTCGATGTAGAGCTTGCGTGAGGGGATGCTCAGCGGCTGGAGTGCCTGTTGGATCTCGCGAGCGAGATTGATTTCATTTTCTAGAGCCTTGTTGCGCTCGTCGAGCTGGGTGGCGAGAGCTTGGTACTGCTTGCGTGTTTCGACGAGCTTGGTCACATCGGAGGAAATCCCTACGATCCCTCTCACCTCTCCCTGACCATCGAGCCAAGGAAATTTAGAAATCTGACTATAGGTGCGTCCCTTGGTCTTTGTCGCGGTGTCTTTCCACGGCTCAGAATGAAGACGCGCGATGATGGGGCGACGCGTATTCATGATAGCGAGCTCTTCGCGTCGAGAAATCGAGCTCATGCTGTCTTCAAAAAAATTCCTATCCGTGCTCCCTATCAAATCAGAGGGCGTCGGCACTCCCATTTTCTGCGCGGTTGCCGTGTTTGCGACGACGAAGCGCGATTCCTTATTCTTAAAATAAATGCTATCGGGCAAGTAGTTAATGAGCGTACGGAAGAGCTCGCGATCCTCATTGGCGAGGCGGTCGGACATCTTACGACGCGTGATATCTATCCAGACTCCCACGAGACGCGCAGGCTGGTGCTGCTCATCGCGCTCCACGAGACCATTGACGCGTATCCAGCGCCAAGCACGCGAGCGCATGTTGCGCAGGCGTATCTCAAGTCGCATGGGGGTGCTGGTGATCCAGCCCAGATAGCGCTGTAATTCGGCTTTAAAAAAATTGAGATCCTGCTCGTGAATCACGACCTCGGGCTCTGTAAAGATATTGGGCGCAGTCTCATGAAAGGACATCCCGAGCATTTTCATACATTGCTCGGTGTAGGAAATATGTCCTTGCTTAATGTCCCAGCAATAAACGCCCTCTTCTGCCGCGCGAAGGGCGGTTTGAAGCACTTTCCAGTCGAGGTTATCATGAGGTTTGTTTGAAGAAAAGTGAGTAGGCATCTCCCTTTCATTTAAACATATTTTATGTAGGATGACAAGTGAAATCGGTATTAGTTTATATTTTATTATTTTTAGTTATTAATTGTACTAAAGCTAAGCTGAAAAATTGTTTATATTGAATCTTCTGAAAAAAGAGGGGTGATTTTTTATATTTCACAATTCAGCCTTACGCGCATAGCTGATGAGAGAAAAGTCCGCCCATTCGCGCAGCAGCTCCCCTTGATCAAAAAGCGACTCAAACTCAGGAAAAGAAGTATCGCCCTCATAGTCGCGATGGAGACGCGAGACGAGCAGTCTATCACAACGCTCCAAGAGCAGTCTGTAGAGCTCTCCCCCCCCGATGAGCATCACCTCGGAGGCTTGTAACTCCAGCTCAGAGAGCTCGGCTAGGTCGTGGATGACGGTGACCCCCTCGGCTTGCCAATCCGCTTGGCGCGTGAGGACGATATTTTGCCGCCCAGGTAGAGGGCGACCGATGCTCTCAAAGGTCTTGCGCCCCATGAGGATGGGATGACCTAGCGTGAGCTCTTTAAAGAGCTTGAGATCCTCGGGGATATGCCAAGGCATGCGACCATCCTTGCCGATGATGCGCTGTGGGCTCATGGCGACGACAGCACAGAGTGTATAGTGACTACTCATAGCGAAACAGCCGCTTTGATATGCGGGTGGGGGTCATAATCAAGCAGGGTGAAGTCATCATAGACAAAGCCGTCTATGTCGCGCACGCTGGCATTGAGCAGCATGCGTGGCAAGACTCGCGGGCTGCGCGAGGCCTGCAGGCGCGCCTGATCCAGATGATTGTTGTAGAGATGCAAATCTCCAAAGCTATGGATATACTCGCGCGGCTCATAGCCACAGACCTGAGCGACCATCATGAGCAGCAAGGCGTAGCTCGCAATGTTGAAGGGGACACCGAGGAAGAGATCGCAGCTGCGCTGATAGAGCTGTAGCGAGAGGCCGTGACGCTCCCCCTGACACTGGGCGGGAATGACGCAGAACTGAAAGAGGCAATGACAGGGCGGCAGAGCCATCTCATCGAGCTCAGCCACATTCCATGCACTGATGACGTGACGACGACTCCAAGGATTGTTCTTCAGATTGTCGATGAGGCCAGCGATCTGGTCGATATAGCCCCCGCGACCATCGGGCCAGGCACGCCACTGCGTACCATAGACGGGGCCTAGCTCCCCCTGCTCATCAGCCCACTCATCCCAGATACTCACGCCATTGTCTTTGAGATAGGCGATATTGGAGTTTCCTTGGAGAAACCAGAGCAACTCATGGATGATGGAGCGTAGGTGGAGCTTCTTGGTCGTCAGGCAGGGGAAGCCCTCACGCATATCGTGGCGTATCTGGCGACCAAACACACCTATCGTTCCCGTGCCCGTCCTATCATCGCGACCCACGCCGTGACCGAGCACATCTTTTAATAAGTCTAGATATTGCTGCATAAATCTCTGATTTGGAGAGCTCAGAACATTGCTCAAAAAACACGCCTTCGCGCATCCTAATCACATTGCCCCTCCCCCATACAGTCTTTCCTGCGTGAGGGAGGGGCTCTGCTCACCCATTGGCATGCAATGGGTGAGCGAAGAGAGATCTCTATAAGAAAATCTTATTTCTTCTTTTTAGGCTTGGGAACGTATCTGTCCTTTCCGTCGGTGAGCCACTCGAGATCGAAGACAACGACCTCGTTATTCTTATGGCCATCCTTTTCAAAGAAAAGAGCGATATCACCATTCGCGAGCTTGGTGAGGTCAGAGTAGGCCGAGCTACCAGGATAGATGACCTTGCCATCACTCCAAGTTTCGCCTTCGTCATAGCTGATGCGCACGGTGAGATTCTCGCGGCTATTGCTGTTGGCGTTGGCAAAAATGAGACGATCCTTATCATCACCAGCGGCTCGGGAGCTGTAGCGAATGATGCTAGCATTGCAGGCGGCATCGGGAAGTTGGGGCTCGGGGCGGCTCGTCCAAGTCTTGCCCTTGTCCGATGAGATATGGACATAGCGCTTCTTGGCCGAGCCATTCACGCGAGCATTGACCATCCAGCGACCATCGCTGAGCTCAATAATCTTGGACTCGTCAGCAGGAGATATGGGAGTGTCGAGCACATACCAGTTTTTCCCATCGTCGTCACTACCAAAGATGAAGACCCCCTTGCCGACGCGCACCAAGGTGTGAAGCATCTTACCATCGCTCGTGTAGCAACCACGTCCCGAGGTGATGAATTTGAAGTCTTTTTTGGGCCATCCGGGCATTGAAATTTGACTCGTGATGTCAACAGGCTTGCTCCAAGTCTTGCCGTTGTTCTTACTCACAACGTAGTGGAGATAGTAGACATTGTGCTCCTTCTTACGATCCATGAAGTTGTAGAAGAGGAAGATATGGCCTGTCTTTTCATTGACGATCATCGAGGGGTCAGAGGCAGATTGACCATGGGGGAAGTCCACGATGATTCTCTCCTTGGACCAGGTTTTACCATGATTGCGGCTGAGCTTCACGGCGATGTTAATGTCATCGCTGTGGACAAGGTCAGATAGGTTCGGAACACGCTCGTCGATGGCCGCTACCACCGTGCCGTCCTTGGCCGTGACAATGGCGGGGATGCGATAGCCAGCTACCTTTTTCTTCTTGTCCCTAATCTTCATACCCGAGTAAAAGATATTCTCGCTGTATTTGATCCCCTTTGCCAAGCCCGAGTCGTTGCTGCGAGCACCAAGAGTGCTCGGGCTGAGTACCATTGCGATGAGGGGTAGTAAAAGGGCTTTTGTGCCGATGATGCGTTGTAACATGATGAATATTGTGTTTATGTCGTCGTTATTCGCTCCATATTCAATTGATTAACTTATTAAATGATAGAGCTATCTACTGGTGAGTCCTCCATTCTCGCAGCCTGAAATCGTCAGTTTGTCTGTTAAGCGCCTTACTTATACGCAGTTCGTCCCAAAGCGAGATACTAGTACTCGCGCTTAATATACAGTTAATTTTCTGTGAAAGCAAGCATCATTTTTGCATCATGTATGACAGCTGAGCTGAGCAAAGCTCCGAAAACTCAACAGAAGAGTCGAGTGAGAATGGAGCATGGAAAATAGAATGCGATCTTAGGCTATAAGCACAGAATCAGTATAATATACCTTCGTTAGCTCTCTATTTATTGTTATGAATAGTCAGAAATAATGACTTGCGACACAAGGGCTACATGATATACTAGTGCCACATTCTCGCCTCTCCCCCATCACTCTGCGTCAAGTGCGAGATGAGATGGGGAAAAGAGAAGCTTATCTCATAACAGCTTATCATACACACCAGCACAATGAGTACCAGCACACGCTCGAACGCCCTCGATATCCTCCGCGGTCTCAGCATCGCGGGGATGATTCTCGTCAACAACCCCGGCGCATGGAATACCGCCTTCCCCGCACTGCGCCATGAGCCCTGGGTAGGCTGCACGGCGGCGGATCTCGTCTTTCCCTTCTTTGTCTTTATCGTGGGAGCCGCCATGGCCTTTTCCTTTGCCAAGGTGCAGTCTCGCTGGGCACCAGCGCTGTGGAAGAAAGTGATCTGGCGCAGCCTACTACTCTTTCTTATTGGACTTCTGCTCAATGCCTTTCCCTTCTACCCCTTTCCCTCCCAGCCCGATCTGAGCTTTTGGGAAAACATTGCTGGGCACTACGAGCATCTGCGCATCTTCGGAGTATTTCAACGCATTGCACTATGCTATCTGCTAGCCGCCATCCTCATCTTGCTGCTGCGGGAAAGCAAGCGCATCCTACTTGCCTGCATAGCCCTCATTGTCGCGCACTGGTATATCCTTGTCCAACTCGGAGACCCGCATGCATTGCCTTATCATGGAGCAGAAGGCGTCTTCTCCCTCACAGGACAGGGGGCAGGCGCACTTGATGAAGCCCTCATCGGCATCAAGCATATCTACCGCGGCTACGGCGTCCCCTTTGACCCCGAGGGTATGCTCGGCTGCCTGACAGGAGCTGCCACAGTGCTACTAGGCTACCTCGCTGGAGGTATTATGCGCCGGAGCAGCAGCCAAGTACATAGTGCGGTCAAGCTCTACAGCATGGGACTGTTCTGTCTGCTTGCAGCCTATCTACTCTCTAGTGAACTGCCCGTAATCAAGGCACTATGGACAGGAAGCTACGTCTTGGAGGCAGGCGGCTGGAGCATGATCGTGCTGGCACTGCTCATCTACTTGGCTGATATATGCGGTAAGGCATGGTGCTTTGCGCCCTTTAAGATCTTGGGATACAACCCCCTCTTTGCCTACATCCTCGCGCACATCCTTGCGGTATCAGCAGATCGTCTTATCAAATGGAGCGCAGCAGGGCGGGAATGGAGTCTGCATCAGTGGTATTATCAGGAAATATGCGTCTCGCTAGTAGGAGAGAGCGATGCCTACTCATCCTTGCTCTATGCGGGAAGTTTTTTATTGGTCATCTTGGTACCCTGTCTGATTCTCGCGAAGAGAGGGATTGTAATCAAGCTCTAGTTCGGCTATGCTGATCAACATTCTTTCGAGCTAGAATGCAAAAAAGAGAGTAGAATGCTGATAATATACTTGACCCGTTCTACTTTTTCGTGTTTAATCTCTCTCGTTAAAGAGCCAGTTTGGCGGAATTGGTAGACGCGCTCGACTCAAAATCGAGTTCTTCGGAGTGTGGGTTCGAGTCCCACAACTGGTAGCGAAAACCCTCTTGCATGATAGAAAATGCAAGAGGGTTTTACTTTAGGTAAGCGGTTTGTGCTTGCATGTGGCGGCATGCCGTCTTATCATTGGGTGAACCTTTGAGGTGAACTCGGGTGAACCAACATGGCTAGCATCATCAAACATAAAAACACGTGGTACGCTCGTTGGAGTGTCAACGGTAAGCGCGTAGAGAAGACTACTGGCGTTAAGGTCGAAGGGGACGCCCCCGCTTCGCGTCTCAAAAAACTAGCGCAGGTAACAGCCGATGCCATGGAGGCATCAGCGGTGGGCAATTCATCGGTAGCGGGTGCGCTCGCAGCGGTCTCTGCTATGGCAGAGGCTCTCGGGCTAGAGGGGCGACGCTGTCCAACGTTGAGTGAGTTCTTCAATGACTATCAGCCTCACGGTGCTTTGCAGAATGTGAGCAATGCAAAGCGAGCCATTGCGCGCTTTCTCGAGTTTCATTCAGACCTGCTCGCGCGTCGCCTCGATGCCATCACAGTGTCTCATTGCCGTGATTGGCTGCGGGCAGAATCTGCTCGTGTATCGGGAGGGACTGTCAAGGGCTATCGTGCGCATTTGTCCGCTGCTTTCACGCGGGCTTATCGTGATGACCTTATTGCAAAAAATCCCTTCTCCTCTCTGCGTGTCTCCGAGTACGCGAAAAAGGGAGATAGCCCTCAAAAACGCGAGCCTTTTACACGTGAAGAAATCTCTCGCATGGTGCGTGAGCTACCCGCGCCCTGGTGTGATATGGTGCTGGTATCCTTCTTCACTGGTGGGCAGAGACTGGGTGATATTGCCTGCCTGCGCTGGGAGTCGGTGGATTTCGAGCGGGGCATGGTGATGTTTAAGACGCAGAAGACAGCTACGGCGATTGAGTCACCTATGATTGCCTCTCTGCGTGAATGTCTGCTAGCCCTGCGGGCGCGTGTTGAGGCAAATGAGCCCTACGTCTTCCCCGAGATGGAGACGCGATATAGACGCAGCAAGGGGGTGCTCTCGGTAGAGTTCACCGCGCTACTGCGTGGCATGGGCATTTTGACTGCGGGCGCGCCTGCTGCATCAGGACGTGACGCGCGTCGCTCGGTTTCGGCAAAATCGTTTCACTCAATACGCCACTCTGTGGTTTCTTTCTTACGTGAGAATGCGTCCATCTCTCAAGATGTGTCCCGCGCCATTGTTGGACATGATTCCGAGGAGATTGAGAGAGCGTACTTCACTGCGAGTGCTCAAGCCAAGCTTGCAGGAATTGAGCTGCTACAAAGCGCGATTGAGGAGAAGGAGGGAAAACTCTAACACCAACACACACTCACTCCTTGATCAGACAAAAGGAAACGTAAGTGGGAATCAGCGTCGCTCACGCACCCATCTACTTATGTCTTTGACATCTTGCCACGCCTTTGTTTCTTGCTCGATGAGGTTATTTAATTGCTGCGCGTTTAGTGGCCTGTTATTTATCATTCTGATGAATCTGAAATTTGATCGTTCTCGTGTCCTGAGGCTGTAATCATATTCTACCTCTATCGTTTTCCTTTGATAGAAGATGCTATTGTCGATATTGCGTATCTGACCTTGGCTTGTCGATATAATGATTTCCCCTCTAGGTGTAGATACGTGTATGCTGGGGGGAGAATTACTCCCTATGTCAACTATTTCCCCCTCTATGGTCGTCATTAGTTTCACTGATTTCAATATCATGTTTTTTGAGTTCTAGCTCAAGTCGTGCTATCGTTACCCTGTAGCTTTCTATAGCTAACCTTTCTCTTGCTATAGCTACGCGGGAAGCTTGGATTTCTCTTGATATAGCCATGCGGGAAGCATGGATTTCTTTTTGAACTTTTAGTTCTGCAAATTTGCTTTTTATGGCTGATTTGCATGTGAGGTAGGCTGGCACGACCCTCCACACCGTCGCAAAGGATAGTGCGCACGCTGACAGAATGATGGTGGTTAACAATTCCATAGTATCACATGCGGTTATGAGATGCACCCCGCCTTGGGGGAGGCGGGGTGTCAGGGAGGCTGAGAAGAGGGCTTGAAGCTTGTAGAGAAGGCTAAAAATCTTTCTCTGCGCGTAGAGTCATGAGAGGCGGTCATTCCGCCTACGCGGTGTTAATGGAGAACTCAGATTTATCTGATACACTCGAGTATAATGTTCTATATGTATTTTAGCAATGCAAAATACCCTCACGAGCAGTAAGTTTATAGAAACAATCTCACTCTATACACCGCCGCGAGGCTGGCGAGGTTGACCCATTGCCAGAGGTCGCGCCCGAGGGCGAGCGGGAAGATGGGCTGGTAGAGTAGGAGGAGCGCGGCACTGAGGATGAGTAGTAGCTCGCGATGACGGCTCGCGCCGTGTAGGTGGCAGTAGAAGCTATAGCTCGCGTAGGCGGTGACTGCAAGACGCAGGAAGGTGTAGTAGCCATAGGGCATATCGAGCCACGCGAGCAGGAGAAGCGCGGCTATGAGGTGTGGTAGGTAGCGCATGGGTAGGCGTGCTTATAGCTTTTTGTATTTCCTCATTTTGATCGAGCCTCCTTCAAAGTATATGGTCTCGCGTCCGCATACTACCATTAACTCTGAGAAATATCTGTCACCTATAAAATTGAGTTGTGAGATGGTGTTTGCCTTTTGTTGTTCATCGAGCCAATCGGCTATGCTAAATAGTTCTTTCAATTGTGTTTTGCTAAGGATATCGGCTATTTCTTCTTCACTATGAGGCTTATTGATTCCCTTTTCTATGGAGTATTTGCACCTCGCTACAAAGTGAGCTAGCATGATGTAGGTGTCGTCACATACTTCTGCATAGTATTTGACGCGATCTATCAGGCATGTCATTTGCTCGTCTCGGTATTGGAGCGCGGGATAGAGTGGGGTGTTATAGATGAGGATGCTTTGGAATTTTGGCAAATATTCTTCGAGATCAAAGCGGCGTTGGCTTTGGAGAATGGCTAGTGTGTAGATGAGATAGAGGGCTTCGCCTTGCTCTGCGGGAGTGGGGTATAATCCAGAGGCTTTTATTTTCTCTAGTATGTTATTGTACGCGTCCTTGAGCTCTGATTCCATGTCACGAACCCTATAATTGTGATGCAGTACTTGCTCTTCTTTCTTGAGTGCTGCTTGTTCGTTAGCTTGCTCTCGTTTTGATGGAAAGAAAGCTTTACGCCATGTATTCAAATAGAGCAGTATTATTACTGCCCCGCCTATGTAGGCTATGATGTATTCCATATAGCTAGTTCTATGTTTCAGATTTCTATAAAAGTGAAAGCGGCTTATTGACTGGAACGCAATATGGGGCGCGTCGCTAGCAACCAGATGATAATGAGTGCGATGCTGGTGAGGCTAGTCCAGAGATGCTCTCTTGGTTGGATGTCGAGGGGGGCAAGCGGACGGTTGATCACTATGAGACTGCTTGAGCTGACCAGACCAAGCAGCGCACGTAGATGAGAGGTGCTGCTATGATGTAGCTGAACAAAAGATACAGTGTATAGTGTGTAGAGACCACAGAGGCTCACAAGGCAGCGCATTGTACTCAAGTAGCTCTCATCATGATAGAATATAGCAATGAGCAAGAGTAGTATGCTAATGCTGCTACTACCTACGCGCAGCTGCTGAAGCCCGCTCTCGCATATGTTGATATGCCTATTAATCCAATCTCCTACCCATTGATGACAAATAAGCAATACTAATATAACTGTATAAGTAGTACCTGTAGCAGGTGTGAGTAATGCCTCTATCATACCAACATTCTATATCATGCACCCATATAAAATCAACCGTACTACGCCTAACAAATGAAAATAACATTCTAGAATTGAGGATGTATTCAACGCCAAAGGTTACTCTTCGCCTGCCTCTAAAGCCTCAAAGCTTTCGTCATGGGGGTAATTTTTACTTTTTTTTTCTGGGTATTCTACGCCTAGAGCAGCTGCCGTAACAGCTTCTATGTAATCGTTTAAGCTCTTTTGAGCTATTACGGCTTTCTTCTTTAAATCTTCAAAAACTTCGCGTGGTATCATACAGTGTACAGGTTCTTCAAGTTCTCTAATTTTCGCAATAATGGCTTGTTTTGTCGTTTCTGACATGTTTATTTTTCCGCTTAGTAATTGATTCATAGTTCCTTTAGCTAGCCCAATCATTGCGCCTAAGCCGTCTTGCGTTACCTTGTTATTTTTACACCAAGCTTTGATTTCGCTATTTGTCATAGCACTAGTTTATAGAGAAATACAAAGTAAATCAAGAAAAACAAGAAAAAATACCAACTTACTTAGTTTTAATATTGACATATACAAAGTTACTTTGTATATTTTTCTTATGAGTACATCACAAATACAAAAAGAGCTAATCGTAGTACATGCTCCTCTGTGGCTATCTACGCATATAAAAGCAGTAGCTGCTAAACTGCGAACGACCCCCGAAGTTGTCATGACCTCTATTCTCATCAACTCCACCTCCAAAGGGGAAGACTCCTAACTACAAATTCCTAACTCCTAACTAAACCCTAACCCCCTTCAATCACCATGAAAACAATTCACGACCTAATCAAGGCTATCAGAGCACTCGAAGTTGACCCCTGTGGGGGTTATGTCCCCGCGCTAACCATCGACGCTGAGCTTGTCATCAAAGCTCATGCTATGTCGTATCAGCCTATGTCGTATCAGCCTATGGCAATGTTTTTTGTCGAGATAGGTGATCGCAGACACCCCAAAATCTACGCCGAGGCTTACCCAATCACGCAGCCAGACTGGCAGGAGAGTATGCTGAGAGATGCATTGACGCAGATCAAGACTCACTATTCAATTCTCTATATCGCGCTGGGTGAACCAGAAATTGAGCCAGAGCCAGCCTCGCCCGAGCTCCCCAAGAACTGCCGCCTCCTCTCGCTAGATGAGGCGCGTGAGATTCAGAAGAGCTCTAATGCGTGGTGTATAGAAGGTGGTCTGCTGGGCTATAGGGATGCGTCAAGCTATCCGTGCCCTGTGGCGGGGACGGAGTGGGTGTTTTTCGGTGATGAGAGGTTCGATGGCAAGGCGACCTTGCTTCTTATCTCGTCGGAGGTTTCGGCAGAACTTTTTGGATCTCCACAAGGAGCTCCATCACAGACTTCATACGCTGCCGGTGGGGTGCTGTCATGGTAATCACATCTCTCAAAGCGTGAAGCAGGCAGCACCTTTTTTCTTTATTTCTATTTTTAATAATTCTAACTCATTTCAATATTATGAATACTCAATCTATTCCGGCACTTGACAATCAAAAGAAGAAGTCGCTTGCCGATGTGCAAGAGCTCGCCTACTGGGTCTACTCTCATGGAGAGCATGAAGGTACGTACTATTTTGCCAACGTCTATAGCGATATGGTAGACTCTACGGCGAGCTTCTCCGTGTATGAGCCTACGCAGAATCCCGATGCGCCCGCAGAGTCGCTGAGCTGGGCGGTGACGGTGGATATGCAGGGGGATTGGCAGAGCTTTCTTTACTATATGGTCGTGGACAAGCTCAAGGAGCTCTACGGCTATGAGGCTATGAATGAGTCGCCAAAGCGCATTGAGGATAAGAATGCTGGTGATTTCATCGTTTGCTTGCTGCACGAGAGCAAAGACTGGACGATGAAGACGGAGGATGTGAGGCAATGTGTGAACTATGCTCTGGGCTTGGGTCATTGTGACTTTGCCCAGTGCGGGCTGGCTGTCGCGGATGTGTTGATTCATGGCTGGGCGACTTATGATTCGGATGGTGAGTCCCTTCGGCTGTTGCGCTTTTTCGAGATGAAGCATGAGGGTACGCCTGCATTGTTGAGCCTCGCGCGTGAGGCTATTGTGAGATTGGGGCTGGAGGCTGCTAACTGCTAAGCAATCTTAATCATATGAAGACAGAAGTTAACCTACTTAGGCACGAAGGCGTGGCTCTCTACGCCAAGGAGCAAGGTGTAAATTTCACTCTCGATAAAGGGCAAGATGGTCGCGGGTGGTATCATCAATTCGAATTCGTTTTTGATGGCTCTGAAAGCGCCTTTTTGTTCATGCTTAAGCTCAATACCTACCTCAGAAAAGAGGGCTACAGGCGATTGCCTATGGCTAGCTCTAAGAATCTATTAGGAAAAGTCAAGGTGACGCTCAAGCTATATAGCTTGGACGACCATGAAAAGAAGCTTCTAACTCCTAGCTGCTGATCGTACGAATACTTTTCTTGATGCTGCTAATATCTAATCAATATGAAGAGATCTCCATTGAGTGTAAAAAAGCTGCTTGAGGCTGCTGGCGCGAACTCATCCGCGAAGGATGAGCCTGCGACAGTACATCAGGTGGCAACGATGATTCAGACGATGTTTGATGTGCTGCGCGTAGCTCAGCCTATGGATGCTCCTGAGTGGGTGCGCCCTGCGGATTTGCCGCGCCTTCTCGGTCAGCGTGGGTCTAATGGCACGGCCTTACTGGATAAGGTGATGGCTATGGGGCCTGTGCGAGTGCTGCCCATGCCTACTCGCTCAAAACGCGAGGGAGCAAAGGGGAATCCTTTGTATCACTACGGCGATATTGTCGCGGTACTTCAGGGTAAGAAGAAGGGAGGCGCGAAGTGATCATGTCTCTTGCCTTTCCAGCCCTTGTACTCTTTATGCTTATAATTAGAAGTCTAGCAATATGGGATTTTGGTCTTGAGAAAGAGAACTCTAGGTATCGTTGGCATGCGCTGGGTTATACCTTGGCTCTGTTTGTCTACATTGATTTAATTATCATTCTATCATGAAGGCTATTGGGATGAGGTCGGGGCTGTTTCTAGCCCTATGCAAGGAGGCTTTGTGGATCTGCCCTCTGCGGGCGGTCTTGCAGACCAAGGATGCGGGGGGGCTGATGCTGTGCTTTCTGGCGCGTGCTCGCAAGGCTCTAGGGTATGAGGTGGAGCAGGCGGGGGCGGGCGAGGAGGACGCGCGGGAGTTTTTTGAGATTCTTGATGCGATCGAGGCGTTCGCGCGCTGGGATGATGTGGAGAGGCTGCTGGCTCTCGCTCCATCGCTGTGTCACGCCGACGAATGGCTGCTTGATGATCTGGCGCGCAAGATGATGAGTGCGCGTGAGGCGTTGCAGCTGGGTGCTATTATTAGCTATGGGGCGCGTATGATCAAGGCTGTGGATTCACGTGAAGGGTGCTGGGACTATGTGTACAATCACACTTGCGATCGTGTCTGGCGGGTAGCAAGGTTGATTACTACCAAGGGTAGAATCTTGCCTTATCTGCATGCTGAGTGCGCGGGGATGTCTGTGCGCGAGCGTGAGGGAGTCTTGCAGGAGCTGCTTTACCGTAGGAATGCTTTATCGAGATTTGGAAGGACGATTCTGCTATGAAGAGTGTGATTATTCCAGTGCTGTTTTCGTTGGCTCTTGTCGGGGTTTTAGCCTCTGGGGTCAGCAAAATTTACAATAATACTAATGATGAGCCCGATACAATTACTAATAATAGGGGTAGCTCTGGGATGTCTGGTGACATCTCTAGCAGTACTGCTCTCACTGGTGATGAAGAACCACCAGCTGGACAGGCAGCTCAGCTCCCAGATCCGACGCTTAAGAATCTCATCATCCTGCCCCCGCCTGTTCAGGTCGTGGAGAAACAGGGCGATGAGACTCTAATCACTATTCAGTACTCGGCGCACAATGTCGCCAAGATCCGCGAGATTCAGAGGCTGCTGGGTATTGAGATTGATGGGCGCGTAGGAAAAGCGACGCTGGATGCGATAATTCTCAAGCTCGGGGGAAAAATCCCAGCCAAACCCGCGAAGGCTGCGCCGAAGCTCAATGTCTATGTGCCTTCTGGTATTAAGCCGCTGCGCTTGCCGTCTCTGCGGGAGCTGCGGAGTGGCAAGAGTGTCTATGGTAGGGCGGGGCATGGTCAGCTGGTGAGCCTGACTCCTCCTTATCAGCTCTATTACGGGGATGTGCCTGTCAAGACTATCCTTGCTCATAGGCTGGTGGCGGACCGCGTGTATGCGGCTCTCTCGGAGACGCTGCGTGTGTATGGTCATGAGGGGATCAGGGAGCTCAAGCTTGATGTCTTTGCGGGCGGGTATTGCTATAGAAACTCTCGCGGGGGCTCGCGCTTGTCTCCTCATGCGTGGGGGGTGGCATTTGACTTTTACCCTGCGGCTAATGGGCTGCGTACTCCTACGAGTCGCGCGGCGTTCGCCCGCGCGGAGTACGCCCCATGGATTAAGGCGTGGGAGCGTGTGGGGGCTCGCAATCTAGGTAGGGTGAGGGGTACGGATTGGATGCACTTTGAGTTTATCCTGAGAGGCTGATAGATGTGCTGTCGCTGGTTGCTGTCATTTTGTTGGTGAGATGGCATTGGGGTTCGAGTCCTCAAGACGGCTTTCTCCTGCAGCGGGTGCTGTGGGGGATTTACACAAGAATAATAACTATGATCACGCATCATTCAATCCAGTCGGAGCTCATCGTCTAGATGGAGCTATCATTACTATAACGAATAACTACTAACAATATAGAATTGGTATGTGCAAATGCTACTCCTGATCTAGCTAGGTCAGGGGTGGCAGGTGGTAGCAATTCAAAAAATACTGGGTCTAGTGTCCTCTTGGTAGGGGCTGCTCGTGCGGAGAGTAGAAAAGGGGGTTCGATTCCCTCCTAGACCATCTTTTATAACCAATATTATTTATCATGGATAAGGAACAACGAATATATGAATTGAAGCAGCAGCTCGCCAATGCCCAGCGGCTGACGGCGAGCGCGGAGAAGGTCGTGCATGAAGCCGCGAGGAAAGCGAATGAAGCCGAGCGAGAGCAGAAACTGCTAGAGACGGAGCTGAGAGTAGCTTTGCTTAATAAGGAAGACTATCAAAGACTTCTCAAGATAGTGATCCACGCCTCAGCAGCAAAACGGCATCTTGAGGCAGCGCCTGAGCTTATTACCTGCCTTGATATGGAGTTTAATCTGCATTGTGGCAAAGTGACATATGCGCTTAAGGTTCTCAATGAGTTCTTGGCTTATCATGGCGGAGACGAGAAAGGAGGGGACGATGAAGCCTAACACACGCCGCTCGCGTCTGGCTGATCAGGATAGCGCGAGTGCAGGTGCTCCGCTGGGATTTGTCGGACTATTGCAGGCGGCGTTCCTCTTTTGCAAGGTGGGAGAGCTGACAGCTATAGCGGATTGGTCGTGGTGGTGGGTACTCTCGCCTGTGCTGGGCTCAATAGCGGCGGTGCTGCTGGTCTTTCTCATCGCTGTGCTAATCTTTTCCGTAGGCGTGGCGTGTGAGCTGCGTCATAAGCGTCGCCGATATGCGGCGCGAAAGGGTGATAAAATATCTAATATCTAATTTATACCAAATGCCGATTTTCTATACATGTCGCCTGTGACGTGTATAGAAAATGGCTCTTTTCTATACATATGACAAATGAATTTACAATTTCTATCAAGCATCCTCCTGCTTCGCTCTCGTCTAATGGGCGGGTGTGTCACTGGGCTCGCCATGCGGACTCAAAGATGGTGAAGCGGGTGGCTCGCGTGGCGGCTCGTAGGATGATGACGCTACTTCCAGCTGAGGTGCTGGGGGATATCAAGTCAGCGGGTTACTCTATTGACTGGTACTATAAGGGTACGCGCCCCGATGATGATAATATTGTCGGGCGTATGAAGTACGTGAAGGATGGCGTAGCTCAGGCTCTCGGTATTGATGATGGTATCATGCGCCTCATAGCGGTGAGGTTGCATCATCAAAAGACGCGTGCAGGGTCGGTGGCTTTTACTGTGAGGCTTTACCCCTTCGAGCAAGGAGGTGAGGGATGAAGGACGAGCTCTCCGAGTACCAGAAATTAGATCTTTGTATTTATAACGAAATAATCTCTCTAAAGAGTATTATAAGAAACTCTGACCCCGAAAGCGATCTTGCTGATAATACCTTATTTGCGGCTTGCGTCAAAAGGCTAGAGGTATACCAGAAAGCAAAAAATCTATTGCGTTGGAATCCCAAATAATAAGCATAAAAAGCAAGTTGGCGAAAAGATTTAGCAAAATCAAATAGCTATCAAATAAGCAACCCAGTCACTATTAATAATTTACTGTTTTACTACTTTAATAGCACCAAAAAAGTCAAATAAAGTTACGACTACAAGACAGCTCTTATAAAGAGCTAATAAAGGGCTAATAAAGTGACTTAATTTAAAGGTTGTTTTTTATATATCAACAACTTAAAAAGACCAGAAATATGTTCAATAAAGCTAAATGCTCGGCGGCAATGAAGGTGCTGATAGCCTGTGAGGAGTCACAAGCTGTCTGTAAGGCCTTTCGCGCTCGTGGGCACGTGGCTTTTTCATGCGACTTGCTTGAGTGCTCAGGCGATCATCCTGAATGGCACATTGTAGGCAACGTGCTCTCATTGCTGGATGGAGATTGCATGTTTGTCACGCAGTCGGGCAAGCTGCATCTGGTCTCGGGGCCGTGGGATATGATTGTGGCATTCCCGCCCTGCACCTACCTGTCTAGGGCTGGTAGCTATTATCTCTATCATCCAGCTGACAAGCATTTGCCTGTAGCTATGAGAAGAGCTCACCCTGATCACCCGCAACGTCGAGAGAGACAGAAAGAGGCTGTGGAGTTCGTCCTTCGCATCTGGACGGCTCAATGCCCGCGTATTTGCATCGAGAACCCACCAGGGCATTTTAATACAATTGTGCGACCATCTCAAACAATCCATCCTTATATGCACGGTCACCCATACACGAAGGCTACTAGCCTGTGGCTCAAGGGGCTTGCTTGCTTGCAGCCTTCGGATATGGTCGAGCCTTTGCCTAGTGTCAAGATTGGCTCTCATGGGCGCAGCTATGGCGCGTGGTGGGCGCACACGATGCGCTACCCTCTCAAGCAGAGAGCGCGTATCCGTAGCAAGACTTTCGTAGGCATCGCTAATGCTATGGCTGAGCAGTGGGGAGCTTGTACGTACCACGAGCAACACAAAAATTCTTGTGTTGCAAAAACATTAATTTCATCAACACAAAACCACTGATTACTATGAACAAGAATCTATTCAACAAATGGAAGGCGATACCTGGTGTCGTCTACACGAGTCCCGAAGTAGTTCTCCCCGAGGGCTATAATCCGAAAACGAAAGCTCCTTACGATGTCGCGCCCAAAGGGTACATATCAACGAGGGAGGCCGCGCAGATTCTCCGCGCTGGTGATTCTGCCGCGCGCGTGAAGCTCAAGAAGCATAAGATCAAATTCATCATGGTGAAGTTAGAGGGCATCTGTCCACGGCATTTTTGGAAAAAGGCAGATGTGGAGCAGCTCGCAGATAAGGCCCCGCCCTTCGCATCAGCGGAGACTGTAAGAAATTTGATCTCTTTGGCGGAGCTGTGCCAAATCGCCAATGTGGGGAGATCTACTGTTCTGCGAGCAATGGATAAGGGGCTTATCAATGCGATCGCCTACCGCGTGCTTACTGGGCAGGGCAGGCAGAAGAGGCTCTACTTCACCAAAGAGGAGGCGCAGAAGTATGTAGCTCATCTCAAGAAGAGCTCTAGAGTAGGAAAGGTAAAGAAATTCTTGGGTTTGGAATGATATGAGCAAGAATCTACGCAATAAATGGGAAGAAATCGAAGGAGTTGTTTTCCCTAAGGCGAAGTCCGTCGTCGCCAAGAGCATAGCTCTAAAAAGTAAGCCGCCGAGGGGCTTTATCACGACCAAGCAGGCGGCTGATATTCTTATGTTGGGTTACCATGCGGCATACATGAAGCTCAAGAAACACAAGACCAAATTCGTCATGATGAAGCTAGAAGGACTCTGCCCGCAGTATTTTTGGAGAAAGGCAGAAGTCGAGAAACTTGCTGATAAAGCCCCGCCTCTTGGCTCGGCGGAGATTGTAAAAAATCTACTCTCTATGGCGGAGCTATGCCAAATAGTGGGCGTGAGTCGCCCAGCGTTAGTTAGAGCCATACAGAAAGGCAAACTCCATGCCGTAGCCTATCGTATGCCTACAGGTCAAGGGCGACAGAAGAGGTTCTTCTTCGCGCGCGAAGAGGTGGAGCGGTATGTTGAATCGCGAAAAAATAGCCCAGCCATAAAGAAGGCGAAGAAATCCTTTAGCTTGAAATGATATGACGCCTTTTGACATAGACCCTGATATCGCCACGTCTCCTCAAGTGATGGAGATAGCGGAGCGTATGAAGAAGAATCGCTATCAGATTGTTGGTCTCATCGTCGCGTTTCGTGGCTGGTGCTATCATCATGCTCGGGGATGTGCGACGGGCTTGAGCTGTAAGTCTCTCAATGCGCTCTTTGGCACGCGAGGATTCGCCGAGGCGATGATCTCGGCTGGCGTATTGACTGAGGGGGAGGATAAAAAGCTCTTGATCAATCAGTATGATGATGTCGAGACATCGTGTGAGGGTGCGACCACTGCTGCTGAGGCAGGGAAGAAGAAGCCCCTGACGCGTGCAGAGATACAGCGCAATCACCGCAAGCGCAAGCGCGAGGAGCGTGAAGGCGAGGTAAGGGATGAGGTAAGGGATGAGGTAACGCGCGTTACCAGTGGCGTTACCAACGCGGTAACGGAAGCGGTAACAAGTGAAGTAACGCGTTACGTAACGCCTCCCCCTATTATATATAAGAATAATGTAGAGGGTAGCTCTACCGTGGTCTTGAGTAAGGCTGAGGCAATGGATGGCTCGGGGGCTAGGACTGCCCCCCCTTGCCAAATTAAAAAATTGACTTACAAGCAGTTTTTGCAAAAGATAGGGGGTGTGAACCCTGCTAGTGCAAAAATGCGCCTCATGCCAAAAGATGCTGAGGCTGCGTCGAAAACGGCGTATGAGACTTGGGATCTGGGCGAGGAGGAGGCGGAGCTGCTGGCTGCCTTCTACAAGGCTGATTTCTCGAATCTGCCTCAGGGCACGAAGTTCTGGCGACCGCGTGGATTGCTGAAATTCTACGAGGAGCTGGGGGATGTGCTGAGCCATGCTCAGGAATGGGCGAAGTGGAAGGGCTGGAAGCCGAAGGGTAAGGCGCGGGAGATCGCAGAAGATCAAGATCTCAAGCCTGTCGAGCCTGATGAGCAGAGCGCAGAAGATCATGCCGATATGATGGCTTTCTGGAATGAGCAGAAGAGCTCTCTGAGCCCTAGTATCAATACGTCAACACCTACAATCTCAACTACATCAACGATAGAAGAATCATGTCCGACTACCACGACACAAGACACATCA
>CAYJJA010000012.1:0-5466 GCA_964370355.1 uncultured Akkermansia sp. | reverse complement strand
CTCAATGAGAAGCGGGCGCGTCTGGGGCTGATCTCCGCCTTGATGGCTCAGTCTCCCCCTCTCCAGCTGACGACAGCGGCGGTGCTGTTAACGATTGATCTCTTTGGAGATTGCCCTTTTTTCAAGATTGTACGGCTGGTGGGTTGTCATCAGGATACGATCAGAAAACAGCTCTCATCACTCAGTAAGGATTTCGGGCTCATCGAGGCGCGTGTAGAAAAGCCGTCTCGCCGTCGCTTTTATAGGCTGACGGAGAAGGGGCGCGAGCTCATGTTGAGTCTCAGCCGTGGTGCTCAAGCTCAGATGCGTCAGGCTTGTAACCTGCATGGCGTAGAAGAGGAGGGTGATGAATGAGTGAGGAGCAGCTCAATGTGAGGCAGGAGCATTTTGCGCGTTTGCTCTTCGAGGGGCGCAGTCAATCGGAAGCGTACCGAGAAGCTTATGATGCGCATGATCTGCCTGAAAAGTCTCTGTGGGAATGCGCGTCGCGTCTGTCAAGGAATGTCAAGGTGCGTGCCTACATCGAGGGGATGCGTGCGGAGGCTCGCGGTGCGGCTATCATGAGACGTGAAGAGCTCATGGAGTGGTACACGGAGAAGATGCGCGCTGATCCTGATGATGATGCGGATCTCTCGACCAAGCAGATCAGGAAGGCTGAGGCGGCTAAGGAGCTGGCGAAGCTGGGGAACTACTACCCCACGGAGAAGGATGAAGTGCGTGTTGACGTGGTTCACGCCTTTGTGGAAGGGCAGATGAAGAGTGCGGCGAGTGAACCGTTGGTGTCTCCCGAAGATTCATTTTAACAATCAACAAACAATAATAATAGAATATGAATATCAATTTTTTAGGAGTGGAGCTCTCGCTGGCGGTGATCGCTGATCGTGAGAGCCGTGTTGTGCTGGCTTTGGAGTCAGCGGAGGAAGCCTTGCTGCTGGATGGGGTGACCTTCTCGGCGGTGGTGGTGGCGCATGAGGTGGAGTCTGATATGCCCATTGCGGCTATTGATGGCTTGGCGGGTAGGGTGTCGCTGGTGATTCCTCCTCTTGCTGAGGGGAGACACCGCTTTGAGGTGGTGGCTACGAATGACGCGGGGGAGAGCTCGACACTGGTGCATGGCTGGATTGGGGCTTTCTCGATGATTTATCAGCAGGATGTAGCGAATTGCCATGATCGCACGCTGAGGGTGATTGTGCCTGAGCGTGAGGGGGATCTCCTCCTTGTGGGCTGGCAAGCGAGCTCGGCGGCGATGATAGCAGCGGAGCAGGCGCGGGCGTGGGCTAGTCAGGCTCAGGAGTCAGCGGAGAGTGTGGGTGACATTATCGCGCGTGCTGAGATGGCTGTAGAGACGGCTGAGGAGGCAGTCGAGAAGCTGGATGTGGTGGACGCGAAGCTGGCACTTTTCGATGACAAGATTGCTTCGGCGGTGATTCCGAATCCTCATACCAATACTTGGTGGATTGCGGGCAAGGATACCTTTGTGCCTGTGACTGGCGAAGACGGCAAGAGTCCGCAGATTTCCAATGTGGGGACGTGGATGCTCTGGGATGAGGAGCAGTATATGTATGTGGACTCAGGTGAGAAGGCTGTTCCCGATGATGGATGCTCGCCCTATATCTCGCCGCTGGGGACTTGGGTGACCTTTGACCCGCTTGAGGGCTGGATTGATACTGGTGTACAGGCTCAAGGGGTGAATGGATTGAATGGGGTCTCGATGCGCCGTGTGATGATCGAGAGTGTGGATGAGCTACCCGAGGGGGAGGAGCTGGGTGTGTATTATTACATTCTCAATGCTCAGGATGCCTTTGATGTGTATGCGTGGCTGGAAACTCCTGACGGCGTGGGCTCGTGGGTGATGATAGGTGAGGCGAATGACATAGCGACCGCAGAAGTGCATGGGCTTGTGAAGCTGGGCACGGATGCGCTCATCGAGCAGGGCGCGGCGGTAGGCAATGATGAATCGGGCGGGCTCTCTGTACCTCTTGCGTCTATTGACACGGCGGGGGCGGTGGTGATCAGCTTCAACGAGGTGATTGAGTCTGGGGCCACAATTGGCTTTGATGAGGCGGGCAAGCTTCGCGTGCGTACGGCGACGATGCAGGACTATGGCTCTGTGCGTCTGTCGATGTCCGCCACGGCGCAGGATGGCTGTATAGGGCTCATGGCAAATGGGATGATTGGCACGCGCCGTGCGACGCTGTATCATGCTGGCACTGTCAAGCTGGGCTCATCTATCCAGCAGGTGAACCCTCAGCCTTATATCATAGGCGTGGGGGCGACGAGTGACGGTCAGATTGCTAATAATATCTTGCGCAAGGGGGCTATCCAGCATCAACGCATGGGAGGTTGGACGGCTCACGGGATGGATTGGCTAGATGAGAGCGCGGCGAGCAATCCCGCTTATTACACGGCTGAGGATTATTATCTTGGCTTAGCTCATACGGCGCAGTTCTCCCAAAGTGAGGGAGAGGGACTTGAGCTGCTGAGTGCTTCATCCTCGATGATTGCGGGCGTGTATATCGCGACCTCGATTGATGACACGCGCCCCGAGGCGGTGATGTCGGCTTCTGGGCTCTCGGCTCACCTATCGGAAAATTATTACACCAAAGGCGAAATTTACACGAAGGGCGAGACGCAAGCGGCTGACAATGTGGTGAAGAACTGGGTGAGCTCGAATTATGTAAGCAAGAGCTCACTAGAGGCTCTGGGCTACGCGACAAAGCAGGAGCTCGCGCAGGGGCTCGCGACGAAGATGAACACGACTCCTACAGTGACGCGCATTGAGGCTCTGACCAAGGCAGAGTTCGACGCGCTGCCCGCGCGTGATGCAACGACCCTTTACATTTGCCCTCCCACACAATGAGAATATCGAACGGACCGCGTTTTCATAATGCCTTTGTACAGTATGCCTTCTTGGGCGATGAGCCTGTAGGTGAGATATGGCTGGGGGATAGAAAGCTCTATCCCTCAGATGAGGAGCGTATCGCGCGCCTCTACATTGACATGCCTGATGAGGGTAGCGCGTCTTGGTGCTATCTCCAGCATATGATTGATGTGCTCAAGCTGGCTCATCAAGAATCAGGCTATGCGGTGCTCGAGGTGGCGGGGATGCGCTATGCGATAGGCTTTGTGCATTCGCAGCTGCATAGCGTGCGCTTTGAGGGGGATTGCTTTATCTTTGGTACAGATGAAGGGCCATCCCTCCACGATGTGGCGCAGGGCGGCAGGGTGGCTATTCGTATGTTTATCCCTATGA
The DNA here is from genome assembly GCA_964370355.1 of uncultured Akkermansia sp. Taxonomy (GTDB): domain Bacteria; phylum Verrucomicrobiota; class Verrucomicrobiia; order Verrucomicrobiales; family Akkermansiaceae; genus Akkermansia. The sequence goes on along the minus strand of CAYJJA010000012.1, from coordinate 2,213 downwards.
GGAATAGCCCGCAGGTGGCGGGTGAGCCTGCGGGCTCGTCGGCTGTGCTTCCAGTGCTGCCGAGTACAGGGGTGTTCATACGCCTGATCAAGAATAAGAAGAAGGTGCACGCGCACTGCGAGGCGTGGATCACTGCGGGGGAAGAGCTCATCTGGAAGGGTGAGTCTTCTGTGTATGGGGAGAAGCGTGGGGACTGGCCTTATCATGCCACGACTCTTGATCAGTTCGTGGCGCGTCCTGTGCTGCATGCGCGTATGGTGGATCAGACCTATCACCTCTCAAGTGAGGGCTTCGCGTGGCTGAATTATCCTCCTATTTCTCAATCAATCACTGCAACAATAACAAAGATAGTGACTCAGTAAGAGATGCAAACAAGAATAGGATTTAACGGCGGGGAGCAGTCCTCTGAGATGGCGTGCCGCGTGGACATGGAGGGCTACATGCGTGGCTGCTCGGTACTGGAGAATTGGGATCTGTCCCAGATGGGCGGCATCAAGCGGCGACGTGGGATGCGCTATGTGAGCTCGGCGCTGAGTGCGAAGAGTGTCTTGATGCCCTATATCTACACCTATGAGGACGCAGAAGGAGGCGTGTATCTGGTGGAGCTCGATGAGCTGAGCTTGCGGGTGCTCTCGCCCGATGGGGCTGAGGTGGCGCGCTTTGACGTGTCGGCGCGGGGCTTTGAGCCCTCGCAGGTGAGGTATAAGCAGATTAACAATCTCCTGCTGCTGACCTATGCGGAGTCTGAGCCCGCTGTGCTCAAGCGTGATGATGCGGGGGCGTGGGTGCTCGAGTCGTGGGCGTACAAGGAGATGCCGTGGCGGTACAATGAGCTGCGGGAGGAGCTTCTTTCCATCACGAGGACTGATTCATCAGGGAGCACGAGCTATGCGGTGGATTTTGGGGGCGCAGGAGATACGGAGTCTCTCATCGAGGGGCGTGATCACTTGCGGGCTTCGTATTGGATGGAAGCGCAGGAGGTGGAGAGCTTCGCCTCTTCGGTGTTGGAGGGGGTGCAGTCGGTGACTCCTCCCTTGTCTGCGGTGAGTAAGGGGGCGCGTATTGTCGTGCCTGAGTTTGGCGCGTACGCTCACTATGTCTGTGTGCAGGAGTGGAGCAAGACGGACAACTACACGCAGGGCATGGAAGACCCCTCGAATTATCCTGACAATTTCTCACTCACGGAGGATCAGCCCACAGGGGAGGCTATTCTTTACCTCAGATCAATGAGTGAGGCTCCCAACATCGAGAAGGGTGTGCGTATCGCGCTCATGGTGGAGTACTGGGATGCCTTCACCTGCATCAAGGACTTCACCGCGCAGGATGCTGTCGTGGGGGCTACTCATCCACGTGATTATCCATCCTTTTTCCTCAAGGGGATTGCGATTGGCGAGGCGGTGGCTTGTCGGAGTGCGTGGTCTTTTGTCTCTTCTGGCGTATGGTATGGGGACTATGAGGTGAGGCGTTCTTATGAATCGGCTTCGCTGGAGGCAGAGTGGGAGCACAGGGGCACTTCTACGTCTATCGTGGGGGCGGCGGCGAATGAGGGCTTGTCGGGGGATGAGTCTGAGGAGGAGTGCTGGATGCGTCTCTTCATCACGCGTTGGCGCAGGAGGTCGAGCACGGATTTGACGAAGGGCTATCCCGCTGATAGCTGCTCGAATAGACTCGTGGTAGATGGCTACAAGAAGCATCTCAGCTTTGCCGTGTCGGTGGTAGAGGATGAGGCGGGGGATGTGATCGCCACGCATTGGGTGCAGGAGGGGAAATTCCCCGCATACTGGCAGGGCAAGCGTGTCTTTGAGGATTGGAGCTGGGCGGCCTTCTCGGCTCGCTACGGCTACCCTCAGCTCTGTGAGGTGTACAATCAGCGGCTTGTCTTCGCCAGCACGCGCTCGCAGCCCCAGACCATATGGATGAGCCGCGTGGATGATCTCAATAATTTTATGCTAGGAGACACGGATGACTCCGCGCTGGAGCTGACGATGTCCACGCAGTCACAGAATGCTATTGCGTGGATGATGGCTCAGAATCACCGCCTTCTTCTGGGGACGGCTGAGGCGGAGTGGGTGATCTCGGCGGGGCAGTCTCAGGCGGCTATCTCGCCTATGAATGCGCAGCTCGAGGATCATGGACACATTGGCTCGGAGCGTCTCGTGCTCGCGGCGGTGGATCGCGTGCTCTACCTTGAGCGTGGGGCGGGGCGCGTGTAT
>CAYJJA010000011.1:8311-35288 GCA_964370355.1 uncultured Akkermansia sp. | reverse complement strand
GATGCGCAGCGCCGTCCCCAGTAGGGGATAACCACTGAGTCGTGCCAACTGCGCCTCGGGAAGGCAGCGCTTGATAGCCTCGCCAAAGACCTCATCACCGTCGCTCGCAAGCAGCTCTTCCACCCCGCGCGCTCGCGCCTCTAGTGTCAGCAGACTCGCCGACTCGGGGCTGTAGTAGGCGTGCATGAAGCGCATCCCCCAACGCTGCTCATAATGCGCTTGTAGCTCCAGAGGCAAATGCTCCCCATAGCTAATAAAGGTCATACTCACAGGGATACGTGGCACAGGTGGCTTCTCCGCGAGCATGAGGCGCAGCTGCGCTGCATGCGTCAGTGCGACATCCACCTTGTACTGCTCGCCTAGTGTCAAAAAGCGCGGCAGCGCGCTCGCAATAGGATAGGTGACAAGATCGCAGCCACAAAGTAAGGGGTAGAGCAGCCCCATGATAAATCCCATAGGCATATAATAGGGCTGCGTGCTCAGCACTGTATGCCCCACCTCAAGGGGCAGACGAGCCTGCGATATATAGCGGCTAGCCAGCAACATACGATGCGTGATGCTATGCGAATACAGACGCTGCTGCTCATCGCAGGAAAAAAACAACATCGCCTCATCATCAGGACCGCACTCCAGCGCAAGCAGCCAGCGATAAAGACGCGCAGGTGAGGCGATATGCGCCGTCGTCAGCCAGACGCGACGCTGCCATGAGCCGATGCGCCCGAGCAGCTCGCCGAGCATGATCAGATCTCGCGTCAGCGGCCAGGCAAAGGAGGAGGGCTTTTGATAATAACGCTCCTCGGTGATGAAGCGCGTCAACTCTGCCTCTCGTATGATTGCCTCCACCTTGGCACGGTCGAGTGTCGTGTCAATATTCACAGGGATAATACCTGTGATCAGGCAGGCGAGATTCGCCAAAATCGCATCGCGCCCCGGTGGCAAAATAATACCGATGCGGTAGCACTGTGAATAGGTGCTACGCAGCTCGCGTGCTAGGGGCACGAGCTGACTGAGCAGCTCATCATAGGAGATCAGCGAATCATTCACCCCATCAATCACACTAGCCTTGGAGTGCGTCAAGAGGCTCTCCAAGATGAGCATCGCTATATTTGCCTCCTCCAGCTGGTGGAGCTCATCGAGCTGGCGCATCGAGGCCTCCTGCCATGCCTCACGCAGTCGCTGCGCCATATCTACGCCTGCGATCACGCGCTCTAGCCCCATGGCTATCATATGATCACAGGGGAGTCGTGTCGCGATGAGGCGTTGTTCGTCATAATTGTAAAGACCTAGATAGAGCGGGTGAATATCCAGACGCATCTGGGTAAAGTATGCCAGAATCAAGGCGCTGACATCGGTGAGCGGGTCTCCTGCGGGCTCCTCCTTGGATGGTGTGCTGGGGAGGTACACGACGCTTGCCCCTTGTCGCACAGCCTTGATAATCTTTCTGCGTACCTCTACGACTGCATCCGATGAACTAGAAAAAATAATCCCCGCAGCCTGCTTGCTGCTCAGGTAGTCGGTGATATCCGAGCTGGGCATTTGATCGCGATCCGCCAGCCAACACACGCCTCCCGTCTGCTCGCAGTGCGCCTCTATCATATGGAGCAAGCTGATGTTGATACGATTGGGCACGAGCATACAGGGATACTGCGGCAGATCGTAAAGCTTGATATGAGGCGAGAAGTACATGTGCGCAGCAATATAGCACAGAGTCTCGATGCGATCAATCATGTATAGAGGCATTATTGCTTTTTTCTCTATACAAAATAGTCGTTACCCCTCTCTTTAGAAGGGGTAACGACTTAGTAAAAGATGTTAAATGTCTATCTTCGCCAATAAGTACGAAGAGAAAGCTAGCGAGCTTACTTGGTATCGTAGACCATCACAGGCTCATGGCGTACTTCTTGTACAACAGTGGGCTCAGGAGTAAAAGTTGGCATAGAACGCAGAGGAGGCGCAGGGGCTTCCTGTGAGCAGCAAGAGGCGAGGATCACCGAAGTGACGAGAACAGCGAGAGTGAGAGTTGTCTTTTTCATACGTTGGAATAACGGATTACAAAGCATATTAAATCAAAAATTAAAGCAGCCGTCAAGAAACAAAGAGAGGTTAAGCTTTTTTTGCAGATTTCTTTTTATCCTCCCTAGCGACCAAGTCCTATTTTTCATGCACAGAGCAAACCCAGATTCTAACATGGTAGAATCTGGATCTGATCAAAGTGTGTGTATGAATGGCTGTGTGTTCTGCTTCTAATAGTTGTTTCTAATGTCCTTTCTTTGGTGATGATGAGATTAGCCCTTGCGATTGCTGTGCGGACGACCTTCCCCTTTAAAACTAGGAGAACCGATGCATCTTAGTACATAATTGTGAGTCATTGTTGTATTACCTGCACTTCTCACAGGTAGATCGGCATCGTATCACGAATTGTAGTACAAGGCGAGTAAGAAGCTAGTGATAAGCAGTCTGTTCATAATACCGCCTAACAATAACATACAAAAATCAAGCAGTTACAAAGTCTCAAAATCGAGAGTGTATCATTCCTCGCGCATTATTCCTCTCAAGGAATAAAGAATTGCCAAAAGCGTTGCAGATCTGTATACTCCTTCGCTCATGCTGACGATCAAAAAACTCACCAAGGCGCACGCAGGACGCACCCTCTTTGCAGAGACAGAAATCACCGTCAACTGGGGCGAGCGCATCGCGCTAGTCGGACCCAACGGGGCGGGCAAATCCACCCTCTTTCGCATGATCCTAGGGTCAGACTCACCCGATGAAGGTCAGATCAATCGCGATGAATACGCCGCAGTTGGCTACCTCGCGCAGGAGGCGGGAGATCCTAGCGATCGCAGCGTGCTAGAAATCGCCATGAGTATTACCCCCGAGCTAGGCGACGCCATCGCCCGTATACGCGAATGTGAGGCCGCAGGAGATACCAGCAGCGAGGTCTATGCGCATGCGATGGATACCTACATCGCGCACAATGGCTATCAGCTAGAGCCCAAGGCAAAAAAGATACTCAAGGGTCTCGCCTTCAAGGACAGTGACTTTGATCGCCCCGCGCGTGAGATGAGCGGGGGCTGGGTCATGCGTGCGCATCTCGCGCAGCTGCTGGTGGCAGAGCCCGATTTGCTCATGCTCGATGAGCCGACGAATCATCTGGACTTGCTGAGTCTGCTGTGGTTTCAGCGCTATTTGAAGAACTACCCTGGGGCTATCTTTATGATCTCGCATGATCGCGACTTCATGGATGAGCTCGTGGAGTGCGTCTACGATATCGAGAATACAAAGCTCATACGCTACACGGGCAATTACACGCGCTTTGTCGAGCAGAAGGATATGCGCTACGAGCATCTGCTCAACGCATGGAGGCATCAGCAAAAGGAGATCGCGCATATTGAGTCCTTTGTGGATCGCTTTCGCTCCGTGGCGTCCAAGGCCGCGCAGGTGCAGAGCCGTATCAAGCAGCTGCAGAAGATGGAGCGTATGGAAAAGCCCAAGCAGGCGCGTCGCATTTTCAAATTCAACTTCCCCCAGCCGCCCCGCGCCATGCAGAAGGTCATGGAGCTCGAAAAGGTCGGCCAATCCTACGGGGATAAACGCATCTACAAAAATCTCGACCTACTCATCGAGCGCGGCGATCGCATCGTGCTCGTAGGCCCCAATGGCGCGGGCAAATCGACCCTGCTCAAGATCCTAGCGGGGGCTGTCCCCATCGACGAGGGCAGGCGTACACCGGGTACGACGACGCGCATTGGCTACTTCTCCCAAATGCGTGCGGAGAATCTGACGCCGAATTTCACGGTGCTCGAGGAGATCATGAATGCGAATCATGAGCTGCGTGAGGAGGAGGCTCGCGCGGTGCTAGGCTCCTTCCTCTTCCGCCGACTCGATGTGGAGAAGCGCGTGGAGGTGCTCTCGGGGGGGGAGAAGTCGCGCCTGAGTCTGGTGAAGTTCCTCGTCAATCCACCCAACTTACTGCTCATGGATGAGCCTACTACTCACCTTGACCTGCAAAGCGTGGAGGCTCTCAGTCAAGCCTTAAAGCACTACGAGGGCACGCTCATCTTTATCTCGCATGATGTGCACTTCATCCGAGCTCTGGCTGAGAAGACGCTCCATATCAGTCATGGGGCGGTCACTCCCTATGCGGGAGGCTATGATTATTATTTGGAAAAATCGGGCATTCTCGATGAGAAGGACGCGATGGATCAGTAGAGCCTGCGCGTCGCTGTGCTAGCTCGGCGAAAATGTGGCTTTTGTTTGAAGTCACATTTTGCTATGATGAGCGCATGATGTTGCGCGTTGTCTATCTCATGCCGCTATTCTGTTGCTGCGCTGCGGCTCAACAGAGCACTCTCCCCGCTCCCCAGCCGCCTCCTACAGCTGCTGCGCCTCCCGCTGTTGCGCCCGCTGCTCAGCCGCCTCGCGCTGCTACGGGTGAGGCGAGGAGGCAGGAGATACCGCGCTTGACCTCCGAGCTAGGGGTGTTTACAGTCGTGAGCAAGGATAGCCTGCGTGCGGGTGCTATCGCATCGCGCGGGGATGATATTTATCGCCACTTGCAAAAGCTCATCTCTCTGCCTGCAAAGACTCAGTACATGATCCTCATCGAGCTGGTCGGCGAGGCGCGAGATCGCCCCGTAGCACAGCCCTACCAGCTGAGTATTGATTTGCTCGGCAGTGAGCCTATCGTGAGCCTGCGTATCCACGTGGGTGGCGGTATTGATGTGCGTGATCTGCACCGCGCGCTGGTGCGTGTGTGCCTGTATGAGCAGGCTTTGCGTCAGGTGGATTTAGCGGCCTATGAGGAGGAGGACGAGGGGGCGCTCGTCTTGCCGCTGTGGCTGACGACGGGCGTGGAGCAGGCCGTTCTCTGGCGCGGGGGGCGCTTGGATAGGGAGCTCTTCGCAGAGCTTTTCAAGCGTTCGGATGTACTCAGTGTGAAGGATATATTGGCTCTTGCCGAGCGTTCCTCACTCGATGCGAGCTCGCAGCAGCTCTTTGATGCCTCCTGTGCGGCTCTGATGCTCAGCTTGCTCAATCAGCCGGGGGGCGAGGAGGCTGTATTGGATATGGTGAAGGAGGGGCTCTCCTCCCAGCAGAGCGCGAAGGAGTCGCTGATGAGGTATTTCCACGCACTGGGCTTGAATGATGAGTCCTTGCAAAAGTGGTGGGCTCTCGAATTGGCCAATATGGCAAGCCCCAATCTGATGGAGAATATCACCCCTCTGCGCACCGAGACCATGCTCATTGATGCGCTCAAGGTGGTGCGGGTGGACCGCGAGACTGGCCAGCCGCTAGAGCTCTCGCTGGATGATGTCAAGGGGCTCATGGCTGTGGAGGACTGGCAAGAGCTACTCCCCGGCATCCATCACAAGCTCACGCGGCTCAATCTACGTGCCTTTCAGGGCTATAGACCCATCATCACCCAGTACCAGAATATCATTTCACTGCTACAGACGCAGCCCGATGCCGAGAAGATAGAGGAGATGATCCTTGAGCTGGTGGCTCTGCGCCTCGCCTATAGCAAGGCGGCGACGCGGGCGCGCGACTATCTAGACTGGTATGAGATGACACATACAAAGGGAGATGGTCATGCCAATCTCCAGCAGTACTTGCGCCTGCGGGCGATGCTGCGCCAGCAGCAGTCTAGCCTCAATACGCCCATGAGTCGCTATCTACGCGATATTGAGCAGCTCATGGAGCTCAAGGCGGGACAAGCCCTGCCGCAGTCCATGAGCGAGTCCACGGTCCAATCCCCTTCCCCCTCACGTCCATGAGCCCTCGCGCCACGTCAAAGCAGTCATTCACCCTGCCCCCGCATCCCGATCGTACGCATGAGCAGGCGCAGCGTTTGCTAGGTCATCGCCTGATCTGCGGCATTGATGAGGCGGGGCGCGGGCCGCTGGCAGGGCCCGTGCTCGCGGCGGCGGTGATCTTGCCCGAGTGCTATGAGTTGTCGGGCTTGACTGACTCAAAGAAATTGACAGCCAAGCGCCGCGAGGCTCTCTTTGACAAGCTGATGGAGGATGAGAGCGTGATCAAATGCATAGCTGAGGCGAGTGTGGCAGAGATTGATGAGCTCAATATCCTACGCGCGACGCATCTCGCCATGCGTCGCGCGGCTGAGGGCTTGCAGCCCCAGCCCGACTGCTGCCTGATTGATGGGCTAGCGGTGAGTGCATTCCCCTACCCTCAGCTCGCGCTTGTCAAGGGGGATGCGCGTGAGCTCAATATTGCCGCTGCTAGCATCCTAGCCAAGGTGGCGCGTGATAGGCTGATGCATGAGCTCGACGCAGAGTTCCCCGCCTATGGCTTTGCCAAGCATGCGGGCTACGGCACAGCAGCGCATTTGCGTGCGCTGCGCGAGCATGGGATCACTCCCCATCACAGGCGCAGCTTTGCCCCCGTGGCGCAATTGGGGCAGATGTCGCTGGATCTGGGATTATAACATGCTATGATCGCGTGGTACTACCGATGGGCGGCGCGTTGCTGTGTGCTGCATGCCCTGCGCTTTGAGCGTCCTGAGAGCGTGGAGAATGAGTCGCACTGGATTGGGAGCTTTGGCGAGTACGTGGCTGCCTCATATCTGCGAGCTCAGGGGCATCGCGTGCTGCGTCAGAATTTCCGACGCAGAGGTGGCGGCGAGATTGATCTGGTGACACGCGAGGGCGACACCCTCGTCTTTTGTGAGGTAAAGACACGCCAGTCACTCGCGGGAGGAGCTCCCGCGCGGGCAGTCGATCAGGAAAAGCGCGAGCTGCTGCGCAAAGCAGCTCACACATGGCTGCTCTACCTCGGTGCACATCGCGAGAGCATTCCCTACCGCTTTGACATCATTGAGGTCATTCTCACGACGGGCGAGCTACCTCGTATCAGGCATCAGAGAGATGCCTTTGGCTCAGTAGAAGGGCGTGCCCACGCGTGGCTGAGCTGACGCGCATCACAGCTGAGCGCCGCGTTGACGCAGCACATGATCACAGAGCACCAGAGCTGCCATCGCCTCGACTATAGGCACGGCGCGGGGGAGCACGCAGGCATCATGACGCCCCTTGCCCTTCAGGGTGACTTCTTCCATGCGATCATTGATGGTGTCTTGAGAGAGCATAATCGTCGCTGTCGGTTTGAACGCGAGGCGCATATTAATATCCTCGCCATTGCTGATCCCCCCCTGTACGCCTCCACTGTGATTGCTACGCGTGCGCACGCGCTCGCCCTGCATATAAAAAGCATCATTATGCTCGCTGCCCAAGTACTGCGAGGCCGCAAATCCGCTGCCCAGCTCAAAGCCCTTGCACGCGGGGATGCTCATCATCGCATGCGCCAGCGTCGCCTCCAACTTGTCAAAGACGGGATCACCCAGCCCCACGGGCACCCCACGCAGGCTACAGGCGACCACACCACCCACCGAGTCACCACGATCTCGCACCTGCTCAATCTTGGCCGTCATCGCCTCCGCACTCGCCGCATCAGCCGTGCGCACCATATTACTCTCAATACCCTGCCTGCTCACCTCATCGGGACGCAGCGGGCACTCAATATCATGCACACGCGCCACCCACGCGAGGATCTCAAGATCGGGGTAAAGTGTGATCAAGACCGCCTTGGCCACCGCTCCAGCCGCCACGCGCCCTATCGTCTCACGCGCACTCGCACGTCCCCCGCCCGCCCAAGCGCGACGCCCGTACTTGGCATCGTAGGTATAGTCCGCATGCGAGGGGCGGTAGCTATGCTGCATCTCATCATAGGAGGTCGAGCGGTGGTCCTTATTGCGCACCAACAGCGCGATAGCTGTCCCTAGGGTCACGCCATCCAAGACCCCGCTGAGGATCTCGACGCGATCCGCCTCATCACGCGGGGTGACAATAGAGCTCTGCCCAGGGCGGCGGCGATCGAGCTCATGCTGAATCATCGCCCCATCGAGCTGCACCCCTGCAGGGCAACCATCTATGACGACGCCCACACCCACTCCATGAGACTCACCCCATGTACTTATCCGAAATATACTTCCAAAGCTACTCGACATAGCAGCAGTATAGCGCAGCCCCTCACCTTTGACAAGAGCGGCGTTGCTCTCCCTAGGCTGAAATAATATTTCCCACGCAGCCTCCCTTATGCTATCATGCGCCCACATGACAGCGCTATCCCCCTCGAACAAAACGGCTATCCTGCTCCTCCACTGCCCCGATCAGCCCGGTATCCTCGCCACCATCACCACCTTCATCAACGACAATGGGGGCAATATCATCTACCTCGCCCAGCACGCGGAGCGCATCGAGAAGGTCTTCTTCATGCGCGTGGAGTGGGAGCTCGACAACTTTAGCATCCCAGAGGAAAAAATTGAGGACACCTTCGACATGCTCTACGCCAAGCGTTATGAATTGACCTTTCAGCTCTACTTCAACGATAAAAAGCCCCGCATGGCACTCTTTGTCTCCAAGATACCCCACTGCCTCTTTGACCTGCTCGGACGCTACACCGCCGGTGAATGGAATGTAGAAATCCCGCTCATCATCAGCAATCACGAGGACATGCGCGGCGTCGCGGACAAATTCGACATCCCCTACCACGTCTTCCCCATCACGCGCGAGAACAAACAGCAACAAGAAGAAGCCACCCTCGCGCTGCTCGCCGAGCAGGGCATCGACTTTGTCGTCCTCGCGCGCTACATGCAGATCCTCTCCCCTCACTTCATCTCCGCCTACGCCAATCAGATCATCAACATCCATCACTCCTTCCTGCCCGCCTTCATCGGTGCAAAGCCCTACCACGCCGCCTTTGATCGCGGAGTCAAGCTCATCGGAGCCACGAGCCACTACGTCACCAACGACCTAGATGCCGGTCCTATCATCGAGCAAGACATCACGCGAGTCTCGCATCGCGACTCCGTCCAGACACTAATCAACAAGGGACGAGATATTGAAAAAATCGTACTCTCCCATGCCGTCGAAAAGCACATCGCGCACAAAATCCTCGTCTACGCAAACAAGACCGTCATCTTCAACTAGGCTCTTTGGCTAGAAAAAAAGCCTCGACCCTGCACACGAGCACTTCGTCGAGGCTGATCTTGCCACCCGCAGGACATAGGCAGACCTGTATGACGGCGCTGTACAAAACTCGCGTCATCACTCTTGGGCATGCCCCGCTAGGATAGACGAGGGCAACATTCGCAGGGCTGCGACGCGTGCTCCACTTTTCTAGACCTTTAGCGTATGGCGCGATAGAGTAGCCATACGACCAAAATGGCAATGATATAGGGGAAGAAACTCACCACGAGACTACCGATCAAAAAGATAGCGGCGAGGGCAAAGATCAGCAGGCAAATCAAGCCCACAATGGCACCCGGAGGCAAGCTCGCCCACAGATTGCTCCAGAAGCTGCGTGCCTTCTCACGCTGCTGCTCCTCACGCAGATCGACATTGGCAAGCTGACGCCACGTAGAAGACTCGGCGCGGCGCACCCATGTATCCTCTTGTATCTCTCCCTGCTGGAGTAGACGTACAAGGTCTTGTCCCGTAACGGGACCTATCTTTTCCTCTCCCGTGTCGTAATAAAACTTGCGTGTCATGAGTATGTATAAAACGATGCTTGGACGCTATGTATGTACAAGCATCCAACGAAGATCATTCTAGCCAAGGCACATCAAGATTGCAATAAAAAAAATCCCTGAGCTCACCAGCCTCTGTGTCATCCCCGACAAAAAGCCCTGTAGGATCACAGGGCTTTCTGAGGAGGTAGAGACGATTCTAATATTCGTAATCGGCGTAGAACTGGAACTGCGCCCCGTCATCAATGGCATTGTCACTAGCGACAGGGAAAGCAAAGTCGGCGGCGAGCGGTCCCATGGGAAGATTGAGACGAATACCTATACCCACATCCGCAGCCCAGAGCTCGGGAGCAAAGTCAAAGCTATTGGCATGCACAAAGCCCGCATCAAAGAAGGCGGCAAGGCGCAGACTGTCGATGATGGGGAAGGTGACTTCAAACTGCGCAAAGAAGGAGCTATTGCCACCCATCGTCTCATCACCAGCAAGGGCGGGATCGACGAGACCCACGTCGCGGAAGCGGAAGCCACGCAGATCGTGAGGTCCGCCCAAGAAGCCACTCTCAAAGATGGGCACCGTATCGCTGCTGCTGACGGTATCGACGGTCTTCATGCCAAACTTTACACTGAAAATACTATCCCAGAAGCTATTGTAGTAATACGAGCCTGAGAGTCCCATATTGTAGGTCTCCACCGTGCTACCAGGACCACTATAGCCGATGAGAGCCTCCAGGTGTCCCCCCTTGCGAGGAAGCACGACCGCATCGCGTGTGTCGTACTTGTATGAGAACTCCAAGTGACTGCGTGTAAAGCTACCAGAATTGTTTACAAAATAGGGAGGAGCGTCACCCGTAGGGTCGAGCTCATACTGCTCAATGCGGTACTCAAGCTTGAGGGAGGCGAGATCGCTGAGAGCGTGACGCAGAGAGGTGGCGTAGCCAAAGCTCTTTTGCGAGTAGTAGTCGCTCAAGAAGTCAGAGCTGCTAAAGAAGATCTCATTGCCAAAGGCGAGCTTGCGATCCAAGAACCATGGCTCAAGCAGGAAGAGGGAGGCTGTCTGGTACTCCGTACCAATATTGGCGGAGAGGGTCAGACGCTGACCGCCGCCGACGAAGACCCCATTGGTGAGGCCGCGTATGTCAAAGTTCGACTGCGTGACGTTGGCAAAAAGCGCAATACTCGAGTCCGTGGAGAAGGAGACGCCAAAGCGCAGATCCCCCGTGCGGCGCTCCGCTACCGAGATATTCACATCGCGATAGCCAGGTGTCACCGAGGCGGTCTGGGAGACGGTCACACTCTCAAAGTAGCCTAGATTGCGCAGGCGACGATTGGCCGTTTCCAAGTCCACCGAGTTGAGAGGAGCGCCCGACTTGAGGGGCAGCTCACGCATGATGACGTGGGGGCGTGTCTTGGTATTGCCGCGCACATTCACACGACCCACGCGATAGGGGCGTCCCTCTTCGAGTCTGTAGGTGATGTCGATGTAGCGCATGCCCGAGCTATCGACGCCTGTTTCGCGTACATCGGGGCGCACACTTGCGTCGGCATAGCCCTTCGCACCATAGTAGGAGCGCACGAGCTTCACGTCGTCCGCTACCTTTTTGAGCGAGTAGATGTCGCCCTTGATCATGCTGAGGGCGGGCTCGAGCTGCTGGTGGTTAAAGATCGTATTACCCGCAAAGGAGACGCGGCGCACACGGTAGCGCGGTCCCTCATCAATGGTGACGACCATGCGGAGCTTCTCATGCGATGGTGTACCGACATTGTAATACTTCACCTCAGCGACGCGTGCACGCAGGTAGCCAAAGTTGCGGTAGTGCTTGACGAGTGCCTCAAGATCATCCTCAAGCTGTGCCTCGCTGTAGCGACCCGAGTTGGTAAAGAAGTAGAGCAAGCCCTTTTCCTGAGTCTGCATGACTTGACGCAACTGCTCGCCGTCAAACTGCTTGTTGCCTTGGAACTTGATGTCAACGACCTCCCCGCGAGGACCTTCATAGATCTTAAAAACAATATCGCGGTATCCCGCCGCGGAGGTGCGACGCTCTTCCCATGAGACTTGTGCCTTGGGGTAGCGGGCTTCATTATAGTACTTGAGCACTCCTTCACGTGCAATAGCGAGATCCTTGTCATGTATCATGCGTCCCGACTTGAGCTTGGTCTCGTCACGCAGCTCGCGCTGGTCAAACATTCTATTGCCGATAAAGCCAATGCCGCCGACGAGATTCGTCGTGCCTACGTTAAAGACGACACGCACCCCCGAGCCCTCTGGGTAGAGCTCCATACGCGCATCTCCTGCGACGAGTCCTTCCTCAATGAGACGCTCTAGGTCAGCATTGGCGCGTGTACCCGAGTAGCGCATGCCCGCCTTCAGAGAGATGAGGTCGAGGAGGCGCTGTGCGGGGACATGGCGACGTGCGTTGCGAAAGCGTATGTTGACGCGTGAGATTTTCTTCCCCTCGTAGCTGAGCTCATCAAAGAGGATGCCCGTATTGCCGGCAAGCACGCGCTCGAGCTCCAGCATATCGGTGAAGCCTGGTTGCACGATTTCGGGCAGGTCTTCGTCAGCAGTTTCTGTAGGCTTGAGGGCATCGGCAATCTTCTTATCCCTTTCAACCTCACGCTTTTCTGCTGCACGCTTTTTATCATCCTCTGCGATGGCATCGAGGAAGGGATCGGCTGACTCCGTCTGCGCAAAGGAGAGAGCTGAGAGTGTGGTAGCTATGCTGAGTAGAGCCAAGGCGCGACGCTTCTTCATCGACGATGTAAACATATGCAACAGTATAGTCTCTGAACTCCCTGAGGTCAAGTCCCTATCGCCTCCCTTAGAATAAAAAAACACTCCCTTACGCGCGAGCGAAGGGAGTGAAAATGCAAAATCAAATGAGCTTAAGGTGCTGGATCAGCGGGATCAGCTGGGTCCGCAGGATCAACGGGCTCTACGGGCTCTACGGGATCAACAGGCTCTGGGACAGGATCGGGCGGTATAGGTGCCGTGTACACAAAGCGACGCCCTGTGAGCGGGAATGTAAGCCACGTATCATCACCATCAGTATCCAGTCGCGTGTCCCCATAGGAGCCACCCGCGGTGAAGGCAAAGAGACCGCTCAAGAACACGCCTTGATACACATAGTTGTCCCCATCAATGGTGCGTGAGGAGAATTGAAGAATCACATCGGAGTAGCGATAGATACGATCAATACGATTACGCGGTATGATTTGAAGTATCCCATTGCCATCGAGAAAGGCGTCAACTGGTCTATTGGCGAACTCTAAGGTAAAGGGACCCATGACATTCTTCTCCACAGGAGGAGCTGTCCATGTACTCGTACCCTCACGTACCTCGTGCTCCAGAGGCACAATGCGAACCCCCATATCAGCGTCGCTGATAAAGAGTGGTAGACCCGCCACCGTGACGAGACCGCCCGTGCTGCCTCCTTCAAAGATAAACTCAGAGGTACCAGGACCTGAGTCAAAGTATCCATGAGAGTAGGGAATGACGGGCACGTCACTGCCATCGCCGATGATCAACATTGTATCCCCCCCCGCAGCATCAGAAGGCACGAGGGAGTCAGGCCATGCTATATTAGCAAAGGGGTCAGTGCTTTCTTCTGTTTCTTCATCACCACCAGAAGTGCAGGCAAGGGGCATGACCCCCAAGAGGAGCGCGAGTGATAGCTTTGTAATAGCTGGAAATTTCATACATTCAAAAATCTAAGAGTTCATTAAAAGGAGCTGGGAGCTACAATACGGAAAGGCGTATCCCTATGCGCGATGTTGACAATGACATCTTGCGCCACATTATTGACGGAGCGTGTCTGTATACCAGACGTGATGACATCGCAATTCTGAGACACAAAATCGTAGACGATTTGTACATAAGTAATGGTCGTCGTCGAGGGGATGCCCAGACCGTTGAGCAGATCCGTATTTGATGCATACGCCTCAGCATCATAGAGCGTCACTCTCAAATTCGCCTGAGTAGGATTCTCAGGGTCACCAATTGTATCGTAGACATAGTAAACAGGCACAGCGGTTTCACCTACAAGGAGCTCTCCTTCTGTGATCAGGTTGTTACCGCTTTCCGCTGAGCTACCATAGATGAATGTGGGTACAACTTGGAAGGTCGTAGGTCCATAGACAACGAAATTGGATCTTCCTGTGCTAAAGGCCTCCTCCGTCACGACAGTTTCCTTTTCCTCATCTTCTCCTGTACCTGAGCAGGCTGTGAGCGAGACCAGCGGGAGGGCACAGAGAGATAAAACAAGGGCTATTTTAGAAAATACTTTCATATAAGAAATGATAGTTGGTTAAAGGTTGCGTTCGATGATATAGCCCCCTTGCAGCATGGAGCCCTCAATCCAAAGCGTGAGCTCTCCGCTTTCTACGAGAGAGCCTTGATCTGTCGTCCACGAAGCTGGGACAGTGGCGAGCTCGCCGAATGTCTGCGAGGCACTATGCCCTTCCTTGCCATCGGGGTTGAGAAAGAGGAGATTAATTGCCATAGCTGAGCCTACAGGGAGTTCTTCAGCCTCTATCGTCACGCCAAGCGCTTTGAAAAAAGCAAGAGACGTATCGGTGAGATCTTCGAACTCGATGACGATAATCCCCTCAATGATCTCTCCTTCCTCCTCGGGATCAAGAAAAGGATCATCGAGTTGGTATGATATTAGTACGGGAGTGCTCACCCCAGTACCTACTACCTCCATGGTTGCAGGGAGATCCCCCCCGATAATGCCCCCGTGTATTGGAGTGAGGTTAATGAGCTGACCGCCCTGGGTGACAAAGCTGTACTTGTAGCGTGCTGCTGCAAACTCAGCCTCGGTGATGACGAGAGGTCTTGAGTCTAGCGTTGTTTCGTCATCTTCGCTACTTGAGTCAGAATTGCAAGAGCTAAAGGTCAAAACGCTGCCTAGCATCAAGCTGCCTATGCATAGGGAAGAAATCAATCGTTTTTTCATCATAGTGATTGGGAGAGAATAGAGAAATGGAATCATCTTACTCCGTAATCTCACGGAAGAAGAATTGAATATTATTGAGAGTGGAGGTCTGGGGCTGCAATACACCAGTAATGATTATACCTCCACCGAGGCCGTCTGGGTCAAGACTAGCGGGCTGCTGCACGCGCGACTCACCCGTGATCGTCTGTGAGAGATAGTTGACATAGAAGATGGCACTGAGAAAGCGTCCGTCTAGAGGAGCTCCAAATGCCTCAAGCAGTGTCGTATTCTGAACGGACTCAACGCCTACAAGCGAGACCTTGATGGTCGCAGACACGATTCCTGTCGTCAAGATATCACCCTCGGCCTCGTAGGTAAAGTTCACAGGGAAGCTCTCTGAGCCCGCATCAAGCGAACCAAAGACACCTGTCGCACGCATGGCAAACTCGTCAACCTCCTCTGGTGAGGATACAGGACGAATGATGAGCGATTTGGCCGCGCGTACATCCATGATCACAGAACCGCTGGCAAACTCGCTGGCGGTGACCCCCAAAGGCGTCACTACCTCTTCCTCCTCAGAGTTGGAGCAAGAGCTCACAAAGAGAGGGGCTGTGGCTAGAGCCAAGAAGATAGAAAAAGCACTTAAGTATAATTTCATATAAAGAAAGGTATGCGGTTAATAGGATTAGAATGTGCTACGGGTAACAGTAAAGACGCGATTATAGATTTTTTCTTCGTAGGTCGTGTCTTCCGTCGTTCCGCCATCACCAGGGTAAATCGTACCACCATCACCGCCCGCGCCTGCGATATCAACAGAGCTGACAATAAAGTTGAAGTCAAACTCAAGATCAGATAAGACATGTCCTTGAGACACCTCGCGAAAACCTAGCGCTCTGATGATCGAATCGTTGTTTTGCCCAGTTGAGGAGGAAAAACTCACACTGAGCACACCATTCGTTGGGGGGGAATCTGGAGTAGCCTGTCCCGATGTCGTATAAGTCATCAGCACCTGCACAGGGGTGGCATCGCCCTCGGTGGTTTGAGCCTGTATGTAGCCAAAGACCTCGACGAAATCTGTAATCTGATCCCTAGGCGTAATGAGGGTCTGAGGCACGATATTGACGAGACCTGTCGACAAAATCTGAAAGGACTTGGACAAGCTTGCAAAATTCTCCACCGTCATCACCCCGTCGAAGCTCGCATCTGCTTCTTCCTCAGCGGTACCAGATGAGCAGCCTTGCAAGGTGAGCAAAGGGGAGAGAGCGAGCAGACTCGTGAGAGTGCACAGTGCTATTTTTTTATATATTTTCATATGAGGCAGGGGGCGATTGCTTTATTGTTTGGTAATGGTAAAATCGGTGCGCAGCATATCGAGCAAGACCCATGAGCTGAGTAGCTCGTTTTCCTCAGTAACGTCATCAAAGGCAGGCCAATCGGCATACACATTCTCAAGCTCAACACTAGGCATAGCTGTAACCACGGCTTGAACTGATGTAAAGGGCGTAAATTTCAATAAAAACTCTATACTTGAGCCCTCAGGCAGAGGCACGGGATCAGCAGCAGCACCACCATCAACTACATCTTCTGGCAGACTACCATCTTCTCGCAAAAGCGTCACACCCAAAGCCGCGAGCACTTGATTAACAGAGCCCGACGCAGGATCGTTGAAGCGCATCTCTAATACAGCCGATGAGGGCGCCTCCTCATTAACCTCCGTCATAGGAGCGTAAAAGAAACTCACAGGCGTACTCACCCCACCTACACGCATAACACCCTGAGTACCGCCCTCCTCCGGAACAAGCTCGATAGGAGGCCCATGCACAGAGCTCAGATTGAGCGCATAGTCCCCCGTGGCAAAATCATCCGCCGTCAGCGTCCAAATGCGCTCCTCGACGACCTCAGTCGTATCGGAGGAAGAGTCACCACAGCCTGTAAGTATCAAGGGGAGAGATAGGAGAGGCAGCGTGGCGATGAGGGAAAAAGTTGTACGTTGTAGTCCGTTCATAGCAGTTTTGTCTATGCATGCAATCATACAACACTCATCTACCTAGTCAAGAAAAAAAGCCTTTTTAATCAAGTGAAATTCATTCGTTCATGATATTTCTTCCCATGTCACATTTTTCTTGACTTAGGAGGCAAAAATAGATAGATAATAATCACACATCTCTTATTCGCTGTATCGGCTACACCTACCTTACTACGGGGGCAGCAGAGGGCAGACAACGGGGTGAGTCTTTCACATAGCTTTTATCATTCTTTCCATGTTTAAAAAAATATTCACTTACTGCGGTCTTCTTATCCTCGCCTCTTCCACCATAGGCACACTCAGCTCTTGCAGCTCTTCAGCCCCTGAGGAGGAAAATGCGGCAGGCGTCATGACACTCTCGGACTTCTCTTCTGCGCGCGATCGATTCCTTGTACGCAACGACTTTGGGCGTTTCTTCTTCGTGAGCTCGGACGGTGCAGGGCCGAGCGGTATCCCTACAGCCTCCAATCAGGTCTTGCTCACGGGCAACATCAATGTGGACGGAGAAATCTTTCCTGTCTCCATGATTTATGCGACCGATGAGCAGCAACAGCCCGACGGTATCCCCACACTGGCAACACTCTCACTCACATTACTCGACAATGACGATGCACGCGATTTTGATCTGATCTCTGCAGTCTTTGGTGAGCCCGGCGGCAACCCCTCCATCGCAGGCGAACCCATCCTATTCAACATTAACTTCGAAACGCGAGAGGGTGTCTTGCAGAGTACGGCGGAGTACGACACATTCTACACAAACTCAGAAGGCACAGTGGTTCTCGGACGCGATACCTACGAGGCAAATCAGCCTATCGAAATCAGCGTGATCCCTGTCACGGTGGAGTTGCCTTAAAAGATCTTGCGTGCGTAGCATGTAAAAAATTCCTTGCGCTGCGGGGGTACTATAAGCTAGAATCACAACGTGAGTTATCAGGTTTTTGCGAGAAAGTACCGCCCGCGCACCTTTAAGGATGTACTGGGTCAGGATCATGTCATCCAGACATTGTGCAATGCCATTGAGCAGAATCGCTTGGCACACGCCTACCTCTTTGTAGGTCCGCGCGGCACGGGCAAGACCTCCACGGCGCGTATTTTTGCCAAGGCCCTCAACTGCACAGCAGGGCCTCGCGTCGACTTCGACCCCGATGAGCCGACCTGCCTAGAGATTGCAGAGGGGCGTAGCCTCGATGTACTCGAGATTGATGGCGCGTCGAATCGCGGGATCGACCACATCCGCGAGCTGCGTGATAATGCGCAGTTTCGCCCGACGCAGGGGCAGTTTCGCATCATCTATATTGATGAGGTGCACATGCTCACCAAGGAGTCTTTCAACGCGCTGCTCAAGACGCTTGAGGAGCCGCCCTCGCATGTGAAGTTCATCTTTGCGACGACAGAAGCTCACAAGATTTTACCGACGATTCTCTCGCGCTGCCAGCGCTTTGACCTACGCCCCATCCCTGCGGATGTGATCGCATCCCACCTCGTGCATATTGCCTCTGAGGAGGGAGTCTCTCTGAGCCCAGAGGCGGCAATGGCGATTGCGCGTGTGGCTGATGGGGGGATGCGTGATGCGCAGTCGATGCTCGATCAGCTGGTGTCTTTTTGCGGGACGCAGATTGTGGAGCAGCATGTCAATGATGTCTTTGGCGTGACGAATCGCGAGACGGTGGCGCGCGCGCTGAGTTATTTATTAGATAGGCAGCTACCTAGTCTCTTGCATCTCGTGCATGAGGTGGCGGAGTCCGGTAGTGATATGGGGCAGCTACTCCACGAGCTGATGGGGGCTGTGCGTGAGCTGCTGGTGCGCAAGGTGGTATCAGAGCATGCAGTACATTCTATCCCCGAGGCTTGGCTCGCGACCTTGCAGCAGCTCATGGAGCGCACGCCAGCGGACAAGCTCATTCGCGTGATGGAGCTCCTCGCGATCACGGAGGAGCGTTTGCGCTGGAGTAGTAATAAGCGCTTGCATCTGGAGATGGGGCTTATTCAGTCGGTGCATTGTCTCGCGGAGGCGAATATCAGTGATATTGTGCGCGCGCTGCAAGGCGCAGAGCTGCCTGAGACTCCTATTGCGACGACGCGCTTGCCGGATATTGTTTATCCTCATGGGCAGCTTGAGTCTGCTGCTGCGCCTGTGGTGGAAGCTGCGCCTGTGGTGGAAGCTGCGCCTGTAGTGGAAGCTGCGCCTGTAGTGGAAGCTGCGCCTGTAGTGGAAACTGACCCCGTAAAGGAAGCCGTCCCTGTAGTGGAAACTGACCCTGTGGTGGTGGCAGCTACGCCTGTGGTGGAAGACGTCCCCGTGAAGGAAGCCGCCCCTGTGGTGAAAGTGATGCCTGTGGTAAGGACTTATGAAGAGCCTGTTTCATTGCGCATGCCTGTTGATGATGCCTTGAGTATGCCGCTGGACGGTGGGCATCATGATGAGATGTTTGGCATGGATTTGAGGGAGCCAGAGCCTGCAGCTGTTGCGACTTCGGCCGAGCCCCCTACCGAGGTGGCTCAGGAGGTCACACGCGTAGAGCGTCGCCTTGAGCCTATTGATGATGCTCCGCCTAGCTTTGCCCCCCCTACCCCTGCGTTTGCTATGATGGAGCAGATCTCCAAGAGGGATCTGGATGCAGGCTTGTGGAATGAGTGCTTGGAGCTTTATGAGCGACGATTCCCCTTGCAGTTTGCCATCATGGAGTTGGCTCATTTTGTGAGCTGTGTTCAGGGTGAAATTTGTTTTGCCGTGCATCCGGAGAATAGGATGCTGCGCGATGCGCTGCTGGATGCCGACTCTCAGAGCTCGCTGCTCGATATCCTCGAGGAGCTCTGCGGACAGCGCTTCCGCGTGCGCGTGCTTACCGATGCCACAATGCCCTTGCCCTCTGAGGCGGATGTCTCGGAGCGTATGCCGCTGCCTGAGATCGTCGAGGTCGCAGCGCCGAAGCCGGTGGTCATCCCCCCGACGACTCCTACTGTTGACCCCTCTATTGAGGAGGCACGTTTGCAGCGCGAGAAGGATTTTTATGATGATCCGCTCATTATAGATGCGCTCAAGCAATTCCACGCTCGCATCATTCAGTGATCATTCACTCTCTTTTACAACGAACATTATCATGAATATACAGAAATTAATGAAGCAGGCTCAGGCCATGCAGGCGAATATGGCGCAGGCTCAAGAGGCTCTCGCCGTCAAGGAATTCAGCGCTGAAGCAGCTGGTGGCAAGATCAAGGCCGTCGCGGATGGCACAGGGATGATTAAATCGCTGGTGATTGATCCAGCCGTAATTGATGCAGATGACGCGGAGTTCCTCTCCTCGCTCGTGCTCAAGGCGGTGCAGGACGCGATCAATGGCGCCAAGGAGATGGCCGAGGGCGAGATGCGCAAGGTCACAGGCGGCATGGGACTTCCCTTCTAAGCTTTTTTTACTCACGCTTGTGTCTCACCCCATCCTCATTGTTGGTCAGGGGCTGGCTGGTTCGTGCCTCGCTTGGCGACTCATTCGCGCGGGGCAGAGCTGTCTGGTGGTGGATCGCCCCCTAGGCGAGACGGCTTCGCGTGTCGCAGCAGGGCTGGTGAATCCTCTCACTGGACGCAAGATCAAGCCCGATTGGCGCCAGGAGGAGTGCCTCGCCGAGGCGCATCGCTACTACGCGGAGACGGAGCAGGTGCTCGGCGGCCGCTGGTGGCAGTGTACAGAGCTCTGGCGCGAGCTGCAGGATGAGGATCAGCGCGCCTTTTGGTTACAGCGTCGCGAGGATGCGCAGACAGCGAGCTTTGCAGGCCCGCTGCTGCCTTGGCTGCCTCAGTGGCAGGGTGAGGGGCTAGCGGCTGTCACCTACGGAGCGGCCGTGCTGCATGCGGAGTCGCTGGTGAATGCGCAGCGTGCGTGGCTCATCGAGCAGCGCTGCTTTGAGGAGGCTGAGCTCGCGCTCTCTGATATCGTCGAGCAGGCCGATGGCTCGCTGCGCTGGCGGGGGCGTGATTTTCGCGCGGTGGTCTGGTGCGTGGGCTTTGAGACGGCGCAGATTTTGGAGGCTCCTTGGCTGGAGAGTCGTCTCTCACAGGGCTGTATTCTGGATCTGCGTCTCGCTGATTTTGAAGCTTCTGATGCGATCTTGCACTACGGACATTGGCTGGTGCGTCATCACGAGGATGTATGGCGACTGGGGGCGAGCTATGATTGGGTATGGTCTCATCCTGGTGAGCCTTCTGCTATGGCTGTGGCTGAGCTGCTGCATGGATTTGAACGGCGCTATTCAGGTGCCTACGAGCTACTCGGGGCGCGTGCTGCGGTGCGACCTATCATTCGCTACTCCCAGCCTGTGGCGGGGGCTATCCCACAGCGCTCGGGGCATTTTATGCTCGGTGGCTTGGGGAGCCGTGGATGCACGACGGCTCCATGGGTGAGTGCGCAGCTAGCAGCCCATCTGCTGGAGGGGACTGACCTGCCCGAGGATGTGCGAGCTGAGCCTTTATGGCAGCGATTTGAGGCAAAGATGGCTCGCCGCGGTGCTCGGGCGTGAGCGTGCAAGGCACATCTATGCGCATTGCGTATAGCATGATGTCAATCGCATTGACGATGCCGATACTTTCTTCAATTTTCTTGATTCGTTGTGCTTGCACTTTTAGAATCTAACGGTGAGTTCGGAGCAATTAACGCAAGAGGTCAAATCATGGCTACGCCGCGAGAAAAAAACCACAGATTGGCTGGGAGAGCAGCTTTGTGTCAAGGGTGGCACTGTGCGTGGATGGTTCTCGTATCGTCCCATTCCTGAGCGTTATCATGCACGTCTGCGCGAGCTCATGGGCGAGAAGAGAGTGCCTTGCACCCCTATGCTACATATTGCTTTCCCTCAAGAACTAATGCGTGCTATACGTGAAGAGGCTTCGCATGAGCAGATTGGACTGCTCATGGGGAATTTTCTCTCCTTCGTATTACAAAAGGCTAATACAGAAGCCTATCGTGTGGCTCATCAGCAGAAGTATTATGAGGACGACGAGATGGAGGATGGGCTAGAGGCGGCTGAGTATGAATGATCATGAAGCAAGATGCATCAGATGAGCAACCAGTCTTCCTCGACTTGGAGGAGATAGGTGAGCAGCAATGGACTAGGATACTGCAAGAGCACAGTACTCTACGCTGCAAGAAAAATCCTCACTCCTTGCTCGGATGCCTCTTGCAGGAGCGCCTCTGTGGTCATTGTCAGCAGAGCTCGTGCTGTGATTGCTCTCGCCGCACAGCTAGCCCCGATGCTACGCGCAAGCAAGATTATCCAGAGGCGAGCGAGGAGGATTACCTAGAGGCGGCAGAGGAGGAAGAGGAGGAAAGTTAGTCGGCTTTTGCCGAGGTGGCAAAGAGGCTGAGGATGGCATGTGCCGATTTCTGTGCAGCACCTCCCTGCCCGAGCAGGGCGATGGATTCTTGCATGCCTTGCAGGACTTTTTTACGCGTCTCTGGCTGCATGAGTAGCGAGAGCTCGTGGAGGCAATTCGCAGGGGTGAAATCATGCTGGATGAGCTCGCGTGTGACGGCGCGATCGACGAGGATATTGACCATGCCAATGAAGCGTATCTTGAGCAGAAAACGCGCCATGAGGTAGGTCAGAGCGGGCACTTCATAGACGAGCGCGAAGGGGAGGCGATGCAGTGCGGCTTCTAGCGTGGCTGTACCACTGGTGACGAGAGCGGCTTGGCAGCGGTCCATGAGGGTGTGATAGGAGCCCTGAGAGATGTTGATGAGCTCAGCAGGGGCATTAGCCTTACGACGTAGCGTGTGCATCAGCTGCTCCATCTGAGGAGAGCTCGCGGAGCAGACAAACCGCCACTCGGGGCGCTGCTGCTGGGCGCGCGCGATGATTTCCATAAAGATGGGAAAGATACGCTCGACCTCGCGGCGTCGGCTCCCGGGGAAGAGCCCTATAAGATGGGGCTCACGTAGGTCGTCGCGCCGCTGGGCGGCGATGTCATCAACGAGGGGATGACCGACGAACTCGGTGCGCAGGCCTGCGTCTTCAAAGAGCTTTTTCTCAAAGGGGAAGGTGCAGAGCATGAGGTCGAGAGTGGCCGCGAGCTTGGGGATGCGGCCGCGATTCCACGCCCAGACCATGGGGGCGATAAACCAGATGATCTTTGTCTGCGGGCAGTTCTTGCGCACTCGCTGCGCGAGACGTTGGTTGAATCCCGGATAGTCGATCAGGATGAGGGCATCGGGCTGATCCTGCGTGATGCGCGCTGTCATCGAGTCGAGGTGACGCTTGAAGTAACGGATATTTTTAAAGACTTCGACAAAGCCGATGACTGCGGCTTTTTCTGTCCAATTCTCCACCTGTGCGCTCAATGCATGCATGCGCTCACCTCCCAAGCCGCAAAACTCGAGCTGCGGCAGGGCGATGCGAAGCTGCTCCATGAGTAGTGCTCCTTGCTTGTCCCCGCTCTTCTCTCCTGCTACGACGTAGAATTTCATGCCCTATTCTACGATTTTTGTCACCTCATGGCAAGCCTGCGTTGACACGAGGCTGGCTAGTTGTTATAGCGCTTGCCCTGTTGATTGTAGGCGAAGGGGGCGTTTTTGTTTTTTGTTGTAGTATTCATACATCTATATGTTGTGGATGAGGTATCAAAAAACCTTATTATAGTAGCAAAGCCATGAAGGCTTACCCTAACACATGTCAACATATTTTTCCAACTACATCACAGCCGCCAGCATTCTTTGCCAGGCGGGAATGCCGCTACTAGCCCAAACAGGGGTTGATCAGTTCTTCACTTACACCCCCTCAACTGACAATTCTTGGAATCTCGGTGATGAGACACTCACGGGCAGTGAAACGACCCACTGGGGCTACATCGTAGAGATAGCTGGTACAGAGAGCGTAGAGAAGATTACTGGAATCTTTCACGCAAGCGTCGGCGATGCGGAGGACGCGGATCACTTCG
The DNA here is from genome assembly GCA_964370355.1 of uncultured Akkermansia sp. Lineage (GTDB taxonomy): Bacteria > Verrucomicrobiota > Verrucomicrobiia > Verrucomicrobiales > Akkermansiaceae > Akkermansia. The sequence goes on along the minus strand of CAYJJA010000011.1, from coordinate 11,865 downwards.
ACTCGTGGGAGGTGGTACGCATCTCCAACCTGCCCACGACACCTACAACATACGACTGGACGCTGGATCTTGATGTCACCATCACCACGCTGACAGACGAGCTATCAGATGCAGCTTATGGCATCATCCTGCACAATTATGCGGCGGGTGATACGGAGTACAACAAGATCAAGGAGGTCGCAGGCTCTGTGTCTATTACGAATTACAATACAGTCCTCTACCCAGGCGGCACTGAGCAGACACAGCCCGCCGCCTATGGGGTCGAGATTGGTGCTTATTATGATGTGCAAACGCTCTCCACAACAGTGACTGCGGGGAATAGCACAGAAGCTGTCGGCTACCAATTCAACGCAGGGACGCGCGTAGGCGTTGACTCGGATGGCAATGCTATTGCTGGAGCTGGGGTCACGGGGAGCATTACAATCAATGAGGTAAAGCAGGCGTCAGGCATTCTCTTCATTGGCACAGGAGACGACAACACCAATGCCGCAGAGCCACTCATTGGCTACATCAGCTCCGATATCAGCATCAAGAGCACCAGCACAGCCGTAGAGGCTGCCGTGGGGATTTTTGTGAATGGATCAGGGACGGACAACGAGGTAAAGGGAGCACTCACGGGGATCTTTGATGGCAGTATCACGATTGATGTCCTCTATGACGGCAGCACGAGCACGACAACGAATCCAGTAGTTGCAGGCATTCAAATCTTGCAACAAGTAGGCTCTGACGACATTGAAAGCAATATCACCTTTGGCGATGGGGCGAGCATTTCCTCCTATTATAAGGAGTCACAATCTGGCACAAAGACCCTGGGCGATGCCGTCAATATCGAGTCGAGCAGCGGCGATGGCTTTGAAGTGAGCACCGAAAATGACGGTGACAAAGTGACGCTGGAGGGCAATATTCGCTCCTATACGAATAGTGATTCGACGCGCCAGATCAATGACTTATCGCTTTTACAGGGCGATTACACGCTGACGGCTGACCTCATTGAGGCAGCCTCACTGAGCCTCGGCAGTATCAGCGGGGGCAGCATGCGCGATGCCTCGCTGACTCTGACACAGGATACGGATATCTCGGAGCTAGGCAGTTTTGCCTTTTATGTACAGGGTGAAGAGCAAGGGGCCTATTCTCATATCAAGATTGACTCATTTGCCTCCTTGGATATAAGTAGTATAAGCACGATAGATATCCACCTTAGCGACTTGTTGCTCAGTAAAAATTCCTTTAGCGTCACAGTCATAGGAGGCCTGACTGAAAAGCTCAGTGAGGGAACGCAGCTCAATATAGTCTCTGGCACGGGAGATGGGCTATGGGATCTCAATATGAATGCGGGCTTTGCCTACTATGAATCAATGGATGCCAATTTGTACGTAAGCTATCAGGATAATGGACTGACCATAGGGCGCATTATACCCGAGCCCAGCAGTGCCACTCTCAGCCTCGTAGCACTCATGGCGCTGCTAAAGCAGAGGAGAAGAAAGAAATTTTCTGTGATGACAAAAACAAGTTATCAATAGTTAACAATTTAGGTAATTATTAAGCCATAATGTTAAGAGGAACAATTTCGTATTATATAGTGATAATCTAAGATAAACAAAAAAAGCGAAAAAAGAAAAAAAAATCTTGCAAATTCTCGCCACTTTTGTAGAATGACTGTGCAGCGCGGGTATAGCTTAGTGGTAAAGCTCCAGCCTTCCAAGCTGATCACGCGGGTTCGATTCCCGCTACCCGCTGCATTGACTTCTGACTAACCCCTCAATCAATATTTTGAAACTATGAAAACAATACGGACCATATCAATACTCAGCGTGGTCTCACTAACACTGTTATCGGGTGTCAGTTTCGCTGGAGTAAACGACGACGATTTTAATAGAGAACTAGCTTTATTGGAGTCACGAGCACGCATGGAGGACAGAATAGCCATCTCAGCAATCAGTCAGAGTGTGTTTAAACTCGTCCAAGACAAGCCAGACCAGCTCAGTCGCGTCGTTAGCTCCGTTTTAGCACAGCGCAGTTCATGGACTGAAGCAGAGCTCTATTCGATTGTACGAGCATCACTGATTGCTTACCCTGCTGCCCTTAATGAGGTGAAGTCAGTTGCGATGAACATGAATCATGAAGTACTGAAAAAGTATGGTCTCAGTGCTGCCACATTTGAGAACCCCCATATCCTTGAGCTTTGGCAGTCCGTTTCGGCTCTATCCCAAGTGGGTGCAACTATGTTCAATATTGCCTTCACACAAATTGCCGCGAATGCTGTAGGCTTCTCACATATGACAGTCTACCCACTCGAAGTTCTTGACAACCTCACCTACGGTGGAAATGATATAGAGGGAGAGAATCCCCCCATCATTCCAGTCGTACCACCTGCTACCAATGGGAACTAAACTCTTGCTTGCTTTACACAGAATACTAGCAGTTATGAACAATGGAAAAAAAGTTTTGCTAGCCTCGCTTATGGTGACTCCTTTCGCGCAAGGTTTCACACTATATGACGAAGCTCCCTCGCTGAGCCTCCCCGAGGCACATGCCTTACGCTATAGCCTATCAATATCAGCAGGCTACGACAACAATATCAACAACAAGTCTGAGAGCAAGGATAGCTCCTATACTCTAGGTGCGAGTGTCTCTGGCTCCTATGCCAAGGTGGAGTCACTGCTCAATGCTAACTACAATTTCACAGTTGGTGGCACCTACTACGGTAAGAATGCAGCAAATTCGAATCAGCAGCTTTTTGCTAATATGAGTTTTAGTGGTAATTTTAACTATCAAATTGACTCACGCAATACGGTACAAGGATCAGTAACGCTCTCGTACAAGCCTGACATCGACTATGGAAACCCCATATCGACTCCTAATAGTCAGGGTGATGTCCTCTACTGGTCAGTCTACGGCAGCGTCGCTCGCACCCTTAGCGCTCGCACGAGCATGAGCCTTGGTATGAACACGAGTGGCGTACACTACGCCAACAAGGAGTATGAGATTGATGATCGTGAGTATGCAGGCGTCAACGGTAGCCTTTCCTATGCCTACACTCCGCTCACAACGCTCTCGTTGAATGCATCAGGACGTTTTGAGTTCAGAAAGTTCGGTTTCGACTCTGAGAATCTCTACCTCACAGCAGGTTTGAACTCCCGCATCTCGCCCGTCACCAGCATCTCTCTAAATACTGGTGTTCAAGGTAAGTTTATTGCAGGACAGACAGAATTCACGCCTAACCTGCGCTTCTCGATGAACAACACCCTGTTCAACGGCGATAGCATGCAGACATTCATCTCTTATGACAATGAAAACGTCGGCACAGCACGCTATATCTCGAGTAATAATAGCATAGGTGACTATCTCTCTAATGCAGCTTGGCGCTTCGGTGTCAGCTACCAACGAGCACTGACTACGAAACTCTCGGCGAATGCCTCAACAGAGCTCTACTATGCACGCTATAGCGATGGTAATATGAACCTCCCCGATGAGGAACGCATCAACATCACCGTGCGAGCAGGACTTAGCTACAGCTACTCCAGTAGCGTCTCCTTCGGTCTGAATTACATATT
>CAYJJA010000011.1:0-8301 GCA_964370355.1 uncultured Akkermansia sp. | reverse complement strand
CTAATGAAGACGCGGGTGACTATCAACGTCACAGTATTACGGCGAGTACAAGCTACTCCTTCTAAGATACCTCAAGTATAAAACAAGAGGCGAGTCTTTAACGAGGCTTGCCTCTCTTATTACTCCCCTTCTCAATTAATTACATAGAACAGTATGTCAGATAATTCCTCTTTAAGCGGGCAAAGCAAAGAGTCTGTACTCCACGTGCAAGACTACTTGATGATGCTGCGCAATAGATGGAAGGAGGCGATTCTCGTCTTCCTCCTCGTCTTTATTTCCTGCGCCGTACTCACGCGTATGATGACTCCGATGTATACGACATCCATGCGCTTTGAGATCAAGATGCCTCGCAATCTCATTGATGTCCATGGTGGAGTCAACCCCATTATAACAGAGGCTGCCAGCAGTAGTTCCTACATGCAGACGCAGTTCGAGCTTCTCGTTACTGAGGAAAACCTCAAGGCAGTTGCCAATCGCCTCGGACTCCCCAAGGAGTGGAATGTCTCAGCCAAAGTCGCTGCAGGGCGTCTCAAGGGCATGATCATGGTGCAGCCCATGCGTAGTACGGATCTCATTGATGTCGTTGTCACGGGCAGCGACGCTCGACTCGTCCAGCGCGTATGCGAGGCTGTGCCTCTCGCTTATAAAGAAGTACGCGAGGCAAAGGAAGAAAACCTCATCAACCGCACCATAGAAGCACGCTTTGCCCTTATTCGCGCACGCCATGACGAGCTCGAGCGCAAGGCCGATGTCGTTCGACAATACATACGATCAGGCAAGTATGTCGATAGTGCCATTTGGAGCAAGGGAAGTGGCGGCGGTATGCTGACCGATGGAGACTCGACCGAATCGCGTATGAGAGCGCTACAGAGCCAAAAGAATGCCCTCGAAGCAGAAATCTCAACTAGTGAAGTCCACATCAGCGAGCTTCAGAAGCTTGGCGACGAGGAGCTGCTAGGCTACGTACGCCGCACAGGTATCCTCTCCGCTGAGTCTTACAGCTCCTCGCGCGTACGTGCTCTGAGCGAGCAGTATAATAGTGAGATAGAAACACGCAAGAGAATGATCATGGAGGGTATAGGTGAAAACCACCCCAAAATCCAACTTCTTGATGCCCAGCACAAGACAACACAGGATGAGCTCTACGCCGAACTCATCGGTATGCGCGACGCCATGATGAATCAGCTCAATATGAAAAAAGCTGAGCTCGCAGGTGTTGATAAAGAGCTCGCCATAGAAAAAGAAAAGCTGCGCGGACTTCTCCTCGAGAATCAAAAAACGATGCGCGCCCTTCAGGAATACAACGCTGAAAAGCAACGCTACGACCAGCTTGAGAACGATTACATCGCCGACCGCATCCGTCTGACAGCACCACGCGACACCATCGTCATCCATAGCGAGCCCCCCCTTCCAGGAGCACCCAGTAGCCCTAATTATAAGCTTAATCTCACCATAGGTGCAGTCGTGGGTCTGATAGCTGGCATCGTTGTTGCGTTCATTTACAACTACTTCGACACGTCCATAAAGACGCTCGAAGAGGCAGAACGTCAGCTCGGACTCCCCGTGATGGGTGTGATACCTCAAGATGCTGGTCTCTTCCTCGTCCAAGGTGGCAACTCGCCCGATGCAGAAGCTTACCGTATCTTGCGCACCAATATTGAGCTGAAGAAATCCCTTTTCAAGTCCTCTGTCTATGCTGTTGTGTCATCCAATGCGGGTGAGGGGAAGACGACGACACTGAGCAATCTCGCCTACGTCTGTGCTCAGAGTGGCTATAGCACCCTGATGATTGACGGTGACTTGCGTCGTCCACGTCTGGCCAGCTACTCAGAGATAGCCAATGACCGTGGTCTGACCAATTATCTCAGCGAAGATACAGAGCTCAAAGACGTGATCTTCAAGACAGAGCTTCCCAATCTCTACATCCTCCCCTCTGGTCCCAAAACGAACGACCCCTCGGGTATGCTCGCCTCCTATCGCATGGATAGGCTCCTGCAAGAGGCCGCACGTCGCTTCGATATCGTGCTCGTTGACTCTCCTCCCATGCTCGGTGTGAGTGATGCCTCACTCATCGTCAGCAAGGTGGACGCAACACTCATCGTATTGCAGCCTCGCAAGATGCCCGTCAAGGCTCTGCAGCGCAGCAAGGCTCTCATTGAGGATGCAGGTGGCAAGATCATGGGACTCGTTCTTAACAACGTCGATATCACAGGTGACTCACAGTATCAGTACTACACAACCTACTACTCCTACTACACCAATGATAACAAGCGTCCCGAGCCCCAGCCCATCGTAAAGAAAGCGCAGCAGTCCGCTGCCGCCCCTACACCGAGCTCAAGCTCAACATCCTCAAAGCTCGCAGCATTATCATCAAAGCCCGCGCCGTCCTCGCAAAGCAGCACTCAAAGTGCCGCACCTCAGGATGACGACCAAGATCTCTACTAATTTAACAATCATTTAACCTGATAGTATCATGTTCAGATATCTCATCATCGTACTTGGCGTCCTTAGCTTGGTAATGAATCAAGCACAGGCTCAGACCCCAGTACCCGATCCCACAGCGCGGAGAGGAGCAGACATCACTGTCACGCTCAATAACATTCCCGCGGATGACAAGGCGACGATCAATGCGAAATACACCGTTGATAGTCGTGATGGCACGGTAAAGCTCCCTTACCTCAAGGCTCGCGTCTATGTCGCGGGGAAAACGCAACGCGAAATCGCCAATCTTATTGAGAGACTCTACATCCAGCAGAGAATCTACAATCAGCCTATAGTCTCCGTACAAGTGACAGATGCGAGCCTCAGTGATGAGCTTACACGTCGCACGGTGCAGGTGACAGGCTATGTCGGAAGCAAGCAAAATCTCGCTTACCGTCAGGGAATGACGCTCATCGAGGCGCTCATCGCCTGTGGCGACATCACCGATCATGGCTCGCGCAAAATCCAGGTGACACGCAAGGGTCAGACGCGCACCTACGATTACTTCAGCGCAAAGGATCGCTCCATTATCCTGCACGCAAACGACTCGATTCACGTGCCTATGCGAGGATTCTGGGAGGGGCGTCCCAAGACGATAGGACCTTAAGTATCCTGCAATCTCACACAACTCCTTCTCCCTACTAGGGTGGAGGAGTTTTCTTTTTTCACTACTATGAAGACTCCCTCTAAATCAGCCGACAACATTCACGCTCTCATCCTCACAGTTGGCTACGGTGAAGGGCATAGAGCTGCCGCAGGTGCTTTTGCAGAGCACTGGAGGCAGCGAGGCTATCGTGCTAGCGTATGCGATCCCCTTGCCGAGGCAGCAACGGCTAGGATCTATGAATGGAGCTGTGCCTATTATCGCTTTTGCGTGCGCCATGCGCCCTTGCTTTGGGATATCACCTACCGTCACACAGAATCAACTGATCTTTCGCGTGTTGTCCGTGGGATACTCTTTCGTCCCGCCCTTCGCACACTCATGGCAAGGATAGAGCAGGAGCAGCCAGATCTTATTATCTGCACCTACCCCCTCTATGGCTACCTACTTGACCTCTTGCGGGAGAGAGGTGCCAGCATTGCGCCTTATCTTATGCTCGTGACAGATTCCATTGCCATGAGCCGTCCATGGCTACGCTCAAAAGCGCAGCTCTGGTGCGTCCTTGATGAATACTCGCGACGCATTGCACTTGATCGCTATGTACTGCCCTCCTCGCGCCTCTGCGTCGCTGCCTTGCCTATAGCCCCTCGCTTTGCGCCTTTTCGGGGCACAAGCACAGAGCCCTTTTCCATCCTCTACGCGGCGCAGGCACCATTCCATCAGGTGAAAGATGAGCTCAAGTCACTGCTTGCTCATAGCTCACGATGCCGACTCACCATCCTTGCTGGTGCAAAGTATAAGTGCCTGCGAAGCTGGCTGCACACACTCCCCGAAGCAGAGTCGAGAGAGGTGACGCTGCTTGAGCATAGCTCTGAGATGGATAGACTCTTCCGAGAGCATCAGCTCTACATAGGCAAAGCGGGGGCTGCGAGCGTTTTTGAAGCATACCAGTCCGCACTCCCCCTGATTATCAATTTCACAATCCCTGGTCAAGAGCAGGGCAACCTTGAGCTCATCAGACTGGATGGTACAGGGCTCTATGCCGAGGGCGGCAGCGCCCTATGCGCGGCCTTGGATCGCCTTCTCAGCGATGATGCCAAGCAGCTCAAAGCGATGCGCGAGCGCATGCTTCTCTCCTCACGCCGCAACGGTGCAGAGCATCTCATCAATTTCATTCTCAACTACTTATCTAACAAAACGCATGCATAGTCCACGCACACTACTTGTAGACAACTCCAACACGCGCACCAAGTTCATGCTCGCATGGCGAGGTGTCCTCTCTGGGGAGCAGCGCGTCATGCCAACAGCGGATCTATCCTCAGATCAGCTAGCCTGCCTTCTGCAATCCTGGCATTATGAGCGCGTCCTCATCAGCTCAGTTGTCCCTGAGACACACGAGATACTCTGCCGTAGCCTCGCTGCGCCCAAGCACTCGCTGAGCGCACACTCTCGGCTCAACTTTGATATAGACTGCTACGAAGGCAAGCTCACCATTGGTGCAGATCGTCTAGCCAATGCCGCAGGACTCATCGCCTACGCTCAGCTGCCCGCCATTGCCGTGGATCTCGGCACAGCGGTCACCTATGATGTGCTCAGCGGGGACTCACAGCAGCCCTACTTTGCAGGAGGACTCATCGCGGCGGGACTCGGCGTCCTCACCCAGTCTCTTGCTCGTATGACCGCGCAGCTTCCTGCCGTCTCTGTCGGCGGGGGAGCTCCACCTCCCCCCTTGGGACAGGACACTCTCAGTGCTCTACAAGCTGGGGCCTACTATGGCTACATGGGCATGATTCGCGAAACACTCTGCCGCCTACAGGCAAACTTTCCAAGACCTGCACTCGTCGTGCTGACTGGAGGGGATGCACGACTGGTACATGCCTATGACCCGCAGATAGGTATATGTGATGACCTACTTACCATGAAGGGTCTTTGTGCAATATCCACCCTAGACAACGACTACATTTAGTATCTTTTCGCCTAGGATATCTAGAAATTCGCTCGCTTGCGACGCGGCGCATTTCTCAAGCAAAAACGAGCGATAAAGAAATTTCGATTGCAATTCTGCCACAGCTTTAGTATAGTGAATCCACCTCTAAACTAGTCACATCATATGCCCGACACTATTGAAAACAAAGTAAAAGAAATCATCGTCGAGCAACTCGGCGTTGAGGCTGGCAAAGTGACCACAGACGCTAAGTTCATCGAAGATCTTGGTGCTGACTCTCTTGACACCGTTGAGCTCGTCATGGCCTTTGAAGATAAGTTTGGTATCGAAGTCCCAGACGAAGAAGCTGAAAAGCTCAAGTCGGTTGCCGACGTCGTTGCCTATATCAACAAGAGCCAAGCTTAATTTAGCCTCCTTTTAACTCCGGGCGGCTCTTCCAGAAGGAGGAGTCGCCTTTTTCCTTTTTTAACCGATCAACATCAAGGCTCAACATGGTCGAAAGCATCATCCAGCGCGCGATAGAGGAGACACGCATTCTCTATACACCCACGAGACGCATCGCAAGCTTTGGCGACACCGTGTACAACTTTCGCATCATCACCGAGAGCCTTGATGAGCTGGATGTCTGCCATGTGCGCTCAGGGCGCATCGAGGCCCTGCGCCCCCGAATTTGGCGACCTGAGCATCTGCGTGGGCTCCAGTTTGACGGATTTAAAGAGGACATCACCCCCATGCTTGATTGGATGGAAAAGCAAGGAGCACCCCTCCCCTCGCTCATGCAGTACGGCTTCCAATTCCGCCGCAGCGAGACCACCCAAGAAAGCATCCACGAGAGCAGCGCACTGCTCGAAGACCAACTCCGACATGAAGCCCTCCACTCTGGCGATCCCCTCCGCGCCGTCATCGCAGGCCCCGAGGATGCATGGGAACACGCCCTCATGGTCTTCATGCTCACCATGATCCAAGAATCCCATGAAATTAATCTATTTGACTTTCATCGCCGCGGTCTGCTCTAGTCCGCTTCTTCTGAGCCAAGGTGAGACCTCCCCTTGGCCGCGTCGCCCTGCCGTTTTGGAGCAGGCACGTCTCCTCGCACGCGACGGCCGCTACGCCGATGCCTGTGATCAGCTGCGCTCGCAGCTCGCTCATACAGGCATTGCAGGCACTGAGATACGCAGCCTCTATAGTGCGCTGATGATGCGCCTGTATATGAATCGCGAGCACCCCAAGGCATTCGTCTACACCGTCCAGTCGGGAGACCACATCCAGCGCATCGCAGAGAAGACCAACTGCAGCCCAGGGCTGATCATGCTCATCAACGGCATCCTCGACCCCTCCCGCTTGCGCGCGGGGCAAAAGCTCGTCGCCATCCCCCTCCAGCTACGACTCCTCATCCATGAGCAAGAATCCGAAATCGCCCTCTGGGACGGCGATATCCTGCTCGCCAGCTACCCCATCAAGAGCGTCGAGGGCGGTGTGCCGCCTAGTCAGCTCACGCGCATCGTCAAAAAAGTCGATGCCTACCGCTCGGGTAAAAAACTCAGCCGCAACGCAGCTCTCAATATCAGCCATGACCGCGTCATCGAGATCTCGGGTGGCATCTTTATCGCAGGGCTGCAAAAAATCAGCGACGCCTTTGTCGTCTACCGCCTCCCCCAAGAGCGTCTCAACGAGTGGGCCTTCTTCGTCCTCGAAGACATCCCAGTCAGAATCATCAGCAAGGGCGAATTCAAACTCGGTGAAGCCCCACCTGACCTGCGACTCTCCACGCCAGCAAGCGTCATCCCCGACTAAGTGCCAAGAGCTAGCCCTGACGCGGCACAATCCCAATAAAGGAGCGTATGCTGCGCATCGCAGGCAAGTAGCGCCGAGGCGACTTCGTATAAAAAAAGCTCGAGCCGCCGCCATCGAGATTGAGCGCGTGGCTCGGCTTGAGCACTTGGGCAAACTCGTCGCTACTCAGCCACAGCGCAAGCTCATGCAAGGAAAGGGGGCTTGTAATGCCTATACACCACTCTCCCCTACCGTCCGTCGCAATGAAGCTACGCCTCGCACGCGCAGCGCGACCTAGGCCACGCACCACGCGTCCGCGCTCGATGAGGAAGGGCCCTGCTTGCAGAGCCTCGCGCATTGAGCTCAGCGGTGAGCTCAGCAGCTTGCTACGCTCAAGGCGTATGGTGTCTCCCGTATCGTAAAGCACCCCCGATACCGTGAAAGAAGTCCCACGAGCAAAACGTCCCGCGAGAGTACGGCCCTCGTGGCGAATAATGCCCAGAGGTGGCTTATCCTCCCCCTTGGCAAAGTAGCCCCCATTGCTGCCGGCCCCCCAGTCATGCTCTTCCATCATAGATTCAATATCCCCCTTGCCCTGATCAAGCACAAGGATGCGCATCTGCTCTGCGGAGAATCGGTAGAGCTCAATGCTATCGACAAAGAAGAAAAGATTACCATTATCACGCGCAATACGCTGGTAACCAGCATTCGCAGGAGTAAACAACAAAAGTAAAATAGCCAGCAGAGGGTAGATCATCACACTGATGATAATATAAATACGGGGCACTATACAAGCATAAAGTCCCCGCCTACGCGTCACAGATCGACCACGGTCCCACGCTCCGAGAGCGCAGGGGAACTAGCAGGGGAAGGGCTGGCTATCGCCCTCCCTCTTGAGCAAAGGTTTGGATACCGCTCGATCTCTTCTCCTCCTACTCTCTATGGCTCATGTTCCTCGCATGAGCACGGCAGAATAGCAGCTTTTCTACATAGCAAAAGCCCGCCTAGCCTATCTCTCGGCGAATCCGCGCAGCACGCTCCTCAAGCTCTAAGGCTTCCTTATACAGCTTCATCCAGCGCAGCACACGTGCCTTGAGCTCACAGGCGCAAGCTTCTCCATGTCTATCTTCGCAGGTAATTAAGATCTTTTCCGCTTGATCATAATGCATTAGAGCTTCATTCACTTGATGGCGCACAACGGAAATCTGCCCCCTACTCAACATTATATAGGCTCGCCCTCGATTATTCTCTACTTGCACATAGAGCGCTTCAGCACGCTGGTAGAGCGCGAGTGCTTCATCGTGCTGATCACGCATCATCGCCACTTCCCCCATGCTCGCCAAGGTTCTTGCCAATCCGAGATTATCCTCTACTTGCACATAGAGAGTCTCCGCACGCTGGTAGAGCGCGAGTGCTTCATCGTACTGATCACGCATCCTCGCCACTTCCCCCATGCTCGCCAAGGTTCTTGCCAATCCGAGATTATTCTCTACTTGCATAT
>CAYJJA010000010.1:0-36513 GCA_964370355.1 uncultured Akkermansia sp. | reverse complement strand
GCATGACGCGCATGTCATCAATGGTCTCTGTGTGATTCACCTCACCGCGCTTTTCGAGCACGATGCGCATGATATCACCTATGTAATCAGAGGGAATCATGATAAAGACCTTCACCACGGGCTCGCGGATCTCCTTGACCTCCTGCGCCTCGGGGAGGAAGGTGGGATTGTCCACCAGCAGCTCCTCGCCGTCGGTCTTTGTCACCTCATAAATCACCGAGGGGTAGGTCGAGATGACATCCATGTTGAACTCACGGCGCAGACGCTCCTGAATGATCTCCATGTGCAGCAGACCGAGGAAGCCGCAGCGGAAGCCAAAGCCCAGCGCCACTGAGCTCTCGCCCATGTAGCTAAAGGCCGCGTCGTTGATTTGCAGCTTCGCCATCGCCGCCTTGAGACTCTCGTAGTCGCTGGAGTCAATGGGGTAGATGCCCGAGAAGACCATGGGGCGTATTTCTTTGAATCCAGGCAGCGGCTCGGAGCAGGGGTTGATCATGTCGGTGTAGGTGTCACCTATCTTGACATCGCTGGCGGACTTCATATTCGCAATGATGTAGCCTACATCTCCTGTACGCAGTTGCTGGCTCGCCTGCATCTTGGGGGTAAAGACGCCGACCTCCTTGACCTCGTAGGTCTCATCGGTGTGAAAGAGCTTTACCTTCATGCCGCGCTTCACCTCGCCAGAGGCCATGCGCACGTAGGAGACGACACCACGGTAGGCATCATAGACAGAGTCAAAGACGAGGGCACGCAGCTTGTTGTCCTCTATCTCCTTGGGAGGAGGGATGCGCTCGACGACGGCCTCAAGGATATCCTCAATGCCTATGCCCGCCTTGGCGGAGCAGAGGATGGCCTCATCGCGCGGGATGCAGATGACATCCTCGAGCTGCTTGTAGACGCGTGGGAGATTGGTGCTAGGCAGGTCTATCTTGTTGATCACGGGGATGATGGTGAGACCTTGATCGAGCGCGAGGTGCATATTTGCCAGCGTCTGAGCCTCCACGCCTTGGGCTGCATCGACGATGAGCAGAGCTCCATCACAAGCGGCGAGTGAGCGGGATACTTCATAAGAAAAATCCACATGCCCTGGAGTATCAAGGAGATTGAGCTCATAGATCTGACCATTCTTCGCCTTGTAGCGCATGGTGACGGGGTGAGACTTGATGGTAATCCCCTTTTCGCGCTCCAGATCCATAGCATCGAGGAGCTGATCTTGCTTTTCGCGCTCACTGATAGTCTGGGTGAACTCAAGGAGTCGATCAGAAAGGGTCGTTTTGCCGTGGTCAATGTGGGCAATGATGGAAAAGTTGCGTTTGAACTCGGTGCTCGTAGACATGCACGCGAGATTATACGCAATTCACCACATAAGTCAAGGCATTTGAATTATTAGATATAAATGCTTGGTTTTATAGATGATAACTAGCGTGTAATGTCATTCACTAGGGCTCGTGTGGGGGCACTGCGGCAGAATCGTGCCGCAGTGTTGAATTTCGTAGAAGACTCCTATCGCCTGCGCTTGGGCGCTGATGAGAAGCAGAGCTTGTAGAGCAGGGCTATGACCAAGACCCCTCCAACGATGGCGAAGAGCATGCCCATATTGATGATACCTCCCTGTTGCTCTGGATTCATCAACTGATCAGTGAGCTCCGAGTCAGCATTCGTCGCAGGGCTAGTCGCGCCAGCTGCTTTTGGAGATAGAGAGCCCGCCTTGCTCGGGGAGGGGGTAGCAACGGCAGCGATAGCAGCACCACCCGCCTGAGCTCGCAACTGCTCTTCCTCGCGCTGAAGGTAGGCTATGCGCTTTGCTGCACTACTGTCACTAGAGCCGAGAGCCGTCTGATGTGTGCTCGATGAGCCTTCCGCGAGGGCGTAGCGGTCACTTTTGGGGGTGGAGGTGAAGAAGTAGAGGGCTGTCACCTTGCCCGACCTATTCTGAGAGGCAAAGAAAAAGGTCTTGTCGTCGAGCTTGATGTAGCGAGCTTTGGTGAATCCGATGTGGCGCATTTTCTTGGCTTCGCCGCGCTTCCATCCTGAGGCATGCGTGCGGCCTATTTTTTGCATATCGCGTGTCGCTACCTTGAGTGAGACTGGCTCGTCGTAGCGTATGCGCGCGCAGAGCAGCTTCCCGTCCTTGGGGTCAAAGTCCAGTGCGTATTCATGCCCCTCTTCTGACCAATGGCGGCGCAGTGTCTGATCACTGAGCACGTTGTATCTGTAGTCGCGTGGGATCACTTTTGCCGACTGCTCACGCGTTAACCCCTTGTGGATCTTGCTGTGGTCGAGAGCTGCCAAGGGAAGCTGCGTAGACAAAAATAAGAGAAGAAAAGCTACTTTCATACGAGGCGCAATTATATCAGGATAACAAGAAAGGTAAAGGAGATAATGCAGCATCATCGCAGGCTCATTTTTGGTGAGGAGATATAAAAAAACAGCCCCTTCGGATGAAGGGGCTGTTGAGCATGCGATTCTCTTATTTTGTTATTGCATAGGGAAGGGGGATCTTAGTGGGCATTATTTGTAGAAAACCATGCGGTTGTTGCGTACGGGAGCAGGCTTTCGGTAAGAGACATACCTTTTGACGGCGGCTGGCTTTTTGTAGACGACATACCTCTTAGCTGCGGCTGGTCTCTTGTAGACGACGTACTTCTTGACGGCGGCTGGCTTTTTGTAGACGACCTTTTTGTAGACAACCTTCTTGACGACGGCGCGCTTTTTGGCAGCTGGTTTGACAACGACCTTCTTAACGGCTGGCTTTTTGACGACGACTGCTTTGCTGCCGTGCCCGCGTGCCGATCCCTTGCGGTCATGATGTGCGCTGGCGGGGAGGGCGGCTGCTAGGGCTGCGAGAACGAGGGATGCAACGAGTGGTAACTTATTCATTATATTTGTTTTTCTATTGTTTGTTTTGTATGCCATGTGGCGTTACCTTCAAGAACGCAGCAGAATGCGCTCCGTCTACAACAAAGTCAGATAAAACCTCCCGCCCTCCGAGCGATAGCCCTACTGTGGTGCGTAGATGACCGTGGGGTTAAGCTTTGGTATGATATTGATACTACGCGGGTGAAGTCGGCTCGATCTAGCATGTTTGAGTATCATGACAAGGCGTTTGATCTGCTCGTCAATATTCATCACGCTCATGGTTACCTCCGTACCTGTCTCCAGAATGAGCTGCGTCTTCCATGCCTTGGGGCGTAGGATCTCGCGAATGGCGGGTAGCTCCTTGAGCTCGTAGCGACTCACGGCCGTGAGCGTCTCAAGGATGGGACGCAGCGCTGAGGCTGTGATGCGCTTGTTGACTGCGAATTGCTCGTAGTCACGTGGATTGACATACCAGATAGGCAGACTTTGAAAGTCAGCATAATACTCTCGGATATTCGGGAAGATTGTCCCGTCATCACTGATGAAATACCGCTCGCGCTCTCCTGTAATCACGCCCTGCGCACGCTCGACGTAGCAGAGAGGTAGTCGCTCCTCGATCTGGATGGAGAGTGTATCAGGCAGCTTGATCGTGACGCTGCCGCGCTTGATGCAGGGCTGTGCCTGAAGGTCGCGATTGAGCTGCTCAATATTCAGCGATGATAGCGCTGCCTTGGGCTCGATCTTGAGCAGGGCGAGGGCTTGCTGCTCCGTGATGTATCCGCGGGACTCGTATTCTATGGTGTGGATTGGCGTATGCTGCACATGAGTGTCGATTTGATCGACGAGCAGGTAGATGACAGCGCTGAGTACGCCCAGAGCAAGTAAGATGGCGAGGATGCTGCGCAGGTGTCCAAGGAGGCGGTGACGGTGGTAGAGCAGCTCGTTGATCTTGTCTACTGCTTTCTGGATGCGTAGAATCCAGCGGTCGCGTGTTTCACCTGCTTTGGGTCGGCGTCGATTTTTGTTCATTGGGGGAGGCGGGCTTTCGTTGTCTCAAATTGCCCGTTCGCAATTTGTGGGGGATTTTATTCATTGACTGGTCGAATAGGGGACGATACTCCTCTCATAGATATGTAATCATTCCACTCCAAAATCCGCTCGCGATTTCAGTCCGAGAGAAATAATAAGTCTCCCACCCACCTAGATAAACACCCCCCTTGGGGTAAGGAGGGTGGGCTGATGAGAAAAGAATAGGCTGCGCAAGGCTTTTAGCCCCGCTCTTGTTGCAGTGAGATCTCAGCGATGCGCGTGCAGAGCTCTCCGTAGCTAATCCCATGCGCCGCCGCAGCCTTGGGGAAGAGGGAGGTGGCTGTCATGCCCGGTATCGTATTGATCTCAAGGACGTAGGGACGCCCATCTGCTGTGAGTAGTACATCGACGCGACCATAGACCTCGACGCGCAGGGCGCGGTAGGCTTGGAGGGCGGCTTGCTGGACCGAGCAGGTCTCCTCCTCGCTGAGGTCGGCAGGGCAGATGTAGTCGCTGCCAGCACCGCCCGCGTAGAGGGAGGGGTACTTATTCTTCATATCGTAGAAGCCCGAGCGGGGGCTGATGCGTACGATGGGCAGAGCCTTGCCATCAAGGACGGAGACGGTGAGCTCGCGACCCTCGATGAATTCTTCTACGAGGATTTCCTCACCATACTGCGCGACATCTTGCAATGCGTGGGTGAGCTCTTCCTCGCTGCGCACGATATGCACACCGACGGAGGAGCCCTCACGTGGGGGCTTGACGACGCAGGGTAGCGAGAGGGTAGGGCGCTCACCGCGCTCGATTTGGTCACGTGTGAGTACTTCATCCTTGGGGCAGGGGACGTGTGCTTCTTGCATCGCGCGTTTCGTCGCAACTTTGTCAAAGCAGAGGCGACTACACGCAGCACCTGCTCCTGTGTAGGGGATGTGCAGCGCGTCGAGGTAGCTCTGGAGAGCTCCATCTTCTCCATAGGTGCCGTGGATGAGATTGTAGCAGAGCTCCGTGCCGGCGGGGATCTCGGGGGCGAGCGTGGTGACGATGTGGGGCGTGAGGGCGGTGAAGCCTTCGCTGCGCAGGGCTTCGAGTACGGCTTGGCCTGAGCTCAGCGAGACTTCATGTTCTGAGCCAGGACCACCCATGAGCAGGGCGATGGGGCTGTCTTTGCGTAATATGCGGGGCATGGGGAATAGGGGGGTGTGGTGGTTAAAACTCAGCTTCGCGTTCGCCTATGATCTGGACCTCGGGGCGCAGCGTCAGCCCGTGCGCTTCTTTGACGCGTCCGATGATGAGGTCGATGAGCTGGGTGACATCTTGAGCCGTCGCCTCACCCATATTTACGATGAAGTTCGCATGTACGGGCGAGATCATGGCGTCTCCAATGCGCTGTCCCTTGAGCCCGAGCTGGTCAATGAGCTTGCCCGCAGGCAGCGTGATGCCCTCCTCGTTGGTCGGATTGGTGAAGGTGCAGCCGGCACTGGGCTCGCTGGGCTGGCTGCTGCGACGCTTGTCGCGCAGCTGCTCACCGCGTTCTTTGATCGCGTCGGGCTTGTCGCTCTCGGCGACGAAGTTGGCCTCCACGACGATATTGTGACAGAATTCTGAGATGCGGCGGTACTCCGCTGGCACCATGTTCTCCTTGTGCAGCGTCACCTGCTCGCCTGTCTCATCTATGCAGAGAGCTGAGGAGAAGACAGACCACATGTCCTCACCCATCGCACCCGCATTCTGGCGTAGACTGCCGCCTACGTTGCCAGGGATGCCTGCCATCCATTCAAAGCCCTTGATGCCGAGCTTCTGCGCCTTGCGGGCGAGCTTGGCGAGGGGGACGGCACTGCCTACAGTGAGCGTCTTGCCCTTGAGCTCAATGTGCTCAAAGATACTTCCCTTGGGGCGGATGACGGCCCCTCGTATACCGCCGTCGCGTACGAGCAGATTGCTACCACGACCGATGACATAGACTGGGATGCTGCGGTCTTTAAAGAAATTGATACTGCCTTGCAGGCTCTCAATGCTGTGAGGCTCGATGAAGTACTGTGCTGCGCCTCCTATGCGCAGCGTGGTGTGCTTGTGCATGGGCTCATAGAGCTTCCAGTCGATGTCCTGCTCACCCACCTCCTGGAGCAGATCGCCGATGACGCGCAGGTCTTGGGCGAGCTTGCTGCCCGCCTCGTGGATGTTGCCCGCTCCTAGCGTGATGATGAGATCTCCGGGCTTGATACGATTGCCCGCTTCGAGCTGAGCCTCGCGCACGCTAGAGATATTCTTGCACTTCACCTTGCCGCGCTCACGCACAGCATCAATGATGGTCTGACC
Organism: uncultured Akkermansia sp.; assembly: GCA_964370355.1. Lineage (GTDB taxonomy): Bacteria > Verrucomicrobiota > Verrucomicrobiia > Verrucomicrobiales > Akkermansiaceae > Akkermansia. The sequence goes on along the minus strand of CAYJJA010000010.1, from coordinate 30,309 downwards.
TGTAATACCCTCGATAGGGGGCTCACTGGCAGGGTAGATGTCGGTGACGACAAGGCGGTCGAGGTCTTGTAGACACGCGCCAAAATCATCACGCAGGAGCTGCGTGCGCGTGTAGCGGTGCGGCTGAAAGAGCACGATGAGACGCTCGGGCGAGAGACTGCGAGCCGTCTGAAGAGTCGCCGCTACCTCCGTAGGGTGATGACCGTAGTCGTCTACGACATGGTAGTTGCGGCTGAGGTACTTGGTCTCAAAGCGTCGCTTTGCACCGGCAAAGCTCGTGAGCCCCTTGGCGATGGCGGCAAAGTCTCCCCCCATCTCAAGGGCGGCCGCAACGGCTGCCAGAGCGTTGAGCACATTGTGCTTCCCAGGGATACCCAGCTCGACGCGCCCCAGTAGCTCGCCGTGGTGGTGGACATTAAAATGCGTGCGCCCACGGCTCACAATCATCTCTGTGATCGTGTAGTCTGCATCCTGCCAGCCGTAGGAAATGCTGTTGGGGTATTGTGAGCAGACAGCGGTAGAGCCCTCGTCGCTCTTGCAGTAGAAAATCTTGCCCTTCGTGTTGCGACAGAGGATGTGAAAGACCTCTTTGATATGGTCGATGTCGCGGTAAAAATCGAGGTGCTCCGCCTCAATATTGAGCACAATGCTGTGCTCAGGGAGGTAATTCACCAGCGTACCGTCACTCTCATCCCCCTCGGCGATGAGGTACTCGCTTTGCTCATTCCAGTGCGCATTAGAGCCCAGCACGGGGATCTCTGCTCCGACGTAGTGGCAGGGGCGCAGGCGGCTCTCACGCAGGAGGTGGGTGAGCATGGATGAGGTCGTGGTCTTACCATGCGTGCCCGCGACGATGACACCGCGCTTGTTGTTGAGGATGGCGGCGAGGCATTCGGCGCGACGCAGGCAGGAGGCTCCCAGAGCGCGTGCGGCGGCGAGTGCCACATTGTTCTCGCGTATTGCGCTGGAGTAGATGACGATCTCGGCGTCTTGGACGGAGTTCTCATTGTGCGGGCAGGAAAAGTCTAGTCCCGCGCGTTGCAGATTCTCTGTCTCTCCGCTGGTTACTCGATCGCAGCCACTTACATGATGTCCCATCTCTAGGAGCATGCGTGCCAATCCACTCATGCCCGAGCCTGCTACTCCAATGAGGTGAATCCGAGCAGGATTCACACGGTCAAGGAGTCTAATGCGTAGTTTTTCTATCATAATCCTCTCGGTGGATTATATCGGAAAAAATATCGAAATCAAGGGTAAAGATAATCTCACCGTGGAGACTGCATTATTCAAGCTGATTTTTTGACGAGACTTTTTGATAGTGAGAAGATACTCATTAGCGCAAAAACAGCTATATTCATCACCACAATAGTGCTCCCCACAGGGGTGGCATAGAGGATGGAGATGAGCATGCCTACCAAGGCACAGAGGATGGAGATCACCACGGAGGAGACAATCACCGCACGATAATTTCTAAAGACACGCATCGAGGAGAGCGAGGGGAAGACCACCAGCGCGCTGATGAGCAGCGAGCCCACCAAATTCATCGCCACGACGATGACTGCGGCTATCGTGATGGCGATGAGTAGATTGTAGAGTCCTACCTTCGTCCCCGTCGCACGCGCGAAGGTCTCATCAAAGGTGATGGAAAAGATCTTGTGGTAAAACAAGACAAAGATCAGAATGACAAAGAGAGAGAGATAAATGCTCATCTCCACATCCTGCTGCGTGAGCGTCAAGATGGAGGTCGCCCCAAAGAGCGTCGTGCAGACATCACCCGCGATATTGCTCGATACAGAAAAGACATTGAGCAGCAAGTAGCCCATGGCCAGCGAGCCCACAGACATCATCGCAATGGCCGCATCCCCATTGATCTTGGAATTCTGCCCCATGCAGAGCAGCAGGACGGCAGCAAGAGCCGTGATGGGAAAGACCAGTGCCGTGTGATTGCTCAGCTCCACGACCGTGGCAATGGCGATAGCGCCAAAGGCGATATGCGAGAGACCATCCCCTATGTAGGAGAGACGCTTGAGCACGAGCGTGGCTCCGAGCAGCGAGGAGCAGAGAGAGATGAGCACACCCACGATGAGTGCGTATTGCACAAAGGGGAAGCTCAAGTAGGTCGTGAGGGTGTCCATCATGCGGTGGCAGGCGCGTTGTAGGCATCCTTGGTCATGCAGTGGACGCCGCAGTTGTTCAGACAGATCACGTAGTCCACATCCTCGAGCACCTTGTCGAGATGATGCGTGATCATGATGATGGTGATACCCTCGCGGCTGAGCTTGCGCAGCAATTGATAAAAATCACGCGCCGTCGCGACATCCAGCCCTGCCGTGGGCTCGTCGAGGAGGATGGCCTTGCCTGTTGCGCAGAGGGCGCGTGCGAGCAAGACGCGCTGCTGCTGGCCGCCTGAGAGCTCGCTGTAGCAGCTTTTTTTCAGATGGGAGATGGAGAGCTTGGCGAGCATGTCGCGAGCGCGTTGTTTTTCGGAGCGGTTGAAAAAGGGTCGCCAGCCTTTTTGATTGAGTAGCCCCGAGAGGACTATCTCGCGCACCGAGGCGGGGAAGTCCTTTTGGATCTGCGACTGCTGGGGTAGGTAGCCAATGTCAGAATTCTTCATCCCTTCACCCAGATGGATCCCCCCACTCAGCGGCGGAATGAGCCCGAGTATCGTCTTGACCAGCGTGCTCTTACCCACCCCATTGTCACCGACAATGGCGCAATAAGAGCCGCTGGGTATTTTAAAGTTGATATTGCGATGCAGGACATGGTCACTGCTATAGCCTAGGGCGAGATGTTGACAGACGATTTCCATGATGTGTCTAGTGTGAGAGCGCGTGAAGGAGGGTCTTGAGATTGCCCTCCATGAGGGAGATATAGCTTGCGGATCGAGTCTCAATAGCATCAAGAGGGCTGAGTGTCCTAATCTCGACATCCTCCTTGCCACTCTGCTTGATGACTGAGCGGGCGAGATCGCGCAAGCCTCCTTCTAAGATAAGAATGCTCTTGATATCGAGAGCTCTCGTGCGCTCACCGAGGTGGGCGATCGTCTCAAAGCTCGCGTTGACATCGGCAGAGCAGCCCTCAAAGGCAGCCTCATACTTGATGTGATAATCCCTCAAGAGATAACGGAAGGGGAAGCGATCGGCAATGAGAACGGTGTCGCGCTTTTGCTCCTTGAAGAGAGCCGCGTAGCGCTCATCGAGCTGCTTGAGCGACTCGATGTAGAGCTGCTTATTTTTCTCGTAGATTGCCGCATTCGCAGGATCGAGGCGCGAGATCTCCTCCTCGAGCCTCTCACATACGACCATCGCATGGCGCAGTGAGAGCCAGACATGCTCGTCGTGCTCGGGATCGGAGCTACATTGATGACCTGGCTGACCGTGAGGGATGGCGACGCTATGCGAGCAGGAAGGTCCGCATTGGGGACCATGCGCATGAGGCGCATGAGCCACGCGCTTGAGGCCGAGGATTTGCATGAGGCTGATCGTTTTCAAGTCCTTGTTGATCGCCTGCTTTTGCACCTTGTCCACCCATGAGTCAGAAATCCCACCATTGTGAATGAGCAAATCCGCGCGGGCAATTGTCGCAATATCCGCCACGCTGGGGTTGTAGCTATGGAGGTCAGCACCCTCTCCGATGAGCATCGTGAGATTGAACTGATCGCTCTTCTCACCAAGGATGTTGCGCACCCAGTCGTATTCTGCAAAGGAGGCGGCTACGATGCTCTTCTTGCCTGACGAGTCATCTTGCTTGCCAGAGTCTGGTGAGCATGCTGTGATCCATGCCGTAGCGCATAGGAGGGTGGCGAGGAGTAGTTTTTTGATAATCATGATTGCTAAATTTTTAGGTTGACTGGGCTGCTTTTTGAGTGCAGAGAGAGCATTTGCCGTAGAGGTAGGCAGAAGAGCCATTGAGGAAGAATTGGAATTGATTTTGCGCCATAGAAAAGATCATCTGCGAGACGCTTTTGTCGAGATGCAGCGTCTCCTCACACTCTTCGCATTTCAGATGGATGACTCCGCAGCACCCTGTTGGGTGTACATACTGGTAGAGAGCGCGCGTTTCGCCGTTTTTGGACACCTTGCAGAGCAGCTGTTCTTTTTCCATCTCAGCGAGATTGCGGTAGATGGCACTCAGGCTGATGAGCTCGCCTTGTTCCTCCTCATTGAGCTCTCTATAGATGTCTTGCGCAGAGACGCTGCGATGCACATCGCGCTCAAAATACTCAATGAGTTTATCGCGTTGCTTGGTTCTATATTTCTTCATGTGGAATTTGCGAATTAATCGCAAAAGCACTATAGCAAGTATGTGATGTGAGTCAAGAGAAATTCACAAAGAAATAAGAGAAAGAAATATTTGATGATTTGATACACATTAGCTGTGATGATTGAGGTGTATTATTGACGGAAATAGAACAAATTCAAGTCTTGCACGCGTCTAATATCGAATCTAGCCTTGCAATTGAAAATAAAATCTAGTATCCTCGGCGACGCACACGCGCCATCTTGTCGAGCACTGCTTTTTGCAGCAACATGACAAGTGGCTAATGACGCGCTGAAGCTTTTTAGCAAAGACACACATATATGAACATCCAAATCGACAAGACCAATGATTGTCAGGCAACGCTCCAAGTCGTTGTCCCCAGTGAAGATGTAGCCAAGCTCAAGGCTGATATCACAAAATCCTATTCCAAGAACGCGCAAGTACCTGGCTTTCGCCCTAGCAAAGCCCCCCTCAAAGTCATCGCCAAGCGTTATGCTTCAGCTATAGAGGAAGAACTTGAAAGTCAATTGCTCGAAGACGTGCAGAAGAAAACGCTCACGCAGAATGAAAAGCTCATGGTCCTCGACTTCCTCGACGTCAAGTCAAACTTCACCGAAGAAGGTACCTTCACCGTTGAGGCGACCCTCACCATCATCCCCGAATTTGAACTCCCCGAGTACAAGGGACTCCCCGTAAGCATCCCCACCACCGATGTCAGCGACATCGAAGTCGAGCAAACCCTCCAAAAGTACGCCGAATCCAGCGCCAAGCACGAGCCAGTCGAGCGTGCCGCTGAGATGGACAAGGGCGACATCTGCGTGATAGATTTCACCACCTCGATTGATGGGCAAAAGCTCAGTGAAGCCTGCGGCAAGGAGGTAGGCTTTATGGATGGTCGCGAAGGCCACTGGGTCGAGATGGCAGAGGATCGCTTTATGCCAGGGCTCGCCGAGGGGCTCGCTGGTGCGCTCGCAGGCGACAGCCGCGAGATCATGATTGAGATGAAGGAAGACTTCCCCCTCAGTGACATTGCGGGCAAGGAAGTGCTCTTCACCTGCAAGATTGTCGAGGTCCGCGAAAAGCAAGTCCCCGAGGTCAATGAAGAACTCTTCGCCGCCGCCCTCCCAGGCAAAACTCTTGACGAGATCAAAGAAATCGTCCGCGAGAATATGAAGCAGGGCAAAATCGAGAGCAACGATGAGGCCAAGATTGATCAGGTGACAGAGCAGATAGCCGACAAGCTCAGCTTTGCCCTGCCTGACGCCCTCGTCGAGCACGAGCTCAACAATGCCGTCCAGCGCAAAATGTATGAGGCGATGCAGGCGGGCAACTACGAGCTCGTCCAAAAAGCCGATGAGCTGCGTGAGGAAACACGTGAAGAGACAAAGCGCAACCTGCGCGTCTACTTTGCCATTCAGCTCATAGCTCAGCGCGAGAGCATCGTGGCAAGCGACAATGAGGTCTATGGACAGATCGCCCAAATGGCCGCGAAGGAAGAGGAGAAGAACCTCCGCTCCTACATGCGCAAGCTCGTGAAGGAAAACCGCATCACGGGTATACGCCAATCTATTGTCACCAGCAAAGTACTCTCGCTCATCACACGCAACGCTGAGGTGACCATCACGGAGTCCGATGCTACAGAAGCCGCCCCCGAGACAGCTGCAGAAGAGCAAGCTCCCACCGAGCAAGCCGAAGCCACAGAAGCCACCCCCGAGACAGCTGCAGAAGAGCAGGCTCCCACCGAGCAAGCCGAAGGCTCCGAGAATCAGGGCTAAACTGAAAAACTCACAAAAGCACTCCCCGCGAGTGCTATGACAACACTGAGCCAGCACGCGCGTCGAGCTGGCTCATCTCTCTTTGTAGGGCAGTCTATGCTGCTCAGCAGCTAAGCGAATACGGAGGAGGATTCGCAACGGTCTTTGAGCACTCCTTCCTCTCATCTCGACATCAGAGCGTTCGAGATTATTACTTTGGCAGGGCTTAATGAAGAATCAACGGCTTGCGTACTTGATTAGCTAGAGACTGTCAAGTTAAGAGCATGTACTTCCTTTTGTTGAATGAAAAATAATATTTTTCACCCAACAAAAAGAAGCTTTGATATTCAGATATGCCCATTTGCGCGAATCTTGCAATTTGTTACATTAACTACAGCCAAAGTAATAGGCAGATTGGTAGGGAGCACGCAAGAAAATATCTTCACGGTCCATCTGAGCTATTCTTGGGCAAAGATACCATCGAGCTCTTGCTCATCATCATCGAGATCATCCGCGTTGTAGAGGACGCTGGACTCTTTGAGAAGCTGCTGCTGTGTTGCTTGCTCACGTCTCTCGACGTATTCGACAAACTTGGCAACAGCGGTAACGAGGAATTCGGTGCGATCCATCATATTGAGGTAGGCGAGCTCATCAATTTCTGTGAGCAGTTGATGGGGACATTGAAAGGCGACGAGAGAGGTATTGCGTTTCTTGCTCATAGTATGTAAAAAAGGGGGACTAGGGTCTATAGAGGCGCGGGACTCGCGCTGCTATGCTGCTGATAATATTGCTGGGGATGGTTTGTGCCCGAGACGTGAGCTCGGTCCAGCTCACATGAGGACCCATGATCTCGGCGACATCCCCAGGCTGCACCTTATCTAGATGGGATACATCAACCATGATCTGATCCATGGTGATGCGCCCCAGCACGGGGCAGTAGCTTTTGTTTAGATAGACGCGTGCACCTGTATTGGATAGGTAGTGCAGGTAGCCATCGGCAAAGCCTATGCCTATTGTGGCTACCTTGGTAGGATTGACCGTCACATAGGTATGATTATAGGAGACTCCGTGGTTCTCAGGCAGCGTGCGTACAAGAGTCACGCGGCTGTAGAGCGTGAGCGTGTGACGCAGCTCAGCGTTGTACTCCGACATCATGGGCGAGTAGCCGTAGAGCAGACGTCCTAGGCGCACCATGTTGCTGCTCGGGGCACTGTAGTTAAAGACCGCCGCACTGCTGCACAGGTGTCGGTAGGGCATATTGACCTGTTGAGCGGTGAGCTCGCGGACCGCATATTCAAAGCTCGCAATCTGGCGATGGGTAAAGGAGATATCCTCCGAGGCCGCCGAGAGGTGCGAGTAGACACCCTCCACCTTCACATACTCACACTGGCGCAGCCTCTCGCCTATCCCTCCCAGATCTCCAGGCAGCATCCCTGCGCGGCCCATGCCGGTATCCACGCTGAGATGCAGGCGCACCTCCCTTTGGTAGAGACGGCCTAGGGATTCAAAGTGCTCAATCTCCTCAAGGCTGGATAGCGCGGCCACCCAGCCGCGCTGCACGATGAGCTCGCGCTCCGCGGGGAAGCAGGGACCCAAGATAAAAGGTATTGTCTTGCAGCCAGCGTCTTGCACACGCGCGGCCTCGGCGACGGTCGCGACGCCAAAGTAGGCGATGTCAGCATCATCAAGAGCCTTGACGACACCCTCTAGCCCATGACCATAGGCCTCGGCCTTCACAATGGCCATGCGCTGATGCTCGGGCAGGACGCGCGCGACGAGAGAGAGATTGTGGCGCATGGCATCGGTATCCACCTCTGCCCATGCGCGATAAAGGGTAGTATCCATTGGGAGATTAGCGTACGCGCGTCATCAGCCAGCAGAGTAGCTCGTCGATGGCGATGCGCTCCTGCTGCATGCTATCGCGGTGGCGCACCGTGACAGTGCCCTTGAGCTCGGGTTTTTCCTCACCTAGTGTGTCAAAGTCCACTGTGATGCAGAAGGGCGTACCCACCTCATCTTGGCGGCGGTAGCGGCGTCCTACAGCTCCTGTCTCATCGTAAAAGACGGTCATGTAGGAGCGCAGCTGCACCTCCAGCTCGCGGGCGATGCGTACGAGCTCAGGCTTGTTTTTGAGCAGGGGGAAGATAGCGGCCTTGATGGGAGCCATGCGGGGGTGAAAGCGCATCACCGTGCGCACATCACTCTTTTCGGCCGTGCCGAGCTCCTCCTCATCATAGGCCTCGCAGATCACAGCCAGCACCGTGCGGTCACAGCCTGCGGAGGGCTCGACCACATGCGGGATGTAGCGCTCACGTGTCACCTCGTCAAAGTACTCCATAGGCTTGCCCGAGCCCTCTTGGTGCGCGGTGAGGTCATAGGCAGTGCGGTAGGCGATGCCTTGGAGCTCTTGAATGCCAAAGGGGAACTCGTACTCCAGATCATAGGTCTTCTTGGAGTAGAAGGCGCGCTCACCATCGGGGACATCGAGGATGTGGATCTTCTCGCGTGGGAGACCGATTTCTTCGTAGAAGCACAGGCAGGTCTCCAGCCACTCATCAGTGAGGCGCAGCCCGTCCTCCTCCTTGCAGAAGTACTCGACCTCCATCTGCTCAAACTCGCGAGAGCGGAAGGTGAAGTTGCGCGGATTGATCTCATTGCGGAAGGACTTGCCCACCTGAGCGATGCCAAAGGGCAGCTTCATGCGCGAGGAGTCGAGGATATTCTTGTACTGGCAGAAAATATTCTGCGCGGTCTCGGGGCGCAGCCAGCCCACGGCATTGGGGTCATTGTCATCCGAGGTCGCACCAATCTTGGTCTTGAACATGAGGTTGAACTCACGTGGCTCTGTAACCAGCGAGCCGTTGGAGGGATTGTAGCGCGTACTCTCCTCGACCTGCTCACGACTCTCATCCATTAGCTCTATATCCGCTGGCTGTGCGCCCTTGCCCGCGAGCTGCGTGTAGTACTGGAGGGCGGACTTGCGCGCCTGCTTGAGAGCCTTTTCGTCGCTTGCCTCAGCGATGAGGATGGAGAATTCTTTTTCACTGCTCCATGAGCCGTCAGCCTTGCGAGCACCCTTCCACCAGAGAGCCGTGCCACTTTGGGCTGGGATCTGGTCAGCGCGGAGACGCTCCTTGCTCAGCAGGCAATCGCAGAGCGGGTCAGAGAAGCCCCCGACATGTCCCGAGGCGACGAGGACGGCATTATGCGTCAGGATAGAGCCATCCATGCCGACGATGTCGGGGCGCTCCTGCACGTGGCGACGCCACCAGTAGTCTTTCAAATTGCGCTTCAGCTCAGCGCCCATAGGACCATAATCCCAGCAGCCATTAAGACCGCCATAAATTTCTGCTGATTGAAAAATAAAACCTCTTCGTTTGCACAAGCTCACAATTTTCTCCATGCGAGCTGGGTCAGTATGTGTACGGTCTGCCATATGCGTGGCATGATACTGCAAATGAGCTATCTTGGCAAGCTCTTATCTTCTAAAGGGCAGCTTGAGCTCTCGCTAGACCTGTCTATACCACATAGAATGATAGGAAATAGAGCTCATCCTATCAATGCTTTTTTGTTGGAAAAATATCTCATTTATTATTCAACAAAGCTAGTGGATTATTTATCTAAGAAAAGGTACGGATAGCAGCTCTCGTTGTGAGTGTCATGTCAAGGACATAAGAAGGAGAGGCTAGTCCGATCGTTTTACTCCGAAAAAAACGCTCCCCTTGCGTCAAAAGGGGAGCGAGAGAGCTAGTCATGTAAATTGGTGTGCTCTCTGATGCTCAGAGAGAGCTTAAATTGATACGTCCGCTTGGGCGAGCTTGGCTTTAGACTGCTTTTGTGTCGTTGCCGTTGTCGGGAGAGGGCGTGTTGATACCGGAGTAGAGTTTTTCTACGATCTGGGCAAAATTCTTTTTTTCCTCGTCTTCCAATTCCATGAGAATATTCCTAAAATCCTTGGCGATTTTGGTGGAAAGTTCAGAAAAGACGCCCTTGCCCTTTTCTGTAAGGCGAATATGGACAGCGCGGCGGTCTTCTGGATTGGGACGACGTTCGAAATAACCTCGTACGACCATGGTGTCGACAAGGATTGATGTAGCTGGCACCGTCATTTGTAGCCCTGCTGAGAGTGTCTTGAGAGAGACACCTTCGGGGTTACGGTCGGTGAGGAGTTTGAGCAGTCTGATAGCGCTGCTCTGGCGCACAGTGAGCTTTGTCACTTTTTGCTTGTTGGACTTCTCATTATCTTTGACGCTTTTACGTCGTAGGGCGTCTACGATGAAGAGTAGTTTGTTTAATAAATGGGAGTTGGGTGATGTTGTCAAGGACATATGCCGATATTGTAGTAAATTATTCCACCTTGTCAAGATATAAGTTGCATCATTTTTTGTTACAGCTTAACACCAAATGGTAAATCGTAACTTTCTTTCTTAGGGCTTGCTTTGCCATAATAGAGTGTGCTAAGTATTGTGATATGCCACATCGCGACACTCCTAGATCATGGGTCGAAGTCGATTTAGAATCAATTTCTCACAACCTCGATATTGCCCGTCAAGCCTTACCGCATACTCTCTTGATGCCCATTGTAAAAGCCGGTGCTTATGGACATGGATTAGAGGCAGTGGCGCGACGTCTTGACCGTGATGGAGTTAGCTTTTTTGGTGTCGCCAATGTGGGGGAGGCTCGCCGCCTACACCTCGCTCATGTGCGCACACGCCCCTTTATTCTAGGTCCTAGCTTCCCAGCTGAGCGAGAGGAAATAGCCATGCACTCATGGTACTCAACCATATCATCGAGAGAGGAGGCAGAGCATCTCGATGCGCTGGGCGGGCTTTTTGGACGCCAAGTGCCTGTGCATCTCGCGCTCGATAGTGGTATGGGGCGTGAGGGATTTCTCTATCCCGAGGAGGGCGGGCTGGGAGGATTGGTCGATTACTTGCGTACATTAAAGCATCTGCGAATCGACGGCCTTATGACACACTGTCCCTGCGCCGATGAGGACGTGGCCTTTACCCAAGGACAGATCAATCTCTTCTCCGCTTGGGCTCGCGAGCTGCGCGGACAACTCGATCTCACTTATTGCCATATGGCGGCTAGTGCAGGGCAGCTCGCCTACGAGATACCCGAGGCGAATCTCGCGCGTCCGGGCTTGATGCTCTATGGTGTTGCGCCTATTCCATCCATCTATAGTGGTGTGCTACGCCCGACGCTCAGGCTGCGGGCTCGCGTCTGCCTTGTACGCGAGCTGGGCATGGGGCATGGCATTTCTTATGGACGCACGGTGCAGTTGAGGACAAAAACGCGCGTGGCAACCGTCGGCATAGGCTATGCTGATGGCTGGAGCCGCCGCCTCTCGGGCAGCGGTGTCTGTGCTCTGGTCGGAGACCAGCTCTGCCCTATGCTCGGACGGGTGACGATGGATCAGATCATGATTGATGTGACAGATGTCCTTGACGTGGTCTCTGGCACGATAGTAGATTTGATCTGCCCCCAGCAGCCTGTGACGCGTGTCGCAGAGCTAGCTGGTAGCATCCCGTGGGAGATATTGACAGGGCTGGGACCGAGATTGCCGCGCTTTTATCAGCGCAGAATTTAAAAAACGAGGGGAAAGTGCTCAAAGAGAGGATAATCTCTCACCTCAATGAGCTCGACACCGTAGAGGGCAGCGATGCTGGGTGCCTCCGATTGCTTGTAGGCTTCTCCGTAGTAGATGGTCTTGACCCCATGGGCACAGAGAGCTTGCATGCAGGAGGTGCATGGCATGGTTGTACAGGCGACGAGTTGAGCCTCGCCTCGTTTGAACAGGCTGCATAGATTGATCTCTGCATGCAGCATGAATTTTTGCCGCTCATCGCGCGATGCCCAAAAGCCTTCTGGGGCGACGAAGCCGGGGAAGAGTCCATTGTAGGCAGTCCCGATGACGCGGTTATCCTTATCGAGCGCGGCTGCTCCCACCTTTCTATAGGGATCCTCGGAGCGCAGAGCGGCCACATGCGCGAGCGCCATGGCATACTGCGGTACAGAGAGTCTTTGGTGCTTCATTGGCATCCTTGTTGAGAAGAGGAGGGGGCTTGCGCGAGCGAAAAAAAATTACATGTAGTCGGCCGTGTAGGGATCAAAGCCCGAGAAGGCGAGCTGGGGGAGCGCATTGATTGCCGTCATGTCCTCGTCGGATAGGGCGAAGTCCCACACCGCGAAGTTCTCACGAATGCGCGTGGGATTCGAGGACTTGGGGAGGGGGATGGTGTTATTTTGCAAGCACCAGCGTATGCAAATCTGCGCCGTAGACTTCGCGTACTTCTGTGCGAGGGAGAGCAGCAGAGGATGCTCAAGCAGCCCGCCCATACCCAGAGGAGACCAGGCCTGCACGGCTATGCCGTAGCCGAGGCTCGCCTTGACGGCCTCTTGCTGCATGTAGCCAGGGTGATACTCGATCTGATTGACAGCAGGGGTGATCTTTGCGGTCTGCATGAGTGCCTTGAGATGCTCGGGCATGAAGTTGCTCACGCCAATGGAGCGCACGCGTCCCGAGGCGAGGATCTCCTCCATGCCTTCCCAAGTCGAGGCATTGATCGCCTGCCAATCTTGGGGGTAGTTGTGCGCATTCGCTGGCCAGTGGACGAGGTAGAGGTCGAGATAGTCGAGCTGGAGCTTGTCCATACTCTCGTCGAAGGCTTGGAGAGTTTTTTGCTTGCCACGCATGGTGTTCCACACTTTGGTGGTGACAAATATGTCGCCTCGCGCCACGTCAGTCTGGGCGAGAGCTTGTCCGACACTGCGCTCATTGCCATAGATGGCAGCCGTGTCGATGTGGCGGTAGCCGCAGCTAAGTGCTTCGAGCACACTATCTACCGCCATTGAGCCCTCGGCGGATTGCCAAGTCCCGAAGCCGAGGCAGGGGAGGCTCAAATTATTATTCATTGTTAAATATGTTTGCATGAAAACTGATTCTAGATCAAATAGAGAGGTCTTGTCCTTGACACGAACATGCGCCTCGCATTCATTTTAAGCCCAATTCGCGTTGCGTCAAGTGAATTACAAGATCATGACAAAATTCTTACTTATTGAAAAAAAGCAGTATCAGAATTTAATCAAGTATACATTGCTTGACATTTCGAGGCGTAAGTATAGAATGGGGGCGGATGAGCGCTGCGTTTTTCTAGCAGTGACCCTCCATTATTGCTCTATAAAACACCTATATCACGAACATGAGTAACAATTATCGATTCGAAACGCTCCAACTCCACGTCGGTCAAGAACAAGCAGATCCCACCACAGACGCGCGCGCTGTGCCCATCTACGCGACCACGTCCTATGTCTTTGAAAACTCCGCTCAGGCCGCCGCGCGATTCGCCCTCGCAGAGCCCGGCAATATCTACACGCGCCTCATGAATCCCACCTCCGATGTCTTTGAAAAGCGCATCGCAGCACTCGAAGGTGGCGTCGCAGCACTCGCCGTTGCTACAGGATCAGCCGCTATCGAATACGCCCTGCGCAATATAGCCACAGCGGGAGATCACATCGTCTCCGACAAGCGCATCTATGGCGGTAGTTACAACCTCTTTGCCCACACCTTCAAAGAAATAGGTATCTCATGCAGCTTTGTGAATAGCCTCGACTTGGTCGAGCTCGAATCCGCCATCAAGGAGAACACCAAGGCCATCTTCATCGAAAGCCTCGGCAACCCCAACAGTGATGCGAGCGACATCGCCGCTGTCGCCGAGATCGCCCACCGCCACGGACTCCCCCTCATCGTGGACAATACCTTTGCAACGCCCTACAATCTGCGCCCCATCGAGCACGGAGCTGACATCGTCGTGCACAGCGCGACGAAGTTCCTCGGCGGACATGGCACGGTACTTGGGGGTGTTATCATCGATTCAGGCAAGTTCGACTGGACGCAGAATGACAAATTCCCCGGCATCACGAGCCCCAACCCCAGCTACCACGGAGCCGTCCTCTCCGAGGTCGCGGGCAATCTCGCCTACATCATCAAGATACGCATCACCCTGCTGCGCGACACGGGAGCGGCGATTAGCCCCTTCAATTCCTTCTTGCTGCTCCAAGGGCTTGAGACACTCTCCCTGCGCGTCGAGAGGCATGTGGAGAATGCCCTCAAGGTCATCGCCCACCTCGCAGCACACCCCAAGATCACGCGTGTGAATCATCCCAGCCTCCCCGACCAGCCCACACATGAGATCTACCAGCGCTACTACCCGCAGGGTGCGGGCTCCATCTTCACCGTCGAGGTGGCGGGCGATGTGAACAGCGCGCAGCAATTCACCGAGAGCTTGCAGCTCTTCTCCCTGCTCGCCAACGTCGCCGACGTGAAGAGCCTCGTCATCCACCCCGCCTCCACCACGCATTCCCAGCTCAGCCATGAGCAGCTGCTCGCCTCAGGCATCACCCCACAGACGGTGCGCCTCTCCATAGGCTGCGAGCACATTGATGACATCATCGCCGACCTTGATCAAGCCCTCAACCAGCTAGACTAACGCGCCTCAAGCCATGAAAAACACCTACAGCTCCATCACCCAGCTCATCGGCAAGACACCCATCCTCGAGCTCGTCAACTACCAGCGCAAGCATCAGCTGCACGCCAAGCTCTTTGCCAAGCTCGAATACCTCAACCCCAGCGGCAGCGTCAAAGACCGCCTCGCTCATGCCCTCATCGAGGACGGCGAAGCACGCGGTCTCCTCACTCCCGACTCCGTCATCATCGAGCCCACCAGCGGCAATACAGGCATAGGGCTCGCCTCCATCGCCGCCTCCAAGGGATATCGCTGCATCCTCACCATGCCCGAAACCATGAGTGAGGAGAGGCGCAACCTCCTCAAAGCCTACGGGGCTGAGATCGTCCTCACCGAGGGGAGCAAGGGCATGAGCGGAGCCATCGCCCGAGCGCGTGAGCTCACAGGCAGCACCCCGCATGCCTACATGCCCCGCCAATTTGAGAATCCCGTCAACGCTGCGATGCACGAGCGCAGCACCGCCCAAGAAATCTGGCAAGACATGGATGGTGAGGTCGATATCGTCGTCATAGGCGTGGGCACAGGCGGCACGATCACAGGAGTAGGGCAGGGGCTCAAGAAGCTCAGCAGCAGCGTGTCTATCGTAGCCGTTGAGCCCGCCGACTCCCCCATGCTCTCGCAGGGACGCGCGGGAGCACACCGCATCCAAGGCATAGGAGCAGGCTTTGTCCCACAGACGCTCAACACCGAGATCTACGATGAGATCATCCCAGTGAGCAATGACGATGCCTTTGCCACCGCACGCGAGCTCGCCAAGAGCGACGGCGTGCTCGCTGGCATCTCCTCGGGAGCTGCCCTCCATGCGGCAAAGCTCATCGCCCAGCGCCGCGAGAATGAGGGAAAAAACATCCTGCTCATCCTCCCCGACTCCGCCGATCGCTACTACTCCACCCCCCTCTTTGGCTAGACCGCATGCCATCCCGCGCCACACTCCGAGCCCAGCTCGCGCTCTACCTCGTCACCGACAGCCCAGAGCGCTGCCGCTACGGCCTGCTTGACACCGTCAAGCGCGCCGTCGAGGGTGGCGTGAGCATCGTCCAGTACCGCCGCTACGGAGCTGACGACGCACTCATGCTCGAGGAGGCCTCAGCACTGCGCGACTACCTACGCAGCGTGCAAGTCCCCCTGATCATAAATAATAAGCTCGAGCTCGCCCTCGCCGTGGATGCCGACGGTCTCCACATAGGTCAGCGCGACATCAGCCCGCAGGAGGCACGCGCAGGACTAGGGAAGGACAAGATACTCGGTCTCACGGTGAACAACAGAGAGCAGCTCCTACGCGCCCCCCACGAGCTACTCGACTACATCGGCATGGGGCCCATCTTCCCCACCATCTCCAAGGAAAAGCCCGCGCCCTGCCTCGGCATCGCGGGCTTTGACGAGCTCGCTGCCCTCAGCCCCCTCCCCGTCGTCGGCATAGGCGGCCTCGATGTGCCGCGCGTGCAAGAGCTCTACGCCACCAGCTCCGCCGCGGCTGGCGTGGCTCTCGTCTCGGCCATTTGCGCCTCCGCAGACCCCGCCGCCGTCGCACGCGCCCTACGCGAGGCCATGGCAGCAGCAAACAATTAGAGAAATAGATTGAGCCACACGCCCACAGATGGCATAAGATCTGGATGAGCATGAATGTAGCCAAGCAACTCGTCCACACCCTATCCACCGCCGGCGTGCGCCACATCTACGGCATCGTCGGTGATAGCCTGAACTCCATCGTCGCCGCCATGGAAGAAGAGCCCAGTATCCGCTGGGTGCACGTCCGCCATGAGGAGAGCGCCGCCTTTGCCGCCGCCGCCGAGGCGCAACTCACAGGAGAGCTCGCCGCCTGCTGCGGCAGCTGCGGACCGGGCAATCTGCACCTCATCAATGGACTCTACGAGGCAAAGCGCAACGCCGCCCCCGTCTTTGCCCTCGCCTCGCACATCCCCTCCGCGCTCATAGGCAGTGATTATTTTCAGGAAACACACCCCACGCTGCTCTTCCAAGACTGCTCTTGCTACTGCGAGCTCGTCAGCCAAGCTGCGCAAGCCCAGCCCATCATCCACGCCGCCCTACGCCACGCCCAGCAAGATCAGGGCGTAGGCATCGTTGTACTGCCCGGTGACATCGCCCAGCAGAGCGTCAGCAGCGTGCCCAAGAGCAGTGCTCCTCCTATCCCTCAGCCCCAGCTCCGCGCCCCACTAGCCCAGATTGAGCAGCTCGCGGATCTCATCAGCCAGCATGCCCGCGTCTGCTTCCTCTGCGGACTCGGATGCGCGGGTGCAGCAGAAGACATCGCCGCCCTCTCAGCGGCCATCAAAGCCCCCATCGCCTACAGCCTGCGCGGCAAAGACATCATTGAAGGCACGAGCCCCAACACGATTGGCATGACAGGACTGCTCGGCTGGGGCGATGCCTATGAAGCCATCCAAGAATGCGACCTGCTCATCATCTGGGGCAGCGACTTCCCCTACAGCGTCTTCCTCCCCCAAGGCAAGACCATCGTCCAAATCGACCGCGATGCCCGCGCCATTGGGCGACGCTGCCACGTCGATCTCGGTATCTGCGCCGAGGTGAAGAGCACCGCCCAATCGCTGCTCCCCCACATCAAGAGCATACGCAACGAAGAATTCCTCGACGCATGCCTCAAGCGCCATGAGCAAAAAGTGGAGAAGCTCCACAGCTACGCCCATGGTGAAGAGCCCGAGAGCCTCATCCGCCCCGAATACATCACCAAGCTCGTCAGCGATCACGCCGATGAGGACGCTATCTTCATCGTGGACACCGGCACGCCCAACGTCTGGGCCGCGCGCCACCTCGATGGGCGCGGGCAGAGACGCATCATCGGCTCCTTCAAGCACGGCAGCATGGCCTGCGGACTCGCCATGTCCATCGGGGCAAAAATGGCCTTCCCCGACCGCCAAGTCATCGTGCTCTGCGGCGACGGCTCGCTCTCCATGCTCCCGGGTGATCTGCTCACCCTCATCCAAGAAAAGCTCCGTGTGCATCTCCTCGTCTACAACAACTCCTCCCTAGAGCTCGTCGATAGAGAGCAGCGCGTCGTCGGCATGAGCCCCGCAGGCACGCAGCTCATGGACACAGACTACGCCAAGATAGCCGCCAGCATGGGGCTCGCCGCCGAGCGCATCCGCTACACCCTACAAGCCCGCGAGGCGGTCGAGCGATGGCTCTCCAGCAGCACCGCCTCGCTGCTCGATGTCTGCGTCGACCCACATGCCCTCATCATCCCACCCGACATCAGCCTCATGCAGCGCTACGGCTTTGGCAAGAGCCTCCTCAACGAGCTGCTCCAAGGCAATCTCTCCACGGTCGCAAAGCTCCTCTACGGGAATAAAGACATCATCCTCTAGTCGCAAAAGCTCCCTCCCATTTCACGTTAAGAATCATCATACACCATTTTACACTTGCTTCTCCTCCTTCATTTTTGGTAGCATCGCAGAGTGAAAAAGAAAAAGAAAAAGGCTTCTTCAGAAGCAGCATCGGATGTCAACTCGATGTATCTCTCTTACCTCGCTTGGCTCAAGGAATTTGAGAGCAACTTCTTGAATAAGCCCAATCGCTTTCAGATCGATCCGACACCGTCGCCCGAGAAGCAACGCGTCATCGAGCTGATACGCGACGCCTTTGCAAACGTGCGCTGCAAGGAGGAGCGAGTCCTGCTCTATGGAGGCATGGCACTCGATGATTGGCAGCCAGCAGCAGTGGTCGATAAGCTTTATGCGCACGAGCTCTACACAGACTGGGCCAGCATCCCACCTAGCCGACTCGCGGCCTGCTGGGACTGCCTACGCTACATCGGGCCGGAGGCGACGCGATTCTTATTACCCGCGTACATGATTTTTGAGCTCAGCCTCACAGACCTCTGCATCATGACAGGCTTGGAGGAAGTATTCTGCAGCGAACAGAGTGAGCAGGCTGATTCTTATGAGGGGAGTTGCCGCCATCGCCTCTCACTGCTCAACAAAGCTCAACAGCATGCCATCACCGAAGCCATGAATATCAAACGCCGCTACGAGTGGCAGATAGCTCTTGAGCACGATATGTTTCTCGATGAGCCTCCGCGCCTCCTCCCTTGGGAGTGGGATGATATTCTCTCACGTCAGCCGCCACTCGATGCGCAGCAGTATCTAGACTCGCTGCTAGATTAACAGGCGGCTCGAAATAACGAAGGTGGGGTACTTTATCGCTCCTTATCGCCTTATAGCCCAATGAACTAAAAAGCTCAAGGATAGAGATCCTTGAGCTTTTTTGATTAAGTCTCTTGCGATGATCTGGCATCTTGGGGTAGATTGTGTTTCTTTGGTATAGAGGGGATGATTATGATTGTAACGCCAAGCACGGTGATACTCGTGAGTGTGCTTCCCCGTAGGCGCAGAGTTTTAACGCCTCAGTGATATCCATTGCCAAAAGAAAAGGTGGGAATACAAGATCTCCCTTCTCATTATGATCGCAAATGGTTGTAACAAAGCGACAAAGCGCGTGTTGCACTGCTGTATGGCGACTAGCTTCGCTGAGATGACGTGGCGTATGTGAATTGAAAAAAATACGCCACTCTTCCCATAGTGCCTCAAAGAGCACAATCTCCTCCTCGTTGAGGGGGGTAAAGAGATGTTCTCTTAATTGGGTGTATATATTGTTATTCATCTGTAGGTGTTAAGAGGTGATAATTGAATGCTAGCACATGTGCTAGGTAAGGTCAATAGTGAAAAACTAAAGCTCCAGTACATCACGGGCACTGGAGCTTAGGAGAGACAGTCTAAGCGCCGATTACTCAGCGCTGAGCGACTCGGAAGCTGCGTCCGTGTTTTGCTCTGACTTTTCAGCCTCAATGATTTCACCAATAACGGTGAGCTTGACGCTGATGCTTGCTACGACCTGTGGGTGTAGCTTTGCTATAATGTCATACTGTCCTGACTTCTTAAGGGGCTTCTCAAGCTCAATGCTGTGACGATTGATCTCGATACCTTGAGCCGCAAGGGCATCATGGATTTGCTGGTTGGTGATAGCGCCGAAGACCTTTCCTTGCTCGCCTGCTTCAAGAGTGAGCGAGACAGATGTCTTGGCGATCTGGGCGGCAATCGCTTGGAAGTTTGCGAGCTCTGCGGCTTCACGCTCGGCACGCTTCTTCTGGAGCATGTTGATAAAACGCCTATTGGCAGGAGTTGCTTCAAATGCAAGGCCCTGTGGGATGAGATAATTGCGACCGTAGCCGCCCTTGACCGTGACGAGGTCGGCTTCACAGCCCAGACCTTCGATCTTAGTCGCCAGAATAACTTTCATGTTTGCCATAAATATATTTGGTGATTGGGGTTAAAAATGCGTGGCAAGTGTATTCAAATCAACTGTGGAAGTCAAGACTCTTTTTAATTAATTAAGAATGTTTTTAATTTAGAGGCTTGATTTCTGCGATAATACAGGGCAATATAGAGTCATGATTGCCTTTGTACGCGGAAAAGTTGTCGAGTCCCATCCCCAGTGCCTCACCCTAGATGTACACGGTGTGGGCTACGAGCTCATCATACCCCTGTCTACCTTTGACTATCTGAATCCTATAGAGGGTCAAGAGATCACCCTGCGCACACATTTCCATGTGCGTGAGAGTGCGCAGCTGCTCTATGGATTTGCGACGGATGCGGAGCGGGATATTTTTCGCCTCTTGATAGATCGCGTCAGCGGTATTGGTCCCTCCACCGCGATCTCCATCCTGAGCGGGCTTCCCATCGAGAGCTTCAAGTCTGCCGTAGCCGCAGGTGATGCGAGCTCTATCTCGCGTGCCAAGGGCGTAGGGAAGAAGACGGCGGAGCGCATCGTCCTTGAGCTCAAGGACAAGGTCGGACTCGCAGCGACATGGCAGGCGCAGCAGCAGGGGGCTACCTCACAGGCTGCTGCCGATGCCGAGCTCGCTCTCATCGCGCTAGGATTCAAGCAAGCCGACGCTCGCAAGGCTATTGGCGCTCATCTCAAGGAGAGCCCCGAGGCGAGTACAGATGAGCTCATACGCGTGGCGCTGCGCCGCATGAGCTAGTCGCACTCACCAGCAGGTCACTCCCAGCGCAGGGCAAAGCTGATATCCTCAAGGCAGCATTGCTCCATGCTCAGCTCACGCATGAGGCTGCGCAGCAGCAGCAGGCATGCGGCCGCGTCAAAGTGCGCATCATGCCAGCTCTTGTGGGGGACGCAGGCGCGGATTTCCCCAGTGATGTCGAGCTGGTCGCAGACATGACCTAGGCTGTGGTCACTGAGATCGGGAAGGGCGCGTCGCACGAGCTTGAGTGTATCGAGCCAAGGTGCAAAGCCGTGCCCTGGGAAGCACTGCAAAAAGCGCCTCTCTGTGGCATCATTATGCGCCACAAGCACCCGAGCCGAGAGCCGCTTTCGGTACTCAGGCCAGAGTGTAGACATGGAGGGTGCGTCTTTCAAATCTTCCCTTGTAATCCCATGCACCTGAGCTGCCGCCCAGTGGATGGGCCTATGGCAGGCAATGTAGCTGGTGAAATGCTCAGGCTGCTCATAGAGCCCATCGCACGTGACGATGCCCACCTGCACGGGAGCGTCATTCTCACCGACAAAGACACCTGCGGACTCAAAGTCTATGGCAGCGTAGTCGAGCTCCACGAGGGCGCGACGAGCGAGCTGCTCTGTATGATCCATCACCAGAAAAGAAGAGCACAGAGCAGCATCGCTGCTCCATAGAGGCTGCCCGCTATCGCGCCAATGCGCAAGAGCGTGGGGCGATCACAGATCCAGTTGACCATGTCGCGCATGAGGTAGGGCTTTGCCACCCAAAACATCGCCACCGTGAGGACAGGATAGCACCAGAGGGGGATGAGCAGGCGCGTGACGGGCTCCTTCAAAAAGGCGGCCGTGAGTGGCACGCAGACGGCGAGCAAGATCAGAAATCCTAGCGCACGCGCAAAGAGATTCTCCTTGACCATAGAGCTGAGCACAAACCAAGTGACGGGAGCAGCAATGAGAAGAATGCCACGCATCGCCTCAAAGCTAAAGAGATCAATCGTGAGGGGATTCCACGGTGCATCCAGCATCAGCAGCATAAACCAGAGAGTCGCCACCCCGAGAGTGATCTGACCGAGCAGCGTGGAGTGTGGCAGCTCGCGCAGTAGTTTGCGTGTACTTTCTGGTGAAAACCACGCATAGGCATGGGTGAGCATGAGGATGAGCCCGAGTATGATGCCCGCGCTACTGAGGCTGAGTTGCTCGTAGGCGTGAGTGTGAGAAGCGTATGCTGACATGATGAGGTGCGCCCATCTTAGCTTGTCTCTAGGGCAGAATCAAGCATATTCTTGCCTGATGACCGCACTAAGTACTCCTGTTATGAGCGTAGAAGAGGGCAAAAGAAGCCTGGTGGGCAGAGAAAGATTCTCAAGTAGAGAAGCCAAAATGCCGATCTGAGCAGAGCATGCTGCATCCCGCAGAGACGCCAGCCTGAAGTCGCGAGAAGATCTCAGCGAGTATTTCTAGCACAGGAGGTAAAGTAGAGTGACTGATACGACTCGAATGCACTATTTGCACTCGAAAGAGAAAGAGCCACGCGAATCAGGCTGTAGAGAGAATCTCTAGAATAGATCAAATCCAAAAAGAGAAGCTCTTTTTAGATGGTCTGCTCAGGTCATTTGACCCCTGAGCTTGCAATCTCGCGTGCTGACGCTAGATTACTTGATTTTCTTTTTGAGGACTGGGGACGCCTTGAAGGCGACATGCTCGCTCTCGGGGATGTCCATGGGCTCTCCAGAGAGAGGGTTGCGCCCGATGCGTGCGGGGCGTGTTTTCTTTTCAAATGTCCCAAAGCCAACGATCTGCACCTTCTCTTGGGAGACGACATTAGTGATTGCTTTGAGCGTTGCATGTAGAGCGTCCGAGGCATGTTGCTTTGTAGCACCAACACCCAGTTCTTTCTGGATTACGTGAATGAGTTTTGCCTTGTTCATAGTAATGGGAGGGTTAGGATGAAATATATATACAACGAAAAACGCTCAGATGCAAGTTGTATTTTTAATTATTTTAGTCACCAACTAATTTTTTCTTATGCTTAATGTCTTACGTTTTCTTCTTTTTTGGAGCTGTAAGATATTGAAATTTTGTTAATTGGGGGCGTGAAATTCAATTTCTTCGCATAACTACGCTGATAATTAAATGCGAGTATTCAGCTAGGAGATGGTGGAATTTTAGAGATGCTAAAATTTGAAGTATCGGAGGAGTTTTTCATCCTTGAAGTCTACAGCCGCAGCGCGCGCATGCTCAAACCATGCCCCCGTGCAAAAGAGCCGTCTCTGCCCCCGTCTCCACGAGCCACAGCGATGAAAATGCCCAAAGATGACATGCTGGCTTTCGGGGGCAAATTGCCTTGCAAATTGCTCGGCACGTCCCGAGGCAGTCAGCCACGCGCGCAGGATGTTGTAGGGGCGCTGCGGTGGCCAAAAGCAATGCAGCATCTTGTTGAGGAGAGCGCTGCGTGTATGGATGCGTGATTTGTGTACTGGTTTTACATGCAGGGAGATGGCGCGAGCAAGCTCAAGCTTCGCCCGCAAATCATGCTCTCGTGTCGGATAGGAGGCAATCAAGGCGTCACTGCTGGCTCTATCATGGAGATACTCCCAGCCCCAAGGCGCGACCTCATCAAAAAACATGTGCCCATGCACGACCAGCGTGCTGCCACCCCAGAGGCGCAGCATCATGTGAGCAGCATCTGTATCATGATTGCCCGCCAGCTCGATGAGTTGGATACCCGCACGCGCGCAGGCTCTGCGAAATCGCTCGCGCAGAGCCAGCCCTTGCTCAAGGCAGGCATGCGTGGAGCGCGTCTCAGCGAGATCGCCTGCGATGATGAGGAGATCCACATCGCTCATCCTCTCGACGAGCAGCTCGGGCTCGGGAGCGCGGCTGCGGGGATGGCCATAGTGGAGATCAGAGAGGATGCGTACACGCGCCCCTCGCTCTGGCGTGAGCGATAGTACGAGAGGATTCTCACTCATCTCATGGATAGTGTCATCCGCGCTCATGGGGGATCTATGTGGGAGGAGGGATGATGGCGAGTCGTTGGCGTAGTGCCTCGTAGAGGCAAACTCCCGCCGCGACAGAGACATTGAGGCAGGGGACTTGTCCTTGCATGGGGATGTTGATGAGGAAATCACAATTCTCCTCAGTCAGACGGCGCATCCCGCTACCTTCTGCTCCCATGACGATGGCAATGCCGCCTCGAAAGTCCATATCATAGAGACAGCGATCAGCCTTGTCTGACGTACCTGCTATCCATATACCCGCCTTTTGCATGTCTTTCATCGTGCGAGCGAGGTTGGTCACATGGATGAAGGGGACGTGGAGTGCTGCCCCCACCGAGACACGCATGACGGTCTCGGTGATGGTAGCTGACTTGTCCTTGGGCGCGATCACCGCAGTGACTCCTGCCCCATCGGCTGTACGAAGGATAGCCCCGAGATTGTGTGGATCTTGGATGCAGTCGAGGATGAGGTAGAGCCCTTGGGGCTGCTGCTGGAGGAGATCGACGAGTAGACCCTCGGGGCGGGGCTTGATGATGACCTCGCTGAGAGCAGCCTCGCTCTCGCAGCAGAGGCTGTGCTTGTTGGCGCGAGCTTCGCGCTCCTTGAATTTTGACTTAAAATTCTTGACCATAAGCCTTATTTTTAGATATCCCAGTGATCAAGCCAGCGGAAGGAGACGACCTTGAGCTTGCGGCCTAGGACCTTATTCGTATCAGAGAAATCGCCACTAGCCTTACTACCGTCGGGGTTGCGCTCGCTTTCGTAGGGATTGTTTGTGGGATCAACATACTCGATGCTACGCTGTACGATAGCCTCACACCATGCTTGGGCCAAGATGGCGTCATTCGCATTGCGCACGCAGCCATAGGAGCGCACGACAAAGGTATCGTCGCGTAGGGTCAGAATGTTGCTCAGCGACATGAGCACATCACTCTGGATGAGATAGCCTGGGGCTGCGGTGTGGATGGAGCCCAGCGCCGCCTCGGGGAATTTGTAGAGCTTGCCTTCAACGTTTCGGTCAATGATGACTTCGTTGAAGTTCTCATTGATGGAGGTCTTATCAATAGCCGCTTGGAGTGCCCCTGAGAGGGCGTGCTCGGTATTGCTCGCATCCAAGCGTCGGTTGATGAAGTCGGACATATTGAGGAAGGGACCACGCGCACGTACCTGCTCCACGATGCGCTCGGCGAGCTCTTGGATAGCAGAATTGTCGAGCTTGCGCACTTCACCCCATGCTGAGAGCAATCCGCTGCCAGAGCGTAGATCGGTCGAGCCACGCATCATGCTGTAGCCACCCAGCGAGTCTATACTCTTGTCGGTGGTGGAGACCATGAAGCGTGAGAAGAGTACGTCTGTTTCATCCTTGTCTTGCTCGACAAAGGAGAGCTTGCCGTTGACATTGGTGACAAGCTGACGCTTGGCGAGACCGCGTAGCGTAGCGGCCCATGCCTCCACCGAGGTGGAGTTCACGTTGAAGCCACCGTCAACCATGAGGAATTGGGCGATGTACTTCCAGCCATCCTCTGCCATGACACGCTCTATGATAGCCTCATTGCTGTAGGGATTGTCCGCCTTGACGTGACGTGAGACAGGCAGAGGACTCTCATCATTGAGGAACTCTGTGAGTGTGCTGCGCGCCTCTATCATGCCCGATGCTGTGGGCATATCCGACACCGAGGAGGTGAAGAAGCGATCCCAGAGCGCATCGTTGATGAGTAGCCCATGATCGTAGTAATCGTCAAAGATCTGCTCCTGTCCATAGATGAGAGGGTAGTTATTATTAAAGACGACGTGTGTATCATCAGCAGGCAGCGCGGGATCTGCAAAGGAGTTGCCAATACCCACAGCAGGGACACCCGACTGGTACTGCTGGCGTATGAGATTGGAGCTACCACCATCAAAGATGGTGCGCTGCGTGCCCTTGAACCAACCGGGCAAGAGGCGCATGCCGTTGTATCCCGCCAGTGAGAAAGGAGGATGCATGGGAACCTCCTGCGAGGAGATGAGTGACACCTGCTCCCCATCGCTGGAGACCCCGTAGAAGCCGCGCCCATTGATGCTATCAAGGGGGGCGGTCGTCAGACCACCGCCAACCTCGATGTTGACAAGCTGGTAGGGGTGGTAGGTGCGCATCTGCTCATCGGGCTCAGCGAGACGAGAGCCAAAGAAGGCGGGGCTGGAGTACTGCCATGACTTGGTACGGTAGTCCCCCCTAGAGAAGCGTGTGTGTAGGCTGTTATTAGCTGATTTGGGCACGATACCCACGGCAGCGACGTAGTAGGGCTGATCCACATCATTCATCGAGGTGGTCCAGTAGTCCATATTCATGATATCAAGATCCTCTGTTGTGGTGTCGGGATCATACCAGCCTAGGGTATAGCGCTGGGGCGAGTTCAAGTACTTGCCCACAGCATCGCTAGAGCGATCCGCCTTGTGCAGTCCCATGTAGCCCACGCGGAAGGTGAGCATCTCGCGTGAGCCCGCAAAGAAGTATCCTAGATTGCGATTGTCAATAAGAATGGGCGTATTACCACGTGAGGGGTCGTTGTGCGCCCCAAAGCGCAGGTTGAGCGGTCGCGCACGAGCCGCCAGACGTTCGGCGGTTTCCTGACTGTAGAAGTAGGCCTTGAGACCCGAGGTGGTCTTGGGGTCATACTCATTGTAGAAGGGATTTTCAAAGGCACCTGTGACACCTCCACTACCATCGCTACCTGCAGCCGTACCATTTGCTGGGGAGAAGATGAGAATCTCCCCAGGTGCGAAGACGATATCGGCGCCCTCACCGTTCTTTTCCTTGATGAAATACTGCCCGTAGTCCTCGCCAAAGCTCTGTGCTATGTCGTAAGGCGTGCCTCCTGGTCCCGAGCTCAGATTGTTCGGGTCGGGGTTGTAGGGCTGGATCATACAGTAATTCGTCCAGCGATGGGGGAGACCATCGCTGTGCTGTGACCAGCTCTGCAGCCACATGGTCTTGTAGGGGATGGTGTGTACCCAGAGCTTTTTGCCAGGGATGCGCATCTCCACATTGTAGGGATTCCACCAGAGGACGACAGGCGTGTAGCCAACACTGAGCTTGTAGGTGCCATTGGCATTGGGCTCTGTGTACATGAAGAAGCTCTTCATATAAGAAAGTAGCACGGGCCAACGCGCGTAGCCCGCCGTCTTGGAGCCCTCGTCGAGCAGGGTTTTGACGTCAAAGTCAGACTCATTCGCTGAGTTTGTATCAAGGATATGCTCCTCCTCATCCTTCGGTAGGGCACTGCCGCTCATGCGAGTGTAGGCCGTATTGAGGTTGCCTAGAAGGCGTCCGTGGAAGGCATTCGTCGTGGAGTCACCCTTGGGCCAAGTGTTGTGGTAGGCATGGATATTCTGCCAGCTGCCAATGGGCATGTCACGCGTCTTGCTCTCTGCGACCTCCCCGCCTTGCTCAACGATGGGCGCGTCCTGTGCCGTGCGACGAGCAAACTCCGTGCCCGCAAGCCCCTCTTTGTTGAGTAAGAGTGAGAGGTCTTGCTTGAGCCCGCCCATGCGTATATTGGTAGGCAGGGTGTAGGAGCTTGTGGTGATGTCAAAGAAGTAGGGAGCTCCCGCACTGCGGGAGGACTTGTTGGTCAGCGGGAGGGTCTGGAGCGTGAGCAGTTTGGCATTGTCTTTAATGGGCTCTGCGAGCTCCTCATAGAGGATGCTGCCGACAAAGGAGGGGGTGGGGGTGTCCCAGGTGCGGCGCAGGGCGACGACTGGGTCTGAGGTCTGCTCGACCTCCTCTATGGTGATTTTTGCCTTTTGGTTTTCTCCACCTACCCACCATGCGTATTGGGTGATATTCTGACCGCGAGAAGGCATGCTTATCAGATCAGCATAGACGTACTGTGAGGGCGTGGCTGCACTGCCTAGTGTGCCTTCGCCTATGAGGCAGATGCGCTCTCCAGGCTCGCTGTTGCTGAGCTCTTTGTAGGCCTCGAGCTGGGTTGTTTTCTCCTCATTGCGAGATGAGATGAGCCAGCGGCGGAACATGGAGGGGCGTCCCTTTTGGTAGGTTTCTTGAATCTTTGTGCCCTTGCCGCTCACACTTCGTCCATAGATAGGCCCATCCCAGCTATTCCACACGCCTAGGATGTAGGGACTCTCTCCTTGGTCACTGCTGTTCATGATACCCGAATTGGCGGTGACGCGCTGATCAGGCCCTACCTCTGCTTGAAGGGTGGCGATGGCGGCATCGAGACCGACGCGTGCCTGCTGGCGAGCCTCTTCGACGAGGAGCTTTTGCGCGGCGATGCGATTGCGGCTGGCGACTAGGGACATCAGACCTATCGCAATGAGCGCGATGAGTATCATGAGTACCATGGTGGCGATGATGGCAAAGCCTTGTTGGTGCTTCGCTGGTAGTTTTCTATGCGTTTTCATGCTGCTAGTTGATGAGGGGATAGGCGACGATGTAGAAACTAGGCGATCAGTTCTGAAGATGTGATACAATAATAGATTCTATCGTCAGCGGCGTGTGATGGGAGGATACTCTCACACTGGGGTTGTTTTTCATGTTTGAATTTACACAAATGGCTTCAAAAATCAAGCTAAATTTGTATACATTCCACAAAGTGGCGAAAAGCATTTGTACTCTCTCGTTATTCTCACTTGACCTAGGTGAGCTGGGGGAGTAGACTGATCTGCATGCAGCAGCCCCAACAGATGGAAATTATGGCACCCGCAGGCTCATTTGAGTCACTCGCCGCAGCTCTTCGCTCAGGTGCTGATAGCGTGTATTTTGGCGTAGGTCTCTTCAATATGCGTGCGCGTAGCACGGTGAATTTTCAAGTGTCGGATCTCAAGGGGGTCGCGCGTCGCTGCCATGCCTATGGAGCCAAGGCCTACCTGACTTGCAATGTCATCATCTATGATCATGAGATTGAGCCCATGCAGGAGCTGCTCCGTGAAGCCAAGGCTGCTGGTATTGATGCCGTCATCGCCGCTGATATGGCAGTGATCACCTACGCTCATAGCATAGGACTCTCGGTGCATATCTCCGTGCAGGCCAATGTGTGCAACATGAGCACCGTGCGCTTGATGGCGCAGTACGCCGATGTGATGGTGCTCGCACGTGAGCTCAAGCTCAGCCAAGTGCGCCATATAATAGAGGGCATTCGCGCTCAAGATATCCGTGGACCGCTAGGCGAGCTCGTGCGCATTGAGATCTTTGCCCATGGGGCGCTGTGTATTGGCATCTCGGGCAAGTGTGGCATGAGCCTTTCTGCCTACAATGCGAGCGCGAATCGCGGGCAGTGCTACCAGCTCTGCCGCCGCAAGTACCGCGTGACGGATCTACAAAGTGGATTTGAAATGGATATTGACAATGAATATGTCATGTCTCCCAAAGATATATGCACGATACGCGTGATCGATCAGCTCGTCGAGGCGGGAGTTTCTGTATTCAAGCTCGAAGGTCGCGGTCGCTCCGAGAGCTATGTCTCCACGGTGACGCGAGTCTACAAGCAGGCGGTGGCATGCTGCGCTGCGGGCGAGTGGGCACCGGAGAAGGTGCCTGTGTGGGAGGAGGAGCTACTGCGTGTCTTTAATAGACAATTTTGGCAGGGAGGCTATTACCTCGGAGAGGATTGGGATGTCTGGAGTGGCTGCTCGAACAGTCTCGCGATGGAGCAGCGCCAGCACCTCGGGCGTGTCATGCGCTGGTATCAGAAAGCGGGTGTGGCGCAGATCCGCCTCGAAGCTTCCGCTCTCAGCCTTGGCGATGACATAGAGATCACCGGTCCCACCACAGGGCATGTGCGTCTCAAGGTCGAGGAGCTGCGCTACGACAACGATGAGGGCGAGACGCTGATTGCTCCCACTGTCCCCAAGGGATACATGGCCTTTCTACCTATTAATGTCAAGGTGCGCCATGGTGACAAGGTTTATCTCGTCTCGCGCCGTCGCCTCGGCTAGAGAGCAAAAGACTCCCTCAGCGAGGGAGTCTCTTATGAAAAAGCATCAGCGACCGCGTATGATGTCGATGAGCTTGGGGAGATTCATTTGCTCTTTGCGCAGAATGTCCTGGAGCTCATTGATCTCTTTGCGTGTATTCTCCTCATTGTAAAGGACGAGGAGGCGTAATGCGTCCTTCGCAGAGAATTGACGTACGATGGATTGGAGCTCAAAGAGTTGCTCGATTGCTTGCTGCTGATCCTTCCCCCTTTGAGCCTCGCGTAGAATGGTCACAAGGGCTGTTAGGCAGTCAGCGGGATCACCGCTGCGTTTTGCCTTGGCTAGAGCCTGATCTGCGGGATTGGTGCAGGAGGAGAGGACTAGGGCGGGAATCGTAATACTGGTATAGAGGATGTATTTGTTCATATTGTCGGATATTACTTGAGCCTGATGGGCTGATTCATTTGTTTGAGTAGGCGTAAGATAGAGTGAATATGCTGATCAATGTGGGCGTCCTCAAAGGAGCCTAGCGTGAGATTGAGCTGGTGGATGCGCTCCACCTCGCGATGGATCTCTTTATTCTCGCGCAAGAAGCGCTTTTGGAGCTGCTGTTGAGACTTCTGATCAAGCCCCTTGTAGTGATGGTAGAGCGTGACGATATAGCGCTTGCCCTGGTCGAGAGTCTGTTGATCATTGACGCTCTCGAGTACATCCTCACCGACTTCAAAGAGCTCTTCTGGGGTACGAGCCTGCGCGACGCGCTCCTCTAGAGAGGGACCACAGGAGCAGAGGAGTAGGGCTGTGCCTACGAGCAGGATGGAGCGGATGAGGGACATG
>CAYJJA010000009.1:0-37482 GCA_964370355.1 uncultured Akkermansia sp. | reverse complement strand
GTAGCCGCAGAGGCGATGGCTGAGCCTATGGCCGTGCCTGGTTCTTTGATATAGCCGGGGATGCCGCGCGTCTCATCACCGAGGTAGAATTGGTCAATGATGTAGGTGAGCAGCCCGTGATCGAGGGTGAGCGGGCAGCTCAGACGTGCCTTGCCGGCAAAGGCGACAATGCCCATGCGATCATTGGGGCGCCCCTTGATGAACTCCGCTATCACCGTCTTTGCCACGGAGAGGCGGTCCACGACGCGCTGGCGCATACGCCCGCGCTGATCTTGGAAGACAAAGCTCATATCGCGTATATTCATCGAGCCTGAGAGGTCACAGGCTATCATGATGTCAATACCGCTGACCTTCTCCTCCGTGAGCTCGCTGCGAAACTTGGGCTCAGCCAGCGCGACGATGAGGCTCGCGAGCCCAAGGGTGAGCAGCAAGGGCCCTAGGCGGCTCCACGCCTTGCTCGGTGGCTGGAGTGAGGCGCGCAGCAGGCGCATCGCGGGATGCGAGAGCGCGGCGTGACTCCCCTGACGGCGGCGCAGCAGCAGTAGGGGAAGGAGGATGAGCAGCCCCCAGAGCCACTGCGGGGAGGCAAAGATGAACTCACGCTGCGTGCCCTCGGATACGGGTGAGCTCGCTAGCTGCGCAAGAAGGCTAAATGATGTCAACATCGTCATATAAAGCTATGTGTAAGGTGGGGTAATAGGTGTGACTCATCGCACGCTACGCTTGCGGCTCTGCTCCTCTGCATCCTTTGCACGCTGGAGGGCGATCTTGTCGATGAGCATCTTGGTGCGCTCCATGAATAGGCGGCTCTCATCGCCATAGCTGCGCTGGGGGCCTGCGTACTTCATCTGCGCGAGCTTTTCGAGCAGGGAGTGTGTCTCCTCTTGACAGCTACGCGGGATGTGGTCGAGGGCATCGAGGCGTTGGTTGAACTCCTGGTGCGTCTCGTAGAGCGCAGGATCACTCGTCTCCCCTGTGATAAAGCCACGCAGGATGAGCGAGAGCTCGATGCTCAGCGCGGCGAGGTTGAGCTCAGGGATGCGCTGCGCGAGCTCGGCTAGCTGGGCATGCGCGCGCTGCTGGGCAGTCTCTGGCACGACCTCCACCTTCCTGCGTGAGCGGCGGTAGAGATAATAGGCCAGCCCCGCGAGTAGCAAGCCTCCCGCGACGAGCGAGGGGTAGAGCCACCAAGGGGTGATTTCCATGAAGGGCAGCGGCGAGATCGCGGGCTCTAGCTCGGGCAGCTCATCGAGCAGCTGGCTGGGAGGAGTCGCGGGCATAGCCTGAGCGAGGGGAATGAGGGAGAACATCATAAGAAAGATGATGAGGGAGGTCTAGAAAATCAACGTGCAAAGTGGCGGCTGCGACGCTGGAAGAGTCGCTTGAAGGGCACGACAAAGTCCTGATTGCTTTGTAGGTCAATGAAGTCAATCCCCAGCTGCGTCAAGCAGATCTCCCAAGCCTCGCGCTGCTGAGCCACGGCTTGGCTGTAGCTATGGCGTAGCTTCTCATCATTGAGATCAGCCATCCACTGCTCGCCTGACTCGGGGTCGCGAAAGCTAATCAAACCACTCGCGGGTAGCTCCAGCTCGCAGGGGTCGGCGACGCGCACGGGGATGAGCTCGTGGCGGAAGTCCAGGCGACCGACTGCCTTCTTGTCCGGCTCTCCCAGAAAATCACTGATGAGGAATACCATGGCACTCTTGCGCTGCGTGCGCAGGATCTCCGTGGCGATGGCATCCATGCTATCATCCTGCCCCTGTGCGGGGGTGGTGAGGATCTCGCGCACGATGCGCTGTGTCTGCTTCATCCCCTGAGCGGGAGGGAGGTAGAATCGCGTGGTCTGTCCATAGAGCAGCAAGCCCACCTTGTCCCCATTGAGCGCGGCGCTGTAGGCGAGCACGGCGGCGATGCTGGCGGCGTATTCGAGCTTGGTATACTCGACGCGACCGCTGGCGTAGTTCATCGACGCGCTCGTGTCCACCGCGAGCAAGAGTACCTGCTCGCGCTCTTCGTAGAACTTGCGCACATAGGGCGTGCCCGTGCGAGCCGTCACCTTCCAGTCGATGAAGCGCGGCTCATCGCCCACACTGTATTCACGAAAATCGTCAAAATCAAGCCCCTGACCGCGAAAGCTCGAGCGATACTGCCCCGCAAAGGCAGCAGTCGCACGCTTACGCGCCAGCATCTCGATGCGGCGCACCTTCTTCATGATCTCTTGACTCTTATCGTCCATGGCGATGTGACTTTCTGTCCTGAGTAAATGTGCTCGTGCGGGAGGTATCAGGGTACCGTGACCTTGGCAAGGATCATATCTATGACCTTCTCACTCGTCATCCCCGAGGCCTCGGCCTCATAGGAGAGCAAGATACGGTGACGCAGGATGTCATGCGCGAGGTCCTTGATGTCCTGCGGGGTGACATAGCCGCGCTGCTGGGTAAAGGCCTGAGCACGCGAGGCTAGAGCTATATTAATGGTGGCGCGTGGAGACGCCCCCGCACGCACCATGCCCTCAAGGCGGCGGTCCACTCTCTCAGGCGCACGCGTCGCACGCACAAGCGAGACGATGTACTCCTCGACAGCGGGGTCGATGTAGATGGCATTGACCAGCTCGCGCGCTGCGTCTATCTCCTCGACGCGCACCACACTCTGCGTCTGCGGGGGGCGCGAGGTGCTGCTCATCAGCGAGAGCACGCGGCGCTCCTCGTCAAAGCTGGGATAATCGACGATGACCTTGAAGAGAAAGCGATCGAGCTGTGCCTCGGGCAGCTGGTAGGTGCCCTCCTGCTCGATGGGATTCTGCGTCGCGAGCACGAGGAAGGGCGAGGGCAGCGCGTAGCTCGCCTCACCGAGGGTGACTTGACGCTCCTGCATCGCCTCGAGCAGCGCGCTTTGCACCTTGGCGGGGGCGCGGTTGATTTCATCGGCGAGGATGAGATTGGCAAAGATAGGGCCGCGCTTTGCGATGAATTGCCTCTCCTCGGGGTTATAAATCATCGAGCCGAGTAGGTCGGCGGGGAGCAAGTCGGGGGTGAACTGGATGCGTGAGAACTGCGCTTCGAGGCAGCCTGCCAAGGCCTTGACCGAGAGGGTCTTTGCGAGACCAGGTACGCCTTCGAGCAGCACGTGTCCCTTGCAGAGGAGGCTGAGAACGAGCCTGTTGATTAGTCCATGTTGCCCAATGACGACTTTTGCCATTTCTGCCTTGAGGGATTGCACCCAGAGCGAGCGTCTTGCTATTTCTTCGTTGAGTTCGTGCGTATTCATTTGTCGGCATTGATACTAGCGTTCGCATCCTCGTATTTCAAGTACTATTTTCATCATGACAATTTTGTATAGACTTTTATAACAAAATCATCAAGGTGTACCCAAAAAAAGCACGGCGTGAGAATACACGCCGTGCCCTATTTCCTGTGAACAAGGGCTTATTTCTTGAAGGATCTGATGTGTGCCGCGAGCTGCGTGAGGTCTTCGAGTGCCTTCTTCAGCCTCTGCTCGGCATCGCCTGTTTCCGCGTGGAGGACCGTGGCGATGCTTCTCATTCGGGGGTCTATTTCGACCGCGTTTGCCAGATTGGTGAAGAATGGTTCATCTCCAAAGAGACGCTTGACCTCGGGGGTGGCGCTTTTGCGATGTGCATGGAGCTTTTCTAGCATCTCCAAAAACATTCCTTTGTGGTTCGCTGGCTCAGACTTGCGTACGAAATCGAGTGTCTCGTTGAAGATCTTGCGCTCAGTGGTTAGGAAGGCTCGCTGCTCCTCGCTGAGGCCATCGAGAGGGACATCATTGCGGGCTATTTCGCGCTCAATTACCTGGATATATTCCTTGTCCTCGAGGGCTTGAGGGGGTCTCCCCTTACTGGAGTAGGATTGCGTCATGTGGCGAACGGATTCTACCGAGCGCGCGAGATTTTCTATAATGTAATTATGCTCAGCTACTGAGATCGGTCGGCTCGCATCCATTTTCTGGACTGCTGCAGGGGCTGCAGGGGCTTGTCCGCAGGGGGCGAGGGGCGCGAGGAGCGCGATGACGGGGATGATGAGTGAGGTCATTGTCGCATCATGTCAAATCTAGCCTTGGGTTGCAAGCTTGAAAATAGGAGGCGCGTTCTTGATTTTCTCCCGTTTTATGTCGAAAAAAAATGTTATTTGCATGGACTTTTTTCTTGTAATACAGTTTAAATGGTAATAAAGTTGATTTAGATTAATTATGTCAATTACATCCACAATGATCAGCTTTTTTTGCTATTCCACCTGTGTGCTGCTTGTGGGATCGCTGGCTCTTTCTGCTAGGGTCTCTGGTGTTGGCAAGGAGCTAGTCAGCGCCCAGCGTTATCGCTCTCCTCAGCTCATTGAGGAGGCAAGCCTTGAGGCGAGGCTGCTTCTCGAACAATTTTGTAGCGTTGGGACCAAGGCCGATGCTGACGCGCTAGCGGCGAGGATAGAGGAGAGTCTCAGTGAGCGCAGTGTGCTCTGGGAGTGCCTACGCCGTCAGGGCTTTATGGAGCTTGCCTTTTTTTGGGAGGACTCAGGCAAGTGCCCCTCTCATCATGAGGCTATACGCAGCCTCCAAAAGCGCGGTCTCTGGACACCCAAGCTGCGCTCTGCGGTGAAGAAGTGGCATGCGCGACTCGGATATCATTTTGCCGTCTGGACGCGCAAGCGCACGCATGCCCACGCCGAGCTCAAATGGCGACGCCGTGAGCATGCCAAGCAGCTCTTTGACTTCAAAGAAAAATTCCCCGACATCATCGGCGCAGGCGATGGCTTGAGTGCTGAGACGCCTCTCAAGGTCAAGTACACCGAGATTGCCAGCATGCGCCGCGTCCTGCTCAACTACCTACACAATGTGGTCAACTGCGGTATGGCAAATTACGCCTTTTATCATATTGATAACTCAGGCTCAAAACACTACCTCCTGCAAGTGCATGCCGTGCATCGCGAGCTCGGGCGTGATTATATCTACTTCTTTGATGTCACTGAGATCATGCACAAGCATGAGGGGGATGCGCCCTCGCTCTTCTACCCCGAAGGCACGCTGGCTGAGGTGCATCAAAGCGTGTCTTCGGGGGGCTGAGGCTCTCGACTAGTCGGTGCTAATGCTTACATGCAGATAGATTTGCCCGTCGCGCTGCGTGAGCGCGGCGTAGAGCTTGCCAAAGTACTTGGAGATCTCTACGGGCAATCTCCAGTCCGCATCCTCCAGCAGCTTGTCGAGGAGTGCAAAATCTAGCGCGTAGAGCGCGCCTGTGAAGCTGACAGGCTGAGAGGGGTATTGCTCCAGCTCATCTAGAGCCCTTGTGCCTGCGATGACGCGCTGGTTGCTGGCATGGATATGCAGCTGCTTGCGATTCAGCTGAGGGGGGGGCTTGAGGACGTATCGGATGGCGTTGTTGGGGGCTACCGCGCTGGTGAAGATAGGCTCGCGGAGGGGCTTTTCTTCGAGTAGCTCAATAAACTTTTGCATGCTATTGAGCAGCTGTGACCAGCCCGAGGACATCGAGGCAAAGTCATCGACATGCGCAAAGAGCATCCAATCATAGAGCCCGGGGGAGTCGCTGGAGTGGGTGAGATGCAGCCCCCCCATGGAGCTCACACCACGGCTGATGTCGCGCAGCCCCGAGGCTGCTTGGAGGATGGAGGGGAAGTACTTTGTCTGCATCTCAGTCCAGAGATGTTGAAATTCGGGGGTCTTTCTGGGCTCTAGTGTTGCCATGACTCCTTCAAGGATGTGAAAACAATTGAGGGTGAATTTCACAGGACCCGTCCCCGTAGAGTAGTCGGGCAGCCTCGTGCCCTCCCCATAGAGTACCGTATCGGGATCATCAGCTAGGTGGAGGTGGCTGAGCTCACCCTCTTGGTAGAGGGGCTCTAGGCCTGTCGCGTATTCAATGTGCAGCCCTTGATCTGACCAGATGACTATGGAGCCATTTTTAGTAAAATCGGGTATGAGCTTGAGTATAGCTTGTGTATTGACACGCAGCGCGATGCTGGACTGGAGGAGGCGTCCCTTTGTCTGCTCGTCCGCGCTGTGATTGGCGAGTTGATTGAGGAGCTGCTCTATATTCTCGGAGAATCTCCTCAGCCTCAGTGAGGGGGCGTTGAGCTGGAGTATATCCATTGAATACCAGCTCAGCGCGTATGGTGTGCCTTCCAAGCGTCCATTGCTAAAATCAAGCTTGGATGAGCGCAGCACTGACTGCTGCTCCGATAGCGGCAGGATCTTATCCAAGCGTGGTGTGACGACAAGACGCAGCGCTCGCTGATGCTCAGAGATCACGATATGGAGAGCCTCCATCTGAGGGCAGAGCTTGAAGAGTGAGGGCAAGTCACGCGAGCTTGCGAGATGCTGTCTGATGGTTCTTTGCCAGTCAATCGTGATGATGCTCTCTCCCTCGCTGCGCTGCGTGCTATAGATGATGGACTGCTGCTGTAGAATCAAGCTAATGATGGAGACGATCTGCTCTCTGGCTGACTGCGCAGAAGGTCCTTGCTCACTCAGGCTCATGCCCAGATAGAGAGGCTCGCTGAGGCGTTGAATCGTTCTAAGGTGCTGATCCTGTCTATACCTGCGGTAGTTGTCTATGGCCTGAGAAAAATCATCTTTCGCATGCACCTTCCAGAGATTGAGAAAGATAGGATCAAGGTTTCCCTTTGAGCCCAGCTCAAAAATATCCAGCCACTGTGACACCGCTTGGCTCGATGCCGCTAGCGCATAGCCATTGATATAGGGGAGGGGGCGCGCGTAGGGCATGCTTGCCCGCGCGTAGTGGCGGTACCAGTCAGAGAGGATGTTGTCGAGATCAGCTGTGGCGAGCAGTATGTCTACGCTATGAGGGATGACGGCGAGTGCGGGGAAATGGGTACTTCTCTTTTCTACATCTGATTGGTTGGTCGCGCGATCGCGCGAGAGCTTGAGCAGCCTTTCGCTTGTCGAGGGGGAGGTCGCTGCAAGTGGGGAGGCGAGCAGGGCTAGCCCGCAGCCGAGAAAGAAGCAGTGGTGTAGCATTCTCATGTGAGTAGGGTATAGAGGGGGTGGTCGTTCTCTAAATAAACTCCCCCTCACCTTTGAGATGAAGGCGAAGGGGAGAGAGGTCTGTGAAGAGGGCAAAGGCTGCTCGTAAGAGGGCGCAGCCTTGCCCTGATTATGAATCGAATAGGAGCTTAATTTCCGCCCTGCATCTGGAAGCGGATGCGGCAGACATGCTTGCCATTCTCTACCGTGCTCGTCGCATAGACAGCCTTGAGAGCCATATTGACCAGAGCCATCGCTTGGGCGAAGTTGCGCATATCTTCAGCGTCTCCCGTCTCAGGCTTTGCCGCCTTGCCCATCTCATTGGCAAGAGCCATGAGAGGAGCGATCTTGAGGGCAAAGACCGAGCCTGTGAAGGGGACGGAGCCCGTGAGAGCCTTCTGCGTCTCCATGTTGTAGGCGGGGCTATTGCCCAGCGTCCAGAGCTGATCGCTGATGACGATATTGGGCACCGCGTCAGCGGTAAAGACGGGCATGGAGGGTGTATGCAGCGTCATGCCTTCCTTCTGCGTCTCCGTCGTGGCGATGAGATCGACCATGGCGGGATCTTGACCGATCTTGGTCATCAGAGTCTTTGCCGTATTCTTGGCATCTTCCCAGCCCTGAGCGATCTTGCTGCGATCCGTGACTGTGGTGTAGAAGCTCGCGCGAGGAACCGCGATCAACTGCGCATCGCCGTTGAGGAAGTTGGGAGCCTGCCCCTTGACATCAACCACCATGCCGAGAGGGGCTGACATGCCCGAGACAGAGGAGCAGAGATTGCCCAGCAGCTGCTTGGCATCGGGGGCAAAGGCCTTGGCGACCTGGAGCGTTGGCATGATTTCCTTGCGCATATCGGGATTGAGCGACAGAGTGATAGCCTCAGCAAAGGCAAAGCCATTGTCAATGCAGCTATCCACCCCCATGCCCCAATCTATAGTCGTGCCCCCTGCGACCTCACCATAGAGGAGAGTATCCTTATTGTCCACGAGAGGTAGAGCCTTGAGCTTGCCAGGCTTGAGCGTGTAGCCAGCTTCGGTAGTTATTTCTATATTGAGATTGCCATCGGCACTGACCACGGCATCAAGAGAGGTGCAGGTAATCTGCTTGGAGAGCTGGATGTAGTCCTTTGCATAGGCGTCGAGAGCCTTGGCACCCGCATCCATGCTCGCCTTGATCGTGGCATCCTTGGCCCCCATGGCGGTGAAGACAGAGCCATAGGCGGCTAACCACTGTTGGAAAATGCTTAGTGAGGCATCCACTGTCTTCGGATCTGCGCTTGTGCTGGTGATGAGCAGAGGATTCATGCGCAGCTCATCATTACTGAAATCCAGTCGGGGGGAGCTCGCGATGGACTGGGCAGCAGCGACGGGGAAGATAGGCTTGGTGATATCGCCCGTGAGCGCCATGCGCAGGTGATTGCCCTGACGCGAGAAGGCGATATAGACCTTCTTGTCCTTGAGCTGCTTCATAATAGGCTCTAGAATGTTGCGACTCTCCTCGGGGAGGGAGTCTATCTGACCGAGTACGTTGTCAAAGAGGAAGCTCATATTCAGACCGACGGCGACACCACCCATGATCTGCTGCTTGCTGAGGCCCGTCTGGGCGAGATCTTCGGGCGTGGCCGAGCTAAAGACCTGGTCGATGGACATCATCATCATGTCCTCGATCTGCTTGACATAGGTGCTATCCTTGGCAAAGCTGACACTGAGGTAGAGCGTGGGGATGTCTATGTTGACGCCCTTGCTGAGCTGGGCATCGAGAGCCTTGGCAATAGCCTTGATCGCCGCAGGATCAGCCGCAACACTGGACCAAGCCTCCGAGAGCATCTTGTTGCTATTCAGATAAGAAAGATTGGCGTAGGTCAGCAGGAGATCATCCAAGGCGGGAGAGATGGCGAATGATGCGCTCGTGACATCGGGAATCTGCTTGAGAATCTCATCAGGGCTCTTGCCCGACATCGCAATGAAGGGCGCGAGGTAGGGCTGAGTCATGAGCCCCTCTGCCGCCTTGCGGAAGTCAGCTATTGTAGTAACCGAGCATACATCACTGGGGATATCGGCCAGTGTGGGGAAGATTGCGAGACGCTGCTCTGCGGTGACTTTTTGGGCAGACTGAGGCTGGGCGAGATGGAGGAGGATATCTGTCGGCTTTTGCTCTGCGTAGAGAGTGCTTGCAAAGAGTGCGCAAGGGAGGGCTAAGAGGTGTTTTAATTTCATAACGTTGTCATCATAGAAACTAGCATCCCATTTGTCAAGGGAGAATTCTGCCTGTTTCGATTCGTTAGACGGTGAGATGATTTATCTCTTGAGAAGAGGCTTTTTGGAGATGCCCGAAGCAATATTTCTACTCCCCTGCGTCTCGCACATCAAAAAAACTTGTGCTCGC
This sequence comes from uncultured Akkermansia sp., assembly GCA_964370355.1. Taxonomy (GTDB): domain Bacteria; phylum Verrucomicrobiota; class Verrucomicrobiia; order Verrucomicrobiales; family Akkermansiaceae; genus Akkermansia. Next base: position 28,083 of record CAYJJA010000009.1, on the reverse strand, counting down.
GGTGCAGCTTTTCTATACTAAATCCACGATGCCCCTTTCCCAAGATCTCTTCGAGCAGTCCTGCCAGTACATCCCCGGCGGGGTGAACTCCCCCGTACGCGCCTTTCGCCGCCTTGAGCGCGCGCCCTTCTTTGTCACCCACGCGCAGGGTGCCTACCTCCACGACGAGGACGGCAGGCAGTACATCGACTACGTGGGCACATGGGGACCTGCCATCCTCGGGCATGCACCAGTACCTGTCATTGAGGCGGTGCAGCAGGCCGCCACGCGCGGGCTGAGCTTTGGCACGCCCACGCGTACCGAGCTCGACATGGCCAAGACCATCTGCGAGTGGATACCCTCTATCCACAAGGTGCGCATGTGCAACAGCGGTACAGAGGCGACGATGAGCGCGATACGCCTCGCTCGTGGCTACACGGGGCGTGATCTCATCGTGAAGTTCACAGGCTGCTACCACGGCCACGTCGATAGCCTCCTCGTCGCGGCGGGCAGTGGGGCTCTCACCCATGGACGCCCCGATAGCGCGGGCGTGCCCGATGAGTTTGCACGCCTGACGCTCACGCTGCCCTTCAATAGCATCCCCGCCCTTCAAGACTGCTTTCAGGTCTTTGGCGAGCGCATCGCCGCCGTCATTGTCGAGCCCTACCCTGGGAATGCTGGCTTCTATCTCCCGCGCACGGGATTCCTCGAGTTTCTCCGCGAGATCACAGCCCTCCACGGCTCCTTGCTCATATTCGATGAGGTGATGACGGGCTTCCGTATCTCTGCCTCCGGTGTGCAGGGTGTTCACAACATCACTCCAGATCTCACCTGTCTGGGCAAGATCATTGGCGGTGGTCTCCCCGTGGGTGCCTTTGGCGGTCGCGCCGACGTCATGGACGCGCTCTCGCCTCTCGGGGCGGTCTACCAAGCGGGTACTCTGAGTGGCAATCCCGTCGCCCTCGCCGCCGGACTCGCCCAGCTGCGCGAGCTGCAAGCCCAAGACGCTTACTACCGCCTCGAAGCCCTCGGCGCGCGCCTCGAAGACGGCGTACGCCGCGCACTACACCAGACGGGCAAGCATTACCAATTCTACCGCTCTGGCTCCATGTTTGGGCTCTTCTTTAGTGAGCAAGAGGTCTACGACCTCGACACGGCTATGCAGAGCGACTTTGACGCCTTCCGTCGCTACTTCCACGCGATGCTCGATCAGGGAGTCTACGTCGCGCCCTCGCCCTACGAGGCAGGCTTCCTCTCCACCGCGCATAGCGAGCAGGACATCGACCACACGGTCGCCGCCATGGAGCGCGCCTTTCAAGTACTCTGATAGAGCCCGCCGCTGCCCGCGTGGGCTCAAGTCGAGCTCACGCAGCGTAGGATAGCGCGTCGCTCAAGAGTGGCGTAGAGCAGCACCAGCAGCTGCGGGATCAGAGCCCAGAGCAAGGAGGAATCCTCGCAGTGAGAGAGAATGCGCGCCACGCAGAGGCATGAGGTGAAGATCGTGACGATCAGCATCATATAGCCGAGCACCAAGGATGTTTTCGGAAAGTGCTCTCTCTCACCTGTGATACAGAGATAAAGTCCGATGAGCAAGGCCGATGCGATAGGCTCAAGTGCGTAGCTCTCCTGCGGGGCGAGGTAAGCTGAGGTCATGATCATGGAGGAGCAGAGAACGAGCAGTGCGAGAACCCAGCCGCGCCAGCGGGGCGGGAGTGATGCCAGAGCCTCGGGCTTGAGCGGCTTTTCTTGTAATTCAGCCCGCCCCCATAAGGCAATACGCGCCATGGTAAAACTCAAAGAATAAGAGATCAGCATAGCCAGCCAAAATCCCCCTCCGAGCGGATCATCGGGAATGATCATGGTCAAGCAGGCGAGAATCACAAAAAATATCCCCCAGCTGATGAAATACTGCGTCGCCGCAATGCCTGCTCCCAAGCCCGCACGCAGCAGGTCCAACTGCGAGAGGAGAAAGACCAAGAAAGCGGCTATCCCAAAGAACCACGAAAAGCTTGTGATACTCACCGAGCAGTAGCCCGCTGCCGCCTCGTACCAGTGCATCGCCACCGCGATGCAGGTGAGCAGCAAAAGCCCCCAGCCGAAGCGCGCAAACCAGCGTCTCTCATTCTTGCTATTGATCATTCGCCAATGCTAGCCCTGAGATCTTGCTAAGTCAAGAATAATATTACTTTGGCAGGAGTTAATGAAGGAAACACGGCCTGCGTACTTGATTAGATAGAGCCCATCAAGTCGCAATTCGGCACAAATTGCATGCCAATTTGAGACGAAGCATAATACTGAGGAACAGTCGCTACGCGACTGCCCCTTCGGGGACTTATACGAATTGCTCCTTGACAGTTTCTATCTAATCAAGTTAAGAGCATGTACTTCCTTTTGTTGAATGAAAAATAAGATTTTTCACCCAACAAAAAGAAGCTTTGATATTGAGATGTGTTCCTTTGCGTTAATCTTCAATTTGTTACATTAACTATTAGCAAAGTAATAAGTAGGACATAGCTCAGTCTTCATATACTCCATGAGTCCGCGATAATAGAGCCACGATTCTGACGGAGAGCCGCGTGCGCCCCTAGTGACCACGCGCCCTATCGCGCTGCACTCCCTCCATGTAGGCTCGCAGCATCTGCTCTTTTTGCTCCTTGGAGTAGCTCGGCGGCGGAGCTGCTGGCTCAGGCTTGCTGCTGAGAAGCTCGCCTAGCAGCTGCCACATCGTCAGCAAGAGTATAAAGCCAATGGAGAGCACATAAAAGAGGTAAATATAAAAATGCTCCTGAGAGCTGGGGCGTACGAGAAAGAAGCGCGGACGCAGGCTAGGTCTCCCCCCATCTGCTCCACGTCGCGTGCGATCACGCGGCTCTCGGCGCGGGTAGATACGAATCTTGCGCGCCCGCATCTGGCGCAGCCCCTCACCGTGAATATCCCCCCAGATGGGCTGCTGCGCCGCGCCCTGTGCAGCCCCAGCTCTAGGATGCTCAGGAATATAGGTCTTGAGAAATTCATAAGAGGCAACAATCTCGCGAAAGTGCTGCCCCCCATCACCTCCACCCCCCTGTCTGTCGGGATGATGGATCTTGACCAAGCGGCGAAAAGCACCTCGGATCTCCTGCTCATCCGCCCCATAGGGCAGCTCCAGCGTCTTGTAATGCTCGTAGGCGCTCTTCATGTCTCTGCTCTTTGCTCTACTAGCCAAGCTCGCATCCTGCTCACCCCATCTGGGGCAAAGGCCGCGTGACAACTCGTGATGCGCAAGCTACTCGCCCCGCGCCGCGATGCCGCTGGCGTGCTACTCTCCGAGGGCAGAGGCGAGCCTGTCACCTCGCGCATGAGCTCCAGCCCCTCCCACTTTGTAAAACTATCCGTCACCAGATGGCGCAGCCCTGTGACCCTCTCTATCATCAAGTGATACATCCACTCCACCACCTGCTCACGCAGGCTGTAATTGAGCCAGCGATCCATGCCACCAGCTACTGGCATCTGGCCCGCCTCGTAGCGACGCAGCAGCTCCAGTCGCCCTGTGCCGTACAAGGCAGCGAGACGTAGGACTAGACCGCTCTGCGCGAGTACCGAGCACTCTACCTCATGCAGCAATCGCGCTCGCTGCCTGCTAGGCCGCGCGATGCATCTCTCGTCTATCAGAGCACCCTCTAGTCCTGTGCAGACAGAGGTGGAGGAGCAAAAAATGAAGTAGGGAGTCCATCCCCAGCCTGAGAGAGCCTCCTGCGCCGCTCGGAGAGGCTCCCCATAGCAGCGTGCATAAGCTTGCTCATCGCCACCGCGCGTCGCTTGGGCAAGCACGATTGCGTCAGGACACGAGCCCTCCGCCGCGAGCTGCTGCCAAGCGGCAGGCTCTGCTGCATCCGCGATGAGGTCCGCGCCCGAAGATGGCGCGACATCCATACTACGCACGTGCAATCCACGCGCACGCAGGAGAGCCGCTAAAGCTCGCCCCAAAAAGCCATGACCGACAAGCCAGATGCTGCGCATGAGCTTCCCTCCCCTCCCTGTCAATGAAGCTGCTTCCAGAGCATCTCCGCATAGCTCAGATCATCGGGAAGCGTGATCTTGCTATTCACCCCCCCATTGACCAAGGTCGTAGCATGCCCGAGATGCTCCATGACAGAGACCTCATCTGTAGCCTGCTTCCCCGACTCGCGGAGACGCGCGTAGGCTCTCATGAGGAGCTGACGATCAAAAATCTGCGGTGTCTGCATCGCCCAGAGCCCCTCTCGATCGACGAACTCAGGCAGCGTGCAGCCCTGAGCATCCACGCGCTTGAGCGTATCGACGACAGGCTGCGCACAGGCTGCTGCCCCCGTCTTACGCGCTGCTGCAAGGCAGTGAAGAATGGTCTGCGCGAGGATGAGCGGGCGCGCTGCATCATGCACCGCCACATAGGCACAGTCATCGGGCAGCGCTGAGAGCCCCGCAAAGACAGAGTCCTGACGCTGCGCCCCTCCCTCCACGCGGGTGATGCAGGGCTGTGACTCACTGAGAGTCGCCAGCCCTGTCTCATGCCAACGCGACTCAGGGCAGGCGACCACAATGCCATGCGCCCCAGCCTGCATAAAGGCCTCGACACTGCGCAACAAGACAGGTCTGCCCGCGAGCGGGGCGAGCAGCTTGTCAAATCCCGCGCGCCGTGAGCTGCCAGCCGCGACGATGATGGCATACCATTTCATAAAAAAAACAAATGACTAGCTCAGGCGAGCAGAGACCAGCTGGGAGAGCATCTTACCCGCCACGCGACCTGCCGTGCGAGCCTGCATCTCCTTCATGACGCGCCGCATATCCTTTTTGCTACTCGCGCCCAGTGCCACGATCACCTCCTCTAGCACGCGGGCTAGCTCCTGCTCACTCATATCGGCGGGCAGCAGGGCGGCGAGTACCGCAATCTCCTTTTGCTCCTTCTCCACGAGCTCCGCGCGTCCCGCCTTGTCGTACATAGCTATCGAGTCTTCACCCTGCTTGATGAGCTTGCGCACGAGGGCGACGAGCTCCGTCTCATCGAGGCTGGAGGATACACTGCCCTTGGCAATGCGGGCATTCTGTATCGCTGTCTTTAAGGCGCGCAGTGCTGCAAGAGCGTGGGTATCCTTGCACTTCATCGCCGTCTTCATTCCGTCGAGGACGGCTTGTTCTATAGAAATCATCATGAGCGGTATTAAAACACAGCTATCGCAGAAATTAAAGTCTAAAATCGTTTTTGCCCCTCACAGCTGGGCTCACTTGAGAGGCAGTCTCATCGTTGCGCCATTCAGAGCATCAATCTGCAAAGCCTTGATGATGGCCTGAGCCATAGCACGATGTCCATACATATTGGGATGCAGCGCGTCATTCATCCATGCGGGGATGTAGGCCTCTGCCTTGCTATACTCCTGCCAATATAGCGGGTGATCGACCAAGAGGCAGTTGAGCTCATCGGCCAGCTCGCAGATCTTGTCGCGGAAGAGCCAGTCACGCGCCTTCATCCCCTTCACAGGGCTGGGGACTTGGAGCACAGGGATGGCACGCCCGCGGCGTACCTGCTTGACCAGTGTGCGTAGATCATCCGCAAACTTCTCCTCACTCACGCGGGAGCGCACATCATTCACCCCAAAGTTGATCAACACAATATGCGCGTTATCGGGCAAGAGGCGCGTGCTTTTCTCTGAGAAATAGCGAGCAATCGTATCACCGCTTATCCCTGCATTGACGACGAGGTCGCGTATACGCTGAGGTTTCTTCAGCTCCCAGCGAATGACCTCCTCGCAGTGATCGACATAATCGCGAGACCCCCTCGTATGAGCCGCCCCATGCGTGATGCTATCACCGAGGAAGAGCCAGAGGAGAGGCTTGCCCTGCGAGAGCTTTTTGCTGAGTGCCTTGCTATCTGGCAGGGCTGCATTGCGAGCGATGAGGCGCTCGTAGCTCTGCTGTGATTTGGCATTGGGGCGAGACACCGACGCTGCTGCATGGCAATGCGCTCCCAAGCTAAGGATAGGCACTGTCGTGTAAACAGACAAGGTGAGCATCAAAAAAACCGCTTTCATACTCTCCAAGCCTAACCTATCCCCCTTCATAGGTCAAGCCCTCATTCTGACCTATAGAGGGAGGATATCTCATTGTTAGCACACAGTGTGAGACTAGATAGGGGAGAGAATCATGCCTGTGAGGAGAGTCTATATCCTTCTTTATAGCCTTCTTGGTAAAATGAAACTTGACCTTGGGGGCGAAGTTGTTTAGTATTCTCTATGTGAAAATATGTTCTCTTCGTATAGCTCTTGGTATGGCGACTCTTCTCTGTGTCATCAGTTGCAAGCCTGAAAGTGCCAGTCCGCAGACACTCTCTCTGCTGATGATGCAAAATGACAAACTGCGCGAGAGCGTCGCCACGATGGAGGCTACCATTAGCCAAAGCGGTGATCATGATCCCTTGCTTTTGAAAAAAATCCAACAGGCAGAGCAGGACCTCGCCCGTGATATACGTGAGCTCACGGCTCTGAGGACAAAGAACAGTGAAGACGAGATACGCCTCCTTGAGCTTGAGCAGCGATTGAGCGCTTTTGAAAAGGAGTTCACCGCGATGCAGCGCGAGGCTTCTCAGATGGGTGCAGGTCGCTAATGCTGCCCTCATCATGTCATTTTAGTATTTTCCCTTCCTCTCACCCCCTCTCATTTTTTTATGAAACTCACCTCTCCCAGTAATCAGCCTGATAGCGATTTCTCCGCCAAGTCGGGCAGCGATCGCGCCCCAGAAGCCCTAGATCAAGAGCCTGATTCGCTTGGTCAGCAAGCTCCCCCCGCCGAGGATGCCACCGAGCATGAGCCCACTGCAAGCGAGAGCCTCGACGATGAGCCTGCGCCAGTAGAGCCCGCGCCTACACCAGCTGAGCCAGTGCCTACGCCAGCGGCAGAGACTGCTTTCTCCTGGTCGAATATCTCGCTGGATGCCTTTCTTGTCACGCTGACCTTTGGCGCGATCGCGGCTTGTGCCCTCTGCTTGTACCAGACCTTGACGAGCTACCACATCCCCGCGCCTATCGTGATTGAGCGTAATGAGGGAGCTCAGCTACTGGAGCGCCTCAAGTCACTCGAATCCAAATTCTATAGTGCCGATGAGCAGATGAGCCTCAAGCAGCGCTACGCCGCGCTCAAAAAAGATCAAGCCACGCTGAGCCAGCAGATCCATGCCGCCCAGAAGGCACGCGAAGACACCCAAACAGGTATCATCGCCCAGCAAAAGGCCATACTCAAGGCTTATAAAGATGCCAAGCGACTTGCGAAGCAGCAGGTCAGCTCAGGGCTGCACATAGGCACGATAGGGACGCGCGATGGGAGGACCTTCCACAATGCGCTCATACGTCGCATTGTCAACAAGAAGCTCATTATCAGTCACAGTGGAGGGCAGTCGCCCGTCGATGTCGATCGCTTCATCCCTGGAGCTCTGCCACGCCTCATTCGCTTTGCCCTCGGGCTGGAGGAGATTCTTGATACGAAAGATCTTGAGATTAATCGCGCTGACGCAGACCCTCAAGCGGTCCATGGTACTAATCACGTGAGTCGAGTCCGCCATGCGAGCCTGCGTTTGCCCGCTGCGGCTCCCATCGTGGATAGCAAGCCTATAGCCCCCTCACAGTCGGCACCCATTCCTACGCAAGCTCCCGCTGAGCGTTGGATAGCACCGACAGCCCCGCTGAATCTCTAGGAGATCATCATCTAGGAGATCATCACGCAAGCATTGAGCACAAGCCTGCTAGCTTGGAATCTCTAGGAGAGAATGCGCTTGCTCTCTCTCTCTCTCTCTTGGGGTTTGCTCACTCTCTCGCGCTTAGATCTTATCTGAGTTGAAGCAATAGCCCACGCCGCGCTCCGTCTCTATGCAGCTAGCATAGTGGCTGAGCTTTTGGCGCAGTCGCTTGATATGGGTATCTAGAGCGCGAGATTGGGTCGTGTCGGCGTAGCCGAAGAGTACCTTTTGCAATTCGTAGCGATCTTGCACCTTGCCATCGCGCTCGACGAGGTAGGAGAGCAGCTTGAACTCGGCGGTAGTCAGGTCAATGGGCTCGCCTTCTAGGGTGACGCTTAGCATGTTTTTGTCCAAGACGAGACCTTGGCAGCGCACGATGAGCCCTTGGATGCGGGACTTGGCGTGGCGGGTGAGGATGTTTTTCACTCGCAGTTGCAGCTCCTTGGGGGAGAATGGCTTTGTCATGTAATCATCAGCACCTAGTTGGAGTCCCGCGAGCCTATCCTCCAGCTGAGCGCGAGCGGTGAGGTAGAGGATGGGGATATGCTCGGTGCTGCTATTGGCACGCATCGCGCGGTAGATATCAAGCCCGTCCATACGAGGCAGCATGATATCGAGAATGGCGAGATCGGGTAGCTCGCTACAGATGAGATCCAATCCCTGCTTACCATCATGAGCTAGCTTGACCTCATAGCCCTCACGCGCGAGGCTAAATGCTACAAGATCTGCTATATCCTCGTCGTCTTCTACCATTACGATCTTCATCGCCGTCATGATAACAATGCGATTCCGTGATATCAAGCGAGATTATGCGAATGATCCGAAAAAAAACCAGAAAAACCACCCTGAGCGCGGAGGGCGAGGAATGGGGATCACCCCCATTCAGCCGAGAATCGTGGCAGGATGAGTATATAGCCGCTCCAGCGGTCGAGGAATTGGTCGATCCTGTTGTTGTCAAATGGATGCTTCCATATGCGAGGCTCATGGAGCGCAAGAAGTTAAATATCATCCAAAATGTCTTAGGAGTGCATGGATATCAGCCCCTTGATTTCTGGCAGAAACTTATTCTTTTACACTTACCTATGGATCAATGATACTCTAGAAATGAATTAGCAGAATTTATCCCTATTCACCCTTCGGATATTTCGGCGCATAGATGGATCAGTTTATCTGATTTGTCTAAGTTGTTGCTGCGTAAAGCGTCTGTGATTAATAAAGATTTTATACAACCGATGATTAGAGCTAAGCAAATGATGCTTCGCTATCCGCAACCTCACCCTAAACAAGAATTTCAAGCTATAAAGAAAAGCGATTCGTAGATTGAGAAAGGCGTACTTAGTGGAGGGTGAAGGCGTATTACTATCGCCAAAGTAATAGAGTCCAGCAAAAAGCTGCTGTGTTCATTTCGTGCTTGATATCTGGATGTGCTTTGTGGTAGAGTGAAGGCTATGTTGACTCTCGGAGATGGTGATGATGTCTTTGATTGTCCTTTGTCTATTATAACTATTATTATTTCTCTATGCGTTTATCAGCACTCTTTGCATTAAGCTCTCTCGCTCTCGCTCTCGCTACTCAGTCTGCTCTGGGGCAGGAGCAGCTCATTCCTCGTCCCGTCTCTCTCAAGGTGAAGGAGGTAGCTCCTTTCTCCCTCAATCATGATACGGTCATCTATCTGGCTGACTCTGCTAATGTGGCGCTCATGAAGCAGGCAGAAAATATCCAGCAGATCTTGCGCCAAGGTACGGGGCTGCCTCTCATGCTCGAAGTGGGCTCTGACAAAAAACTGCGCGAGAATAGTATCACTCTTCTGCTCAATGATGAGCTCAAGTCCCATGGCGATGAGGCCTACAAGATGACCTCTACAAAGAAGGGGGTTGTCATTGTGGCGCCTTCGGTGAAGGGGCTCTTCTATGGGGTGGCTTCTCTCATGCAGCTGCTTCCCAAGGAGTTTCACATGCCCAAGGCAAAGAAGGCTACTGTCGCATGGACGGTGGGCAAGAAGGCTTTTCAGATAACGGATTATCCTCGCTTTGGCTGGCGTGCTTTTATGCTGGATGATGCGCGTTATTTCCACGGTGTGGAGGCGGTCAAGCAGCTGCTCGATCAGATGGCTCTGCTCAAGATGAATGTCTTTCACTGGGGGCTGACGAATGACGCGGGCTGGCGCGTGGAGATTAAAAAGTATCCGAGGCTGGTTACAAAGGGGGCTTTCCGCAAGAACTCTGAAATTGGTACTTGGAAGAGTGGTCGCTATTCTGGTGAGCCTCACGGGGGCTTTTATACGCAGGAGCAGATCAGGGATATTGTCCAGTATGCCGCAAATCGCAATATTACGATCTTGCCTGAGATCAATATGCCAGGGCATAGCGGGGCTGCTGCTGTGGCCTATCCTCACCTCTCGTTGAAGTCTCCCAAGGAGACGCCTACGGACTTTATCACCAATGTGGCTCTTGATCCGACCAAGGAGAGTACCTATGAGTTCATCTCAGATGTGATGGATGAGGTTGTGCAGCTCTTCCCAGGGCCTGTCATCCACTTTGGCGGTGATGAGGTGCGCTACAATCAGCAGTGGAGGGCTACTCCCAAGCAGGAGAATCCGTATGCGCCTGCGGTTGTGACTGAGGCGACTCCGGAGGAATTCGGCGCGATGCCTATCTTGCCAGAGATCGCGGCTTTTATGAAGAAGCATAAGCTGAAGAACTTTGCCGAGGTGCAGATGGTCTTCTCCAATCGCGTGGCTGATATCATCCGTCAAAAGGGTCGTCGTGGCATGGGCTGGAATGAGATCTATGGCATTGATTTGAATCATGATGGTGGCGGCAAGTCTGCGCTGCAGCTGGATAAGAATGCGATTATTCATGTCTGGAAGGGGGATCTCAATCATGCGAAGCGTGCGATCAAGGATGGCTATACGATCGTCAATGGGCTTTGTTGGTTCACCTATCTTGATTATAGCTATGGGAATGTGCCTCTTGACAAGGCCTATGGCTTTGAGCCTGTACTTGAGGGGCTCTCTGAGGTGGAGGGTAAGAGTGTGCTAGGTCCTAGTGCTCAGATGTGGACGGAGTGGACGCCGACGCTGGAGCGTATGCAGTATATGGCTTTCCCTCGTACGGTGGCTTATGCTGAGGTGGGCTGGACGCAAAAGGGGCTGCGCAATTATGGTGACTTTAGAAAGCGCCTTGCGCAGTATAATCCTATCATGGAGGCCTGCGGGATTAATTTTAACCGTGATGCGCTCGTCGCTTTCTCGCGCAGTGAGTACAATAGTAAGCCTGTGCTGGGTAAGTGGAATTCTGCTCAGGTGAATGCGAAGAAGGCTCGCTACGATGCCACTCCTCATCTCAAGATGAAGGGTGAGTACACGGTTGCTTTCTTCTTTGACGCAGGTGCGGATGGTGCTGCGGTGTCTTCTGTGACTTTGTTTGAAGATGGTAAGAAGATATCGGAGGACAAGCATGCGGGCTTTAGCGGTCATGCGAAGCGTGATATTGAGTACAAGCTCAATCTGCCTGTGCTGAAGGCTGGTGCTACTTATACGATCGAGGTGGTCTATGAGGCTGATAAGAAGATGGATAGCCATGGCACGATCTTTATCAAGGCTCCCGAGGTCTTGTAGGGGGCATTGAGCTAGATCTTTTATGAGAGCCCCAGTGTCTATGATGCTGGGGCTTAATCATTACTTGCGCAGTTGCTGTTGTAGCATTCTTTCGGAGTGTAGCAGCAGCTTGATTATTTTTTGAATGTCTGCTGTGGAGAGCTTTTCGGGGATGAGTCCTTCGTAGCTGATGGCTACGTAGCCGTCGTTGGGTAGAAATTTCAGCACTGCCATTTCATTGTTTAGTCTCTCGCATACTTGCTTTACCGAGGCTGGATTGAGCCCTGTGACGTCGGAGGGGACGAGAATTTTAATAATATGGTTGTTCGCTAAGTCTCGAACAAAAAAGGTCGCACCTTCAAGCGCAAAGATGAGCAGGCCATTTTCCATTTTGCTTGTAATGGCTTCTTTGGCGAGGTAGGATTTCATCAGCTCTCCACTTGTGACGCCAGCCAATGCGGGGATAGTTGCCAGTGTGGATAGGGCGATGCTAAGGCATGTTTTTATTCTATTCATCGGATTATTAATAGTTAATTATTATTACACATGTCACTCTGGCATACAACCAATCTACGCAAAAAAAAAGAATTGCAATTACCCACAAGCCAAGTGAGGAAGGCTAGATTATCATAACGCTTATTTTGTGACAAGTGTTAATGACTTGAAATAATAAACATGACTTAATTATGTAGGCTTGGAGGAAGGGGGAATTCTCTTGACTTGTCGTGGGGGCTTTGTCAGAATGGCTGAGTGCAGTGGGGTGTATAGGTCCCGTCTCATGATGGGATGTCATCTGAGCTGTGAGCCTTGAGCGTAGCGCCTCTCTGGCATGCTGTGTTTCGGAGGCATGCTTATTTTTTGCGTGATTATTTTACTATGTTGATTCTTCTTTCGCCTGCTAAGACGATGCGCTCGTCGTTGACTTTCCCTCAGAGTTGTGATGATATGACTAGTCCTCGCTTGATGGGGGCGACGCGTAGGCTGCTCGATGAGATGCGGGCTAGGGGGGTGGATGAGCTGCAGCATGAGCTCAAGGTGAGCCGGACTGTGGCTCAGCAGGCGCAGGAGCGTTTTGCTGCTTTTGAGGCTGATGGCCTCGCGCCTTTGGCGGCGCTGGACGCGTATGATGGGGTGGTTTTTAAGCATATGCGGGCTGGTGGTGAGCTGTCTGCCGCGCAGCGTGCTTATTTGCAGGAGCATGCGCGTATCTGCTCGCCTCTCTATGGGCTGCTGCGTCCTCTTGATGGGGTGTTGCCTTATAGGATGGAGGGTGCGCTGCGTCTCAGGGAGTTGGGGGTGAGTGTGGATAGGTTTTGGCGTGATTGGCAGACTGATTTGTTGCTTGCGGATGGAGCGGCTCAGGGGGGGACTCTGGTTTATCTCGCCTCCAAGCAGGAGCAAGCTGCCTTTCACTGGAAGCGCATTGAGCAGGGGCTGCGTGTGATTCACATTGATTTCTTGCAGCGCAAGGGGGATAGGCTGCGCAATGTGGTGGTCTATACCAAGATGGCACGTGGTGAGATGCTGCGCTATGCCGTTGGGGCGCAGATAGCTAGCGTGTCTGAGCTACGCCGTTTTGAATGGGAGGGCTATCGCTATGAGGCGAGTCTTTCGACGGAGACGCGCTGGGTGTGGCTGCGTGAGTAGCAGGGGAGGGGCGGGGAGTGCTCATGACCTTGCTTGGTAGAAAGTTTTCTTGATTCGCACGTTGATTCTTGCTAGCATATGGTGCATGGATAGTATTGATCTATTGACGACGCGTCGTAGTGTGCGTCAGTACAAGCAGGAGCGCGTGTCACGTGCTGTCATGGAGGAGATTATTGATCTTGCGCGCTGGGCTCCGTCGTGGGCGAATTTTCAGATCGCTCGTTATACTGTAGTTGATCAGCCTGAGCTGGTTGCGGAGCTCGCTCAGGGTGGAGTTGATAATTTTGCTTATAATACGAAGACCTTGAAGAGTGCGCAGGCGGTAGTTGTGCTGAGCTTTGTCAAGGGCAAGAGTGGTCGCCACTCAAAGCATACGCTGGATGAGAATAAGGCTCCGCTCTGGGAGGCTTTTGATGCGGGGATTGCTTGTCAGACTTTCTGCCTTGCGGCTCATGCCAAGGGGGTGGGTACGTGTATTTTTGGTATTATCAATGGTGATCGTATTCGCGAGCTTGTGAATCTGCCCGAGGAGGAGACGGTGGCGGCTCTGATTACTTATGGCTATCCCGAGGGGGATACTCCGGCGACTCCGCGCAAGGGTGTGGAGGATATTGCTCGCTTTTTGGTGCAGGAGTGAGGCTCTCGCTCTTTGAGGCATCTTCAGGGATGTCTTGTCTAGCTTGGGACTGTGGGGGATAGGCATTCTCCACAGTCTTCGCTCGTTTGCTAAAATCGTGGCATCATCGAGTAGCTCTTGTCTCTGCTGCGTGGCTGTGATATGATGGGCTCCTATGCTCATTGCTCCTTCCATGTTGGCTTGCGATTTCCGTCAGATTGGTGCTGAGGCTCAGCGTGCTCTTGCTGCTGGTGCCGATTGGCTGCACCTTGATGTGATGGATGGCTCTTTTGTTGATAATATTTCCTTTGGCCCTGATATCTGTGCGGCGATTCGCGCGAGTGTGCCTGAGGGGACTTTTCTTGATGCGCATTTGATGATAGATGAGCCTTTGCATTATCTGGCTCGCTTTGTGAAGGCGGGGATGGATATGATCTCCATCCATGTGGAGCGCGAGGGGGCGCTGGATGTGCATGCGACCTTGAGGGCTATTCGTGAGGCTGGGGTGCAGGCGGGTATTGTGCTCAATCCGGCTACGCCTGTAGAGAGGCTGCTGCCTTATCTGGCTGAGGTGGATATGGTGCTGGTGATGAGTGTCGTGCCGGGATTTGGTGGGCAGAGTTTTATGGCTGAGGTGCTGGAGAAGGTGCGTTTTCTCGCGGCTCAGCGTCGGGAGCAGGGCTATGAGTATCTCATTCAGATGGATGGCGGTATAGGGGTGAGTCAGGCGCCGCTCTGTGCTGAGGCGGGGGCGGATTGTCTCGTTGCGGGCTCATCCACCTTTAGTGCGCCTGATATGGCGAGTGCTATTGCGAGTATGAGATAGATCTTGTCGTTTTTGTTATCTTCATTTTGAATTGTTATGGAAAAGGGTACAGAAAGTTTGATCAATGTGTTTATGAGTGTGCTAGCACCCGTACTCATTCTAGGTCAATGCTCCGAGGAGGGGGATAGGTTTTGGGAGCTGGGGACGACGCCGGCTATGGTCATTGCGTTGAGTTTGCCGCTTGCTTATGGGGCGTATCATTTTATCAAGACGCGAAAGCTCGATGCTGTCAATATCATGGGTCTGATAGGGACGGGCTTGACGGCATTCGTCACTCTGTATGCCAATACGGGGGAGGGGGGCGCGATTCGCCCTGATACTCCGTGGTGGTATGCGATCAAGGAGGCGATGATTCCCTTGTTGCTCGCTGCTAGTATTATGATTACGGCTAGGGGTGAGGGGTCGCTGTTGCGTGTCTTTGTCTATACGGATGGGATTTTTGATATTGCGCGTATTGAGCGCAAGGTTGCGGAGCTGCAGAGGGGGGATTGCTATGAGGCGCTGCTGTGGCGTGCGAGCTTGATGACGGCGAGTGCGTTGGTCTTTTCCTCAGTGGCGAATTTTTTCTTATCGCTCTATTTTCTTCTCCCGGTGATTGCTGCGCCTGCTGATGAGCAGTCCTTGCTCTATAATTATGCGGTGGGGGATATGACCTTGTGGGGCTATGTGGTGATCAGTGTTCCGATTTTGTTGGCATTGATTGGGGTGATGTTCTTCTTGCGTGCTGCTTTGCAGCGCTTGACGGGCTTGGCGCGCGAGGATATTTTCCTGCATTGATTTGTCTGTGAGAAATATATTTGCACTCGTTAGAGCTGCATCCTTGACCTAGGGACGCAATTTTGTTAAGATTTTTCTACAATGGAACACAATTCGCCCATTCATACAATATCGGTACTTGTTGAAAACAAGTTCGGCGTGCTCTCGCGTGTCGCGGGACTGTTTTCTGGACGTGGATATAATATTCACTCACTATGCGTTGCGCCTTGTGAGAATGAAAATTTTTCCCGTATGACAATAGATGTCAAAGAGAGCGGAGAAAAGCTCGATCAGGTGATCAAGCAGCTCAGCAAGCTCGTCAACGTGGTGGAGGTCATTGACTTCCGCTCCGAGCCTGCCATTTATCGCGAAGTGGTGCTCCTAACTGTGAGTTTTGGTGAACATAAGCAGGAGATTCTCGATCTATGCAAGATCTTTGGCGCTAGGGTCTTGGATGTGACTCGTCATAAGCTCACTATTGAGATCTATGGCGGTCAGTTCAGACTCAATCGCTTCTTGCACTTGATGGAAGATTATGATATCGAGACGATCATACGCTCGGGTAAGATTGCCGTGATTACGCCGCCTAAGGTTTAAAGGGCATTTTCCTATATTTTACTGTGAAGCAGCTGGGGGCTTTCCCTGCTGCTTCGTTTTTTGATGCTGTGACAGTGGGGGTGCAGGTCAGGGAATTGGATTGTCAAAGCGTGTTTTCTGCGCTATGATAGGGACATGACTTATGATTTGATTGTGATTGGTGGAGGCCCTGCTGGTTATGTAGGTGCTATCCGTGCAGCGCAGCTGGGTAAAAGGGTGCTCTGTGTGGAGAGGGATAGGACAGGCGGGACCTGCTTGAACTGGGGGTGCATTCCCACCAAGGCTCTCTTGCGCAATGCGGAGCTCTATCATACGCTGAAGCATAGGCATGCAGAGTTCGGCATGGGGATAGATGGGCTGTCTTTGGATTGGACGGCTGTGATTGCGCGCTCGCGCGGGATTAGCGATAGGCTGAGCAAGGGGATTGAGTTTCTTTTCAAAAAGCATAAGATTGAGCTGGTCTCTGGCGAGGCGCGTCTCTCGGGTGCTCGTGAGGTGTGTATTGAGCTCCCCGATGGCACGCTGCGCACGGAGCAGGCTGATAAGGTGCTGCTGGCGACTGGGGCACGCAGTCGTGAGGTGGCGGCTTTCCCCTTTAATGGGAAGACGATTATGAGCAGCAAGGACGCGCTTGTCACCGAGCAGCTGCCCAAGAGTTTGATTGTGATTGGTAGTGGCGCGATTGGTACGGAGCTTTCGTATGTGTATCATGGATTTGGTACGAAGGTGACTCTGGTGGAGGCTCTGCCGCGTATCTTGCCCAATGAGGATGATGAGTGCAGTACGGCACTGGAGCGTTCATTTAAGAAGCAGGGTATCACCTGTATGGCGGGGGCGCGTGTCGAGGCCTTGCAGGATCATGGCGATGCGGTGACGGCGAGTATTATTAACAAGCAGGGCAAGACGGTGGAGATCAAGGCAGATGCCTGTCTCGTCGCTGTGGGCGTGCAGCCGGTGCTTCCTGAGCTGCCGGGGCTGGATCTTGATGAGCGTGGTTTTATCGCGGTGAATGATCGCTATGAGACGAATCAGGCTGGGGTCTATGCTGCAGGAGATTGTATAGGCGGTATCTTGCTGGCGCATACGGCGAGCTTTGAGGCGGTGCAGGCGGTGGAGGGGATGTACAATCCCGACTATCAGCCGCGTCGTGCGCATTTTGTGCCTAGCTGTACCTACTGCCATCCGCAGGTGGCGAGTGTGGGGCAGCGTGAGCGCGATCTCAAGGAGGCTGGTGTGGAGTATAGGGTGGGCAAGTTCCCCTTCATGGCCTTGGGCAAGGCGGTGGCAGTAGGCGCGACTGATGGCTTTGTGAAGCTTCTTTTTGGTGCTGAGCATGGTGAGCTACTGGGGGCGCATATTGTGGGTGAGAATGCGACTGAGCTCATCGCGACGCCTGGGCTTGCGCTGGAGAGTGAGCTGACGGATGAGGATATTCATCATATGATTTTTGCGCATCCGACGCTCTCTGAGGCCTTGCATGAGGCGGTTTTGGCGGCTTCGGGGCAGGCCTTGCATGCCTAGATCGGCGAAATTCTTATTTGAAGTAGGCTTATGTCTGAGTCCGAAGCAACGAGCGCGCCTCTCTTTAGTGTAGTGATTCCCTGTTATGGGGCGGAGCGATTTATCTTGACGACGCTGGGGAGTATTTTTGCCCAGACTGAGCAGGACTTTGAGATTGTCGTGGTGCATGATGAGTCTCCTGATGGGACTCTTGCCCTGCTTCAAGCTCAGACAGATCCGAGGCTGCGCATCATTGATCAGAAAAATGAGGGTGAGTGTGGGGCGCGCAATCGCGGTATACGCGAGGCGCGTGGTCGCTATGTCGCCTTTATGGATAGTGATGATGCGTGGCTGCCTCATCATCTGAGCCTCGCTCGTCGCTTTTTTGAGCAGCATGAGGGGGTGATGTGGTATGGGAGTCAGCATGTGCGTATTGGCGAGATTGGCGAGGCGGATTACTTGCTGCGCGAGCCTACGCCGCGCGCGCAGGAGGACTTTGGGTTGGTTCGCTGGTTGCTTGAGGGTGATGCTCGTACGCGTCCTTCTGCCGTCGTGGCGAGGCGCGATGCCTTGGCGGGCGATTTGTTCCCCATGGGGGTGAAGATGCATGGTGATAGTATAGGCTGGGTGCGTATGGCGCAGAGCTATCCTATCTTTGGCTGTAGTGATGAGGTGACGATGCTCTATCGCGTCTGGGGGGGCTCTGCCTCTGATAATTATTTGCGTGCCTTTGCGAGCCCTGAGAACAATGCGCTCACTATCATGGGGGAGATGCGTGATGCTGGTGGGTGCTCGCAGGAGATGCTGCTTTATTTTCAAGAGTTCGGCTTGTTTAATTGGAGGCAGCGTCTCTCGGCGCAGCGCTTGACCTCATGGCTGCCCGAGATTGAGAGACGCCGGTCTATTACTGGGGCTTGTCTGTCACTTTTGCTCAAGATGTCCATTTATGCGCACACTCTGTTGATTCGTACGACCTGCTGGGTGTTGGGCAGAAAGTTTCTCTTTGTTAAAAGGAAGCAGGCACGACTTATTGCTGAGTGGAGGGCTAGTCAGCAGGTTTAGTAGTTTGAGATAAGGAAGTTTTTGAGGAAATTAGCTTGTTTTGCTTGACGCTGATGAAAAATTGTGTAAAATGAGCCCCCTGTTAACTCATAATCCTCGTATTATTATGTCCAGAATTTGTAATATTACCTTTTCCATGCCCCGCAAGGGTCGTCGCATCCATCGCTCTGGTCTTGCCAAGAAAAAGGGCGGTATCGGTCGCCACGTGACCAAAACTGTCACACGTACTGTCTATCCAAACCTCCAAGAAAAACGCATCTGGGTCCCCGAACTCAATGGCGGTAAGGGTGGTCACATCCGTATGAAGATTTCCTGCAAAGCGTTGCGCACCATCTCCAAAAATGGCGCCTTCAATACGCTTAAAAAAGCAGGCATTCTTTATTAAAAGAGCTTTTTTTTGAACAGAGCGGAGTCTTTGATTGTCTACTATGACAGACAGGGATACCGCAGGGCGGTTCCTCACGAAAAGCGGGAAATGAATCTTCGAGAGTCGCAAATGGCCTGTCTACACAATATAGAAAGGAAATGGCCATGGCCTCAAATCAGACAAAGATCGCACTTCGCATTAACGATGAAAACCCAAATCACCACCTCTGGAATAACCGAGGAGTCTGGTGGTGCCACGTAACAGTCCATCGTTCGGATGCTACAGCTGAGCGTCTCCGCTTCTCCCTCAAGACGCGTGATATCGAAAAAGCTCGAACGCTCAGAGATCGTATCTTTATGGATATTCAGGATCGCTTTGGGATGGCAAACTAAGCTCACAGTCAGTGACTTTCTCTATTGAGAGATTCCAACCAGCCCTTATGTTTTTCTCAAAACCGCAGCTTTCTCAAGCTGCGGTTTTCTTATTTGCCTAAATAGTGTCGCTGTGTTATTAGCTCGCGTCTCTCAGTTCTTCGCGATACGATCTTACTGTTGCATGAGTACTCGTAGGCTTGTTCTCTTGCTTGCTTTTGCTGAATTTGCTTCATTGCTACATATTACTTTTGTACTTGCGCAGGCGCGTCTCTTTTGATAGAGTAACTACAATCATTTGTATTTATGCTAGAAGCTCGCCATATCTCTTTAGAAATCCCCATTGCTGACCAAGAAGAGCCCCTCAAGCTCCTTGATGACATCAATTTCTGCATCCCTCGCGGTCATTTCATGGCCATTGTCGGTCCATCTGGCTGTGGGAAATCCACTCTCCTCAAGACCATCGCGGACATCAAGGAGGCCAGCAGTGGTGCGTTTAATTGGTGTGGGCGTAGTCTTGATGAAGAAGACTTTGATCCAGGAGAGGTGGGCTATGTCCCCCAATTCAGCATTGCCTACGAAGAGCTCACCGTCGATGAGAACATAGAGAGTGCGGCGCGTCTCCGCGTCTCCGCTGATGAAGAAACGATCAACAAGCTCATCGACGATGTTCTCGAAGAGACAGGGCTCATTGATATAGCCGAGCGCCCTGTGAAGCTACTCTCCGGCGGTCAAAAACGCCGCCTCGCCCTCGCCATGGAGCTCGTCTCACACCCACGACTCTTGCTCTGCGATGAGGTCACTAGTGGTCTTGATCCCAACTCGGAGCGCGAAATTGTCGAGCTGCTCCACAAGCTCAGCCGCCGCGAGGGGCGCATCGTGATCTCCGTCACTCATAGCCTTGCGCAGATGGAGCTCTATGACAGCCTCATGGTCCTCTACGCGGGAGCTCTCGCCTACCATGGAGCCCCTAGCACGATGAATCACTACTTTGGTGTCAATAGCTTTGAGGAGGTCTACCCCGTACTTTATCTCCGTGACTCGGAGGGATGGAGGCATAGCTGGCTCAAGCACCGCAAGGCCTACTACATCAGCCTTGAGCAAGAGCATCGCCTGCGACAATTGCAAGATCCTAATTTAAAATCTGATACACAGCCTATTGAGAGCGGTGACTCGGATCTCAACGAAATGGATCGCTGGGCCGTCTTTGAGTCCAAGCAGCTCAACCCTGTCCAGCAAGCCGAAGCCGCACGCGCCAAAACCGTCGAGCAGAAAAGAATTGATCCCAGCAAGCCCACGCTAGCTCCCCCTGCTCACGAAGAAGGGCACAGCCTGCCCAATCCGCTGAGTCAGATGATTGTGATGCTTCAGCGTCGCTTCACCATCCTGCTACGCGATCGCTCGCAGCTCATGCTGCAAATCGCCATGATTATCCTCTTCCCCATCCTCGTCTCGCTCTTCTCCAGCAAGGGGCTAGACCAGCTCGTCACACTCAGCGACTCACAGGGTAGCGATCTCGCCGCTGAGATACAGGCTCAGCAAGTCCAGTCAGAGATACGTGCTGTCGTGGGATCGGCTGTTTCGGGCATCATTATGTTTCAGGTCATCCTGCTCGGGCTCATGGGGTCCAATAACGCCGCACGCGAGATTGCCGCCGAGCGACTCATCATGGAGAAGGAGAAGTTCGCAGGCGCGCACTCTCTCGCTTACTTGGGTTCCAAGCTGCTCTACCTCAGTGTGCTCGTGCTCGTCCAGAGTCTCTGGATGTTCCTCTTTGTCCAGCACTTCTGGCCGCTGCGAGGAGATGCGATGAATCATCTGCTCTTCCTCGTTCTCGCCAATGCCGCCATGACTAGCACCTGCCTTGCCATCTCGGCCAACAGTCGCACCCCTGAGCAAAGCTCACTGCTGAGCATCTATCTCGTGGGCTTCCAGCTCCCCCTCTCAGGGGCGGTTCTCGCGCTACCTGCAGGGGTTGCCATGCTCACTCAGCCCTTCATCTCGGCCTACTGGGCCTGGAGCGGCAGTATTGAGGGAGGCATACAGGCTGATGTGCTCAAGGCTATCAAGAGCATCGTGCAGACCGAGTTTACAAATTCGCATCTCTGCCTCGCGGTACTGGGTATTCACATCGTTGTGGGTATTATTGTGAGCTACATAGGTGTACGTCGCAAGTGCTGGGATTAAGTAAATCACAGCACCTCGTCTTTTCCCAAAAATCAATACATCAGAAATCATCATTCATGGCACGCAGAAGAAAAAGCAGCACTCGTGGCACCAGCAAGACTCCCATCGCCAATTACATTCTCATAGCAATAGCCGTCCTTGCAGGTCTCTTCTTTCTCAACAAGATGCTCAAGGGCAGCAACAGTACCGAGCTGGGTGAGCCCAGCAAGAATTTCAGCATCGCTGATTACCGTCGCGATGCCTCCCGCTACGCCTCCGTGGGCAATCAGTACGTCCTTGAGGGGCGCGTCGAGGACATCGTCGAGAGGGGACGCGAGCGTCTCATCATTATCTCGATGAAAGACAATGCCCAGGAGCGACTTCCACTCCTGCTGCCCAGCAGCACCGAGAGTGATGTCAACGTCACGCGTGGTGACAGCTTCGTCTTCCAAGTTGAATGTCAAAGTGGACGCGACTCCGAGGGCAACCCCGTCAAAGGAGTCTTTGTCATCAAGAAAGTCGCCGTCGTCTAGTAGATCCCCACCTTTCCCTCTCTAGAGAATATATGAAAAGCCCCCTCATCGTCGCCCTCGCTCTGAGTATCCCTCTGAGCTACGCGCAAATGCCCAGCTCCTTTGATGCGTCAGGACGCACCCTCACCAACCCGCAGCAAGGCAGCAGCAGCGAGCCTGGAGCCGCAGCTGAGCCTAGCAATCCCCAGCTCCTCGGTATGGAGATACCGCTACTCGACCCCGCCTCAGACACGGTCAGCTACAACGGTGGTCAGTTTGACGTAGGCAACAACGCCGTCGTGCGTGCCCGTTTTGAAAAATACCTCCAGCAAGTCCCTGACGACAGCGAAGAGTCCCGCCGCTACCGCAAAAGCATCCAGCAGATACTCGACACGACCCAGGAGCGTCGCCGTGACCCCAAATACGTCGTCGGCAGTGATGTCCTCATCAAGCTGGGACGCAGGCTCTATGAGACAGGTAAATACGATGCGGACGGAGGGCAGTGCCTCACGCTAGCCAGTGCCATCGTCAGTGCCCTAGATGCCCAGCGCAGCAACTACAGTCGCACCCAGCGCAACAAGCAAATCGACAGAGACATCGCACGTCTACAAGACGATACCAATCGCATGGAAAACACCAATGCCATGACACAGCGTGCCGCGAGCTCCGCCAAAAAAGCCTACGTCCCGCGCAACAAGACGCGCGTCGCCTACAACCAAAAAGACATCCTCGCCAAGGGTGCTGAGCAGATGGCCAACAAAACGCAAAATGCCGCCCAGCTGCTCGCCTCCAAGATCAACTACCAGAGCCTCATGCTCGGCATGCTCATGCAGCGACGCTTCGACCATGTCGTCATCGCAGCTCGCATCTACCGCCACATCTTCCGCGACGGGGACACCAAGCTCAACCTGGACAAGGACTCGGATGCCAACAAGATGTTCCAAGACATCTCAGGCATGCCCCCCACAGTCAACACGATGGACTCATTGGCGAGCAACGCAAGGCGTGACGCTGATCAAAGCATCCAGGCCGTCCACAACCTGCTCGCGCAAAACAAGCTCGCCGCTGCCACAACGCACCTCATCAATGCCGTCGCCATAGGTGAATTCATGCAGAGTGTCGCTACCTTTCCCGCAGCGAGCCGCATGCGCATCGCGAAGTACTGGTCGCTGCGCAAGCGCGCGCTGACCGCGCTCAACGCCCGCGACTACGGTACAGCCGAAGAGATCGCTACAGAGATGAAGCTCATCGACGTCGATTTTGACGACTCACTCATCATGACCTACTGCGCGGGTAAGAAGCGCCAGAGCAATCTCCACCTACGCAATGCAATGAAGGCTTTGCAGAAAGGGGATGATGAGACCTTCAATAGGGAGATCAAGCAGGCGGGTATCATCTGGCCGCGCAACCCACGCCTCGACGAAGGCGAGCAAAAGCTCATGGATCTCGATAACAAAGAGCCAGAGAAAGCCGAATTCCAGCGCCTCTACGCCCGCCACGACTACCGCACCATCTTCGATGAGCAGAATCGCTTTGAGATAGTCGCTATTGACCCCGATCTCAAAGAGCAATACAAGGGGGTAATCACGCTCGTGAGCACCATAGATGCTATGCTTGCCCAGCTCGCTGAGGTCGCTCAGCAAGACCGCCGTATGGGACCCTGCGTCGCCTATGAGACGCTCACCAGCAGCATGAAAGAGGAGCCTCGCTACCAGCACGATGAGCGCTACATGGAGGCGCTCAACCGCTACACCAACCAAGCCCACGAGTTTGTCTCCGCTCTCAAGGAGGCTGAGCTCTGCGTCAAGCGCAATGAGATAGGCTCCGCGCTCTCTAGCTACTACCGTGCTCTGAGCATCTATCCGAACTCCAAGCTCGCCAAGCAAGGCGCAGAGAGCATCTCTGAGATCATCCTCAAAGCCCAATACAAATAAGCAACTCGATAGAAGCCATGACAGCCCGTCTTCTGCTTGCATCGCTCAGTCTTGCTGGTCTCGCCTTTGCTGCACCCGAAAGCACAGCTCGCTCTCGCAGTGCTGCATCCTGCTCTCTAGCTAGAGAAGCCGCCAATCCTGCCCTACCCAAGATCACCGCCGCCGAGCGCAACTACATCCTAGAAAGCCTCGCAGTCTCTGTCGAGGGTGCCATCCTCGCCGCCGAATCCCCGCTCTATGAATACAAAGCTGAGCAAAGACTCCTCATCCTTCTCAAGCGTGAGCTCACTCGCATCACCATCCCCCTCGATGGACTCAGCCCTGCGCAGCAGCAGTACCACAACGCAGGGGTCAAGCTGCTCAAGAGCACTATAGAACGCATGCAGCAAGTCGATCCCGCGCAGTACGGCGCCATCTTCAAGGAGCTTCAGATGAAGGCTCAAGAGCTCCGCGACAACGCTCCCGAAGAATGCATACGTCTTCACGATGACCAAGCCGCCTTTCTAAGTATTGCAGCAGAAGTTGATCTAGAACAACGATTTAACTCTATCTTGCACGTCCTCTATTCACGAAGAAAGGGAGTAGAGCCCAACAAAGCAGAAGGCATACGGAAGCTCAGAGCCTTCGCCGCACACATACGCACCCTCAAGCACTAATAAAGACTAGCTCTAAGATCGCGACACCTCTCGATTCTCCCACAGAAGCGCTGCGCCGCCCTATTCGAGCTGCAATCAAGAGCGTGACGGAGACAAAATCGTGCTAACAACAGCTGCACATAGTGAGCTCTGCTGACTCTTAGCAACAAGCTGCACTTGACGAATGGCTCAAAAAACGCTACAGTATCGCGCATGAAATCTCAGGATACCCCTTCCGCAGAACAAGAAGACAACGATTGCCCTGATTGCCAAGCTGGCTGTGATTCGACATCAATCGAGAGTGAGCAGCCCCAAGCCACGACCGAGGAGCAAAGCAGCTCCGAGCAAGCCCCGCTCAGCGAGGCTGATGAGATCCTCAAATGGCGTGACCTCGCCTTGCGCACAGCTGCTGAGTATGACAACTACCGCAAGCGCAGCGTCAAGGACAGAGAAGAGTTCACCCGCTACGCGAATCGCAGCCTCTTAGAAGAGCTGCTGCCCATCATCGACAATTTTGAAATGGGTATGCAAATGGCTCAGAAGGAAACCAGCTCCATGATCTACATCGGTATGAATATGGTGCAAAAGCAGCTCAGCGACTTCCTCGACTCGCAAGGAGTCAAGGTCATCTCCTGTGAGATCGCCGATAGCTTTGACCACAATATTCACGAGGCCATTCAGAGCGAGCAGAGCGAGCTGCCCGAGGGTAGTATTGTGCGCGTCATCCGCCGCGGCTACATGCTGCGCGATCGCCTCCTGCGTCCAGTCAACGTCGTCACTGCAGCAGCTCCACAGGAGAGTAACGGAGAAGCTGAGGCCTAATCAAGTATTGCTTTCTCACAGATAACTACCATGTCTCAGAATTATTACGATCTGCTCGAAGTCTCGCGGGATGCCGACGATGCCACCATCAAAAAGGCCTATCGCAAGCTCGCGATGAAGTACCACCCCGACCGCAACCCCGACGACAAGAGCGCGGAGGACAAGTTCAAAGAAATCGGTGAGGCCTATGAGGTCCTCGCCGATGAGGACAAACGCGCTGCCTACGATCGCATGGGGCACGATGCCTTTAAGAATAGAGGCATGGGAGCCGCTGGCGGCGGTGGAGGCGGTGGCTTTGGCGGCTTTAGCGACCCGATGGATATCTTTGCGCAGATGTTTGGTGGCATGGGTGGCTTTGGCGGCTTTGGCGGCGGTGGTCGTCAGCGACGCGCCACCACGCCCGAACGCCCCGGCTCTGATCTGCGCTACGACCTTGATATCACGCTTGAAGAAGCGGCCAAGGGCGTGGAGAAAACCATAGAAATCGAGCGTCTCATCCCCTGCAATACCTGCCATGCCACAGGCTCTAGGGACGGCAAGGCGGGCTATAAGATCTGTCAAAGCTGCCAAGGCCAGGGGGTCATCACGCAGCAGAGCGGCTTCTTTGTCCAGCAGCGCACCTGCCCCAGCTGCAAGGGCGCGGGCATGACCGTGAGCAATCCCTGCAAGGCTTGCCACGGAGAAGGACGCGTCCACAAGGATGTCACAATCAGTATAAATATCCCTGTCGGCATCGACGCGGGGCAGCAGATCCGCTCTACTGC
This sequence comes from uncultured Akkermansia sp., assembly GCA_964370355.1. GTDB lineage: Bacteria > Verrucomicrobiota > Verrucomicrobiia > Verrucomicrobiales > Akkermansiaceae > Akkermansia. The sequence goes on along the minus strand of CAYJJA010000009.1, from coordinate 2,190 downwards.
CAATGGAGATGCGGGCATATGCGGCGGTGCGTCGGGTGATCTCTATATCTATATTGACATACAGCCTCACGAGGTCTTTAGCCGAGAGGGTCGAGACCTGCACTGCACCATGCCCATCTCACTGGCTCAGGCCATCACAGGTGGAGTGCTCAGCGTCCCCACGCTTGAAGGACCCACCAAGCTCAAGATCCCCGCTGGCACGCAGAGTCAGATGACACTACGCGTCAAGGGCAAGGGCATGCCGGCACTCCATGGTGGTCGCTATGGCGATCTCATGGTCGAGCTTGAGGTAGAGACCCCCAGTGGGCTCAACAAGGGGCAAAAGAAGGCACTCGAGGACTTCCTCGCCACCCTCAAGGATAAGAATCAGCCGCAGGTGAGCGACTTTGCCCAAAAGGCTGCTCGCTATCTCTCGACTCCTGAGTGATAAAGCTCTCTCTCTGCCATGCACTGGTGCTACCTCCCCGACTACGACCCGCAGGATAGCTCTCGCTGCTCCTATGAGCTCAGGGGAGAGGAGGCGCATCATGCACTCAAGGTCATGCGTCTGCGCGAGGGCGATGACTGTGAGATATTCAATGGGCGCGGCTCTGTCGCACGCGCCCATATCACACAGATACAGGCACAGAAGAGCCTCTGGCTCGATGTCGTTGAGCTCTACCCGAGCCCGCTAGGGCAGCTCAATATCACGCTCGCCCTCTCCACCCCCAAGGGGAGCAACATGGAGCTCATCGTTCAAAAATCCGTGGAGCTGGGCATCTCGCGTCTCATCCCCCTGCAGAGTGAGCATAGTGTGGTGCGCCTCAAGGGCGCACAGGCTGCAAAGAAGCAGGAGAAGTGGCAGCGCACCGCCCTAGAAGCTTGCAAGCAATGCAAGGCGGCTCATCTCCCTATCGTAGAGCCCCTCGCTGAGCTCGAGAGCTTCCTTGCGCGGCGCGACTTGAGCGAGCAGCGCATCTGCTGCGCGCTGCTGCCCCATGCTCGCCCACTGCGAGCCTGTCTCGAGCCTCTACGTGCAGCGCATCAGCGCGATATCATGCTGCTCATCGGCCCGGAGGGCGACTTCTCCCCCCGCGAATACCGTCAGATAGAAGAGAGCGGATTTGTGCCTGTGAGCCTAGGCTCTCTCATCCTGCGTGTGGAGACAGCCGTTTTCATGGCCTTAGCGGGCATACGTTACGCGCTGGATACAGGGGAGTAGGGAAGGCTTATATCACCTTTCCAAAAGAGAGCTGCCGCCTTCGCGCTCACACGGCGCATGCTCAGGTAGCGTGTGCGCAGCAGCTGGGCACTGCGGTGTCCCATCTCCATTTGAAGACGTGAGAAGTCATGCCAGTGCTTGGCATGGTAGCTCGCAAAGGTGTGACGCAGCACGTCTTGTCTCCAAGGCTCTAGCTGCGCCTCGCGCCTGAGTCTTTTCCAGCGCCGCGACCAATTCTTCGGGCAGATTGAGCCCTCTTGCTGCACACCTGCCTCACGCAGCCATGTGGCTAGTGCCGCCTGCAATGTCACATGGCGGCAGCCACCTGTCTTTGCATGCTGGGCGGAGACGATGATCACGCGCTCATCCCAGTCCAGATGCTCCCAGCCGAGGCGCTCTACCTCTGCGGGGCGCAGTCCCGCCCAGAGCATGAGCCCTAGCGCGGGCATGCATGGGTGATGGGCTGGCTGACGTGCGGTGGCGAGCAGACGCTGGATCTCCTCCCAGTGTAGGGGCTCTATCTCATGCTCGATGACCTGGGGTTTTTCTATGACGGCGATAGGGTTGTGCCAGCACCAGTGGCGGCGGCAGCCCTGCTCAAAGAGGCTGTGTAGGATGACACGCCCCTTCGCTCGCTGCCGTGGAGTGGAGAATGTTTTTTCAATAATATATTCACAGTCCCCTTGTTGCAGGCTCGCAAGGGGGCGCTCAGCGAGTCCCTCCACCGATCTCATCATGCGTTGCGTGAGACTGCGTATCTCGGCAAGCGTGCGAGGTCGTCGGTGTGCCTTGATTTTGAGTAGTTCCGCGACTGCTTGAGCGACTTTGATGTCGATGTGCGGGGGGGCATTGCAGATTTCTTGCAATTCTTTGAGTAAAAAATGCAGTCTCTCCGATGGGGCAGTGTTGTATCTTTTCATATTATTTCTTGCATGCGGATTAGTAATCCGTAGTCAAGAATTCAGCGCGTAAAAATGAAATAAATCTTT
>CAYJJA010000008.1:20620-38746 GCA_964370355.1 uncultured Akkermansia sp. | reverse complement strand
CCAACTGAGCTAATACCCCGTATTTTGCGTCTGCGGGGGTATTATATAAGAATTGAATGACTATGTCAAGATAAAAACATAATTTTTTAGATTTTTTTCACACGTGTCCCAAATAGAAATCAAGAGGCACGACATTCTAAAATAAACGCCCTATCCCAAAAAACAAAAAATGGAAGGTTGAGTATATCACCAATAAAGAGTATATTAGTGTTCTAACAACAATTCAACCTTCCATGAGTAATATACACTTATTTGGCCAAGTGGCAAGCCTAATTCCCCGAGACATTGTAGAGAAAAGTGCGAAGGAGCACAAGAGTAACTACCGCTCCAAAAAATTTGACACATGGCATCACTTAATCACCATGCTGTTTTGTCATATGGGTAATTGTAAATCTCTAAGAGAAATTACGCAATGTTTAGAAAGTGCTACTGGTAATTTATCGCATTTAGGAATGAAAAAATCCCCATCACGTAACGCGCTCAGTTATATGAATGCAAAGCGTTCTTGGAAAGTCTTTAAAGATATCTACCTCGCCCTCTACGCCTCATTGGGACAGCAAATCCATCGCGACGACCACGAGTTACTCAACCTCAAGCGAAAGGTCTACTTGCTAGATTCAAGCTATATTACCCTCTGTGCAAGTCTATTTGATTGGGCGCATTATACGCATGAGAAAGGAGCTATAAAACTTCATACACTCCTTGATTTTGAAGGACTCCTGCCAAGCTATATCTATGTATCAGATGGGAAATTATCTGACAGTTTGGGAGCTTACCACGCCTTTCCACCGAGCCATAGCATCATAGTATGCGATAGGGGCTATTGTGACAGTGAGCTTTGGCATGATTGGGACAGCAACGATATCCAGTTTGTGGTTAGATTCAAAAGTGATATTGAGTATAGACGAATAGGAGAGTTTGATCAACCAGCAGATAAAGAGCAAAACATCCTCATTGATGAATGCATAGAGCTTACAGGTGAAACTACTTCAAAGAACTATAAAAGACCTTTAAGGCGCATCGCTGTATGGGATGAAAAAAATGAGCAAACAATAGAACTTGTCACCAATATAGCAAAGAAAGACGCACAAATTATTGCGGATTTGTATAAAAACCGCTGGTATATTGAATCATTTTTTAAAATGATAAAACAATTGCTTAATGTCAAAACGTTTATAGGAACAAGTGAGAATGCTGTTCTCTGTCAGATCTGGACAGCAATGATATCAGCACTTCTCTTGCTCTACCTAAAGAGTCACACTACCCGAAAGTGGGCATTGAGCAATTTGTGCGCGTTTCTTCGAGTTAATTTACTTGTAAAAATCAATCTTTGGGAATGGCTCAATGAAACCTATATCGCAAAGCTTGCCCGACCGCCAGACCCACAGCCAACGCTACTTTAGAAAAAGGGGATTCCATTTAGAAATAAGACTTTTGAACTCATAAGCTACTGAGCTTTTGGGGGCGTATTTCTGTTTGTTCGCTATTTGGGACACGTGTGGATTTTTTTCTACTCTTCTCATCTTAGGTAGTCGTTACTAGAGATTTCTAGAGGAACGTTATTGATATTTCTATTTTCTAGTCAAAAATAATCCTGCCAACATAATAAAAAAGAATCTGGGGGCGACCCATTCAATTCTCGCCACCTCGGTCTGGATACAACAGAGATCTCCAGCTGCGCATTGTGACACCCCATGAGTCCTATAAGCCAGATTCTGTCCACTGCATAGAGCAGCTGTGTAGTCATTTTTCTCACGCATACTTTTGCGCTATGCGTGCCCCATCGAGATGAGGTGCAACTAATACCCGAGAATGCGACGAGCAGGCTACTCTTTCTCTGTTTGTTTTGCATCACGCGGGGTTTACCCTGCCTCCTTTGTTACCTCCAGAGCGGTGAGCTCTTACCTCACCTTTTCACCCTTACCCCCTGTGAAAGGGGCGGTTTGTTTTCTGTGGCACTGATCCGTCCACCCAGCCTTGTAGCTGGATGTCTCTTGCTTTCACAAGACGCGTTGCCTTATGATGTCCAGACTTTCCTCTAGCAATGCATTTAGCATCGCCAGCGACTACCCAGACTCATGGGATGTGTGCACAATATACATCTATTGGACGGGGAATAGCAAGACAAAATACGCAGAGGGCTGCTTAATTTCTCTTGAGTCGAGATGTTGGCGTGAATTCGAGGGAAGTCGGCATACGAATGCGAGATGAGGCTAGCGGGAGTCAGGAGATGAGAATTTTTAAACGAGCTTCGTTTAAAATACTGAAAATGAGGACTCGGTCTTAGATATTTTAAAGCTCTGTTAGAAATTGATCCTTGAAAACAGAATGATATTTGATAAAATCCCTACAGTGCATGAGAAGTGCAGCCCCAGCCTAGCAAAAAACGATGATACCCGAATACGATAACAACAAAGGCTATGTCTATGTCTTGAGCAATCCCTATATGCCAGGTCTTGTCAAGATAGGCATGACGACAAGATGTGATGTCAATACGCGCGTCAAGGAGCTCTATAGCACGGGTGTGCCTGTTGCCTTTGAGGTTGAGTACGCCTGTATGGTGTCGCTCGCGGATTGCGCCAAAATCGAGACGGCTCTTCATCGAGCTTTTGCTCCGCAGCGCATTAATTCGCAGCGTGAGTTCTTTGAAATAAAGCCTTCTCAGGCCATCGCTATTCTTGAGCTCTTTGATAATAGGATTGAGGCTACGCAGGAATTAAGCGAGCAGATTGAGGAGACACTGAATGAGGATGACAAGATCGCGCAGAAGAAGGCTAGACGCCTCTCGCGCAAGCCTCTTCACTACCAAGAAATGGGCATAGAGATAGGATCTCAGCTTTCCTATATTCCCGATTCTAGCATCTGCGTGGAGGTCGTTTCGGGGCGCAGGGTCAGCTACAGGGGAGAGAGACGCTCACTGTCAGCCGTGACCATGGAGGTCAGGGGGATAAGTCGTGGCATACAGCCCACTCCCTATTGGAGCTATGAGGGGCGCTGCTTGCAGGATATCTATGATGAGACCTATCCTCCTCTCGTGGGTGAGGTGGAAGAGATGTGACTATCTTGGCTGTGCAGGGAGGGTGAAGTCGATGAGCCCTTGGTCTCCATCTACAGATTTGGGGATGACCTCGATCTGATCGCCGACTCGGTAGTGACGACCATCCATACCTGTCCATGATTGCTTGCTGCGCTCGTAGTACCAGCGTGTCGTGCGCGGGAGATCGCGGGCAGGGAGCAGTCCTTGGACTTGGAGGTCGGGGAGGCGAAGGAGTAGCCCCATCTCCCAGACCTGCTCGACAATGGCGGACCAGACACGGGGGGCTTCTAGCTCTGCTTGCTTTGCGAGGTAGTCATAGAGCTTGGCCTTGCGAGCTTCGTTTTCTGCACTGGCAGAGAGGCGTTCTGTCTCAGAGATGTGGTCTGCAATGTTTTGCATCTGATGCGTATTTGGCAGCGCAGGATAGCCTACTTGGCAGAGGCGGCGCAGCGAACGATGCACGATGAGATCGGCGTAGCGCCGTATGGGGCTGGTGAAGTGGCAGTAATCCCCCTTTGCCAATCCAAAGTGCCCCAGTGGCTTGACGCTGTAGCGAGCACGCATCATGGAGCGCAGCAAGGCCTGCTTGAGCATCATCTCATCGGGGCTGCTCTTGATCTGCTGGAGTACGTCATTGAGCTCTCTATGTGAGGGGGTGCAGGAGCAGCTAATGCCGTACTGCTTCAGGAGCTGGGAGAGCTCTTGGAGCTTGATGGGCATGGGTGGCTCGTGTACGCGGTAGGTGGTGGGGATGAGCGACTCGCGAATCTGGCGTGCGACGGCTTCATTGGCCGCGAGCATGAATTCCTCAATAAGCTCATGCGACTCATCACTTGATTCAAAGTGTACATCGGTGACAGCACCGAATTCATCGGTGATGAGCTCAAGCTGAGGGAGGTCGAGCTCGAGTGAGCCTTCGCCAAAGCGTCGCTCACGCAGGACGCGTGCTAGCTTCTGAGCCTCGCTCATGAGCTGCGCTATCTCGGGCTTCTCACACTGTGCCCTACCCTCTAGTAGTGCGAGTGCCTCAGGGTAGGTGAAGCGATGCGCTGAGCGAATGACGGCGAGTGCACACTCCGCTCGGTAGCAGAGCCCCTTATGATCTATCTGCATGAGGCAGAGAAAGGTGAGCCTATCAACATGCGGCTTGAGTGAGCAGATCTCATCGCAGAGGCGCGGGGGGAGCATGGGGAGCACGCGATCGGGCAGGTAGGTGGAGTTGCCACGCTTTTGCGCCTCCTCATCAAGCGCGCTACCTGGCTGGACGTAGTGGCTCACATCGGCGATGTGCACGGCGAGCTCCCAGCCACGCTCATGGGCGCGTACGGCAATGGCATCGTCAAAATCGCGAGCCGTCTCGGGATCTATAGTGATGACGCAGCGCTCGCGCCAGTCTTGACGCTGAGCGAGATCCTCTTTGCGGATCTCGCTGGGGATGCGTGCGGTCTCATCGAGGACGGCTTGGGGGAATTGCTCGCGCAGTCCATAGCGTCTCATGATGGAGCGCATCTTTACACTCTCGCCATCAGGCCAGCCGAGGACCTCGACGATGCTGCCTTGGGCGCAGAGTCGATCAGAGGGGAAGCGTGAGGGCTTTACCAGCACGGCCATACCCACGAGGGCATCGAGCGGGGCTCTCTGCGTCAGCTCGATATAATCAGGCGTGTGCGGGCTCTGGCTAATCACCGCTCCGAGTCGCCCACGATCGACGTAGATGCCTTCCCACACGATGTGGCGACGCTTGACTATCTGCTTGATTTTGAACTCAGGCTCATACTCATCCGCGCGTGTCTTTCGCGCGCGCTTCGTCTTTTTGCCATAGCAGCGCATGGGCTTCAAGCGCATGGAGACCTCGACGAGATCGCCATCTTGCGCACCACCATGGCTGTAGTCCCGTAGGATGAATTCTGCATGATTCTCGAGGTGGGGTAGGCTGTCGCGCAGCTGCTCGCGGCTTTCATCATCGGGGATGAAGAGGAATTTCCCCCCCTTGTTGAGTCGGCGTAGACGTCCCATGTAGCAGTCTTGCTGCTCGTCGATGGCTGCCAGTGTGTAGCGAGATCCACGAAGCCGCTTGACCCGACCCTCAGCTTCCCATTGGCGGATGAGCTCGCGCAGTGCAGCACGCTGCTTGGAGTCAATACCGAGCTCACGCGCCATCTCCGCGATGAGGCGCGGTGAGGAGCGTGTCTTTTGGAGGTAATTGATTAATTCCTGCTCAGAGATTGAGGGAGACGCCGACATCTTATTTCACGCGGTTGACAAATTGGACAAGTACGGTTGGCAGATCCGTGGAGTCGTAATAGCGCGCGGAGTGGAGTCGTGCTGCCTGGGCGCGTATCTGATTATTGATCTGCTCAATGATGGGGAGGTAGGCCTGCTCGTAGCGACGCTGATGCTCGGCGCTGAGCTCCTCGAGCGCGCCAAAGGCCTGCCCCCATTCGATGAGCTCTTGTTGGATCTTGAGTATGTCAAGAGCCGCCGAGTCGGCTAGCTGCTTGTTGTCTATCTTGAGCAGGATCTCGTAGAGCTTATTGAGAGTGATAATGCCTTGACGTATATGTTGCTCGGCCGCTGGCAGCTTGGGCTGAGCAGGGGCAGCTTCTGCTTGAGGCGGGGGGCTGCTCGGGGCGGCTGCTTGAGCAAAGCAAGACGCAGGGCAGGGGAGTAGAAGGAGGGTGACAACTAAGTACTGGGAATTCATTGATCGAGTAGTTTGCAAAAGAGTTGAAAGGACTGCACAAAGTGGTGGCTTCCGTAGGATTGCGCCTTTTGAATGCGGTAAATCTCTTGATAGACCTTGCCCCAGCTCTCACGCAGGGGCATCTCGTAGCGCTGGCGCAGCGCTTGGGCATCGGGCTCAGAGAGCACGGCGAGTGCTTGCATGTTTTTGCTCAGCAGGGCAAAACGATCGACGAGTTGCTTTAGGGCGGGGGCAGCCTGCGTGGCACTCTGCCTGTCCTTGACCTGAGCGAGCAGAGCTGCGCCAGCGCGCCCGATGGCTATATGCTCATCGAGTAGCTTGATCGTCTCAGAATGCTGAGCTTGCCCTTCACTAGGAAGGGCAAGCACTATTAAAATACAGGGATGGAGAAAGAGCTGTCTCATGAGCATTAGGATGGTTTTTTACCTGCGTCGAGCTCGCGCTGCTGGCGAGCCTTTTCGCGAGCCTCGCGGCGCTCTTCTTCTAGACGCTTGCGATCCTCGTCAAGTTTCTTACGACGATCTTCATTCTCCTTCGCGCGGTCGATTTCGCGATAAATGGCTTTGATTTGAGCCTCGCAGGAATCAACCGAGCGTTGCAAGGTGTTGATGCGACGTGTGAGGTCAATTTCGCGACTGCGATGCGCGCGCTGGCGCTTCATGTTCTCGTTACGCAGCGCAGCATATTGCTCGACGACTGGGGCGCGGTATTTCTCTGGAAGGATATAGCGATTGAGACGTAGCAGTTTGCGGTAGTTCTCATTCTCGGTGAGCATTTCCTGAGCCTCATCATAGTGCCCTGCACACATCTTTTGACGCACCGCGTCGAGCTCGAGCCAGACCTGCTCTAGCATGGAGACGACTCCACCCTCGGCTGGGAGCTCGTCTTTGTCAGGACCTTTGGTGCTGCGATTGCGCAAGGTGGACTCGGCGCGAGAGAGAATAGAGGTGAGCATGAAGTAGCTTTTCTTGTAGGGGGGAATCCAGCGCTCCGTCATTGCGGAGCGTATATCATCCTCTTTGAGCTTTTCACCGAGCTCTTCGAGCAGCTTATCCTCTCTCTCCTTGAGTTGCTTGAGGCGGTTCTCTGTCATGCGAGATCGCTTGCGGTCTTCAATCTCTTTGAGGCGTGTCCATTGCTTGATGAGTTTTTCTAAGGTCTTATAGTAGAGATCCTGAGCCTTGGCGTAATTGGGGATGCCTTGGAAGTTGTCATTTAAGGTCTCAAAATAATTCAAACCATCGATTTGGCGTGAGATGCTCGACTCCTCAAAGCCCTTCATCATAGCATCGTAGATGACCATGCCGTCGGTGAGGTACTGTGTGCGCTGCTCGGGTGTGATGCCTGTGAATTGATAGTCAGCAACAAGTGCGGCGCGGAATTCCTCCTCTAGCCGAGCAAGCTCCAGCGCGCTTTGGTCGAGCTTGGCTAGCTGTTCAAGGAGGGTCTGTCTGCGAGCCTCAATGAGCCCGATGAGAGAGGGGGTGGGCTTTTCGAGGATTTCTAGTTTTTGATCTATTTGATCTATCTGCGTGCGGATGTTAATAGTCAGGTCACTAGCACGTGTGATTTGCAGGAGCATGGGAGACTCTTTGCCTTCTTTGCTTTCTGCTTGTTGCGGTGTGCTTTGTGGCACGTCTGCAGCTTTGGGATCAGTGGCTGCAGGTGCTGCGCTCTCAGATGCCTTGGGGGCATCCTTGGACTGGGCAAAGCAGAGCTGAGGGAAAGAAAGGAGGGCAATAAACAGAAGAGAATGGAATTTGGACATAGGCTCAATTGAATTATTGAGTAAACAATATCACACTGCACCGCCGCTGCCAACTCAAAAATAGGCACTCAGGCATATAAATTAATATGTTTCCCATCCCCCTGCGCGTCTCGGGGAGAAAATTTCTAGGAGCAGATGCTGCAATTGTGCTTGTTAAAGACGCGTGTCAGCAAGCAATGATCCATTGAGAAGCGTCCCGCTCCCAGCCCTACAAGGGCTAAGTAGCATATAAAGTAGAGAAAGGGTAGCTCTTTGCTCGTCCAGCTCGCCTCTGCATAGAAGACAAAGACGATGATCCAGCAGTTGATGGCTAGTAGGAGCGCGGCAGGTCGCGTGCATAGCCCTAGGATGATAGCAATGCTTGCTACTACTTCGGCTAAGACACAGAGAAAAAGCGAGAAGCTCGCCCCTATCCCCAGTGGATCTAGCCAGCTAGCCCCTTCACCCTTCACGAGCAAGAGTAGCTTTGGGTAGCCATGCACGAGCATCATGGCCCCGAGTGCGAGTCGGAAGAAGGTGAGGGCGATATCTCGTTTGAGAGACAAGGAGCAAGACGTGAGCTTGCAGAATCGGCAACTGCGGGCGAACAAGGATGAGGAGGGCGTATCGGTCATAGCATTATCTATGACCGATGCGCTTGCGCTTTTGTTCTATAAAGGTTAGATGCTCTTTAGATGCGCTAAGATAGACCCTAGAAGAGGTATGATTAGGACACGCTTTGTTTTCAGATTTGTCTTGAATATTCGAGTTGAATTATCTATAATAATGCACGAGCTTATTATAAAATTTTATGTTTACACTATCTGGAAAGAGTATACTCATCACAGGCGGTACGGGATCTTTTGGTAAGAAATTCACCCAAACAGTTCTTTCCCAATATCCTGATGTCAAGAAGATCATTATCTACTCACGCGATGAGTTTAAGCAATTTATGATGCAGGGAAGTCCCGAATTCAAAGCACATGAAGAAAAATTGCGCTACTTTATAGGTGATGTACGAGACAAGGAGCGTCTGATGATGGCGCTGGATGGAGTTGATTGTGTCATACATGCTGCTGCGCTCAAGCAGGTGCCAGCTTGTGAGTACAATCCATTCGAGGCGGTCAAGACCAATATACTAGGGGCGCAAAACGTCATTGATGCCTGCATGAGCATGGGGGTCAAGCGCGTGGTTGCCCTCTCAACCGATAAGGCCTGTAGCCCTGTCAATCTCTATGGGGCGACCAAGCTCTGTTCGGATAAGCTCTTCATCGCGGCCAATGGCTATGCTGGAGCCAAGGATATACGACTCTCTGTTGTGCGCTATGGTAATGTCGCTGGCTCACGCGGTTCGGTGATTCCTTTTTTCAAAAAGCTCGTTGAGGAGGGGGCGATGAGTCTCCCCATTACCGATATGACCATGACGCGTTTTTGGCTCAAGCTGGAAAGTGCCGTATGGATGGTGCTTAATGCACTCGAACATATGGTCGGCGGTGAGCTTTACGTAAAGAAAATTGCCTCGATGAGGATCACCGACCTCGCTGCTGCCATAGCTCCTGAGCTGGATTTGCATGAGATAGGGATACGTCCTGGTGAGAAGGTGCATGAGCAGATGATTGCGATCGAAGATGCTCGCAATACACTAAGTTTTGATGGTTACTACATTATTCAGCCCGAAGCCGATTGGTGGAAGAATCGCAGCGCACAGCTCCAAGGTGGCACTGCTGTCGCCCCCGACTTTGCCTATGACTCGGGCACGAATACCGAATGGCTTGATGTCGATCAGATGAGGGAGCTTATATCTCAACTCGAAAATTAACGATTCTAAATGTAGTATGAGCAAAATCCTTCTTATTGGTTCAACTGGCCTTCTAGGCCAAGCTCTAACAAATGAGGCCTTATCGCGAAATATTGACCTAGTCGGAATAGCAAGAAAAGGGGCTGATGTCTGTGCAGATATCACTGATGACAAGGTATTGGAATCTGTGATTGTCGAGCACCAGCCTGATATTGTTATCAATGCATGTGCGATTGTTAACCATAACCTTTGCGAGACGGATAAGGGGCTTGCTTATACGGTGAATGCAAGGCCGAGCTCTCTACTCTCGGATTTGAGCAAAAAAATGGGGTTTTATTATGTCTACATATCGACTGACGGTTACTACAGTGGAGATCTTTCAAAGAAGCACACAGAGACTGATGATGTGCTTATTTTAAATGAATATGCACGAACCAAATATTTAGGTGAGTGCTTTACGCTCATGAATGATAGAGCGATGGTAGTGAGAACCAATATAGTAGGGTTTAGAAACAATGTAGAACAGCCCACCTTTATTGAGTGGGCGATATCTGCTGTCAAATCCCAACAGACTATGCGTCTCTTTGATGATTATTATACATCTAGTATAAGTACGCGGCAGTTTGCGGATGTTTTTTTCGATTTGCTAAAGTTGAGACCGGCAGGCGTGTTTAATTTAGCAAGCTCTGAGGTTTCAAGCAAAGAGCGCTTCATTCGCCAACTAGCTCAGATGCTCGATCTGCCTCTTATCAATCCCGAAGTTGTTTCTGTAAAATCACTGGATGGTTCACATCGCGCTGATAGTCTAGGTCTGGATGTCAGCAAAGTAGAGACATTGTTAAATCGAAAATTGCCTAATTTAGAAGAGGTTGTATCACAATTGAGAAAGGAATATTATGCACTGGGATAAAGAAGTAACTATTAATAAACGTAAGATAGCTCTAGATGAAGCTACTTACTTCATTGCAGATATTGCAGCGAATCATAATGGGGATCTAGAGAAGGCAAAACAGCTCATTTATTTGGCTAAGGAAGCTGGAGCTGACTGTGCAAAATTTCAACACTTTTTAGCTGATAAAATTGTGAGTGATTTTGGATTTAAATCACTCAAAGGCGGTCAGTCACACCAAGCAAAATGGGAGAAATCCGTATTTGATATTTATGATCAGTATCACTGTCGTCGTGAATGGACAGAAGAACTGGTTAGAGTCTGTCAGGAGGTTGACATTGAATTTATGACAACGCCCTACGATTTTGATGTACTCTCTGATATCGACTCCTATGTTCATGCTTATAAAATAGGATCGGGTGATATCACATGGCTTGACTTTTTAAGTAAGGTAGCACAAATGAATAAAACAGTTTTACTCGCTTGTGGTGCCTCTAATCAGCGTGAGGTTGAGCTTGCTGTAGACGCTATTTTGCAGCATACATCTCGCATTGTCCTTATGCAGTGCAATACGAATTACAGCGCGAGTTTAGATAACTTTAAATATGTAAATCTCAATGTTCTCAATAGCTTCAAGCAAAGGTATCCCGAGATGATTTTAGGCTTATCGGATCATACCCCAGGGCATGCAACAGCACTGGGGGCTGTAGCGCTGGGAGCACGTGTCATTGAAAAGCATTTTACAGATGATAATAACCAAGTTGGCCCTGATCACCAATTTGCCATGAATCCTACAACTTGGAGAGAAATGGTGGACCGCACACGCGAATTGGAATACGCCTTAGGCGATGGAATAAAGCGAGTGGAGGCTAATGAGCTTGAGACTGTGATTATTCAAAGACGCTGCCTGCGAGTGAAAGAAGCCCTGAAAGCGGGTCATCTACTTGAGCATAAGGATATAGAAGTCCTGCGTCCCGCCCCTGCAGATGCCTGTCTACCCTCAGAGCTCAGTCAAATGCTAGCAAAGAGGCTCCTTGTTGATAAGCAGCAAGGAGATAGTCTTAAGTGGGGAGATATCGCCGCTAGTGAGACACCGTGAAAGGATAGGCAGATACTTGCTCTTACTGCCCACGATGAGGGACTAAAGGCAATTCTAGAGAAAATTTAATGCATAGATATGCGTGATAGATAAAAATAGAATTCAGCTACACTTTTTTACATTATGAAAAATGGACTCAAACTCTGGTCTATTAATACAGGTGCATACCTGCAGGAGGCCAAGCGACTCTATAATAAAGGATTATTTGACTACATAGAGCTCTATGTTTTACCTCAAAGTATTGATACTCTGAAGGTATGGAGAGAGGTGGATATACCCTTTATTATCCATAATGCTCATTTTGCTCATGGTTTTAATTTGGCCTTAGCTTCTATGCGAGAGGAGAATTTAAAGATTTATGAGGAGACAAAACAGTTTGCGGATGAGCTGCACTCACCATACATTATTTTTCACGGAGGTACAGACGGATGTATAGAGGAGACAGCTTTGCAGCTAAGGAGTTTTAATGAACCACGTGCTCTTATTGAAAATAAGCCCTATGTAGCCTTACCTTATATGAAAGGCGACTTTTGCCGTGCTGCTACAATAGAAGAGATCAAACACGTAATTGATGTTGCAAATTGTCGTTTCTGCTTTGACTTCGGTCATGCGATTTGTGCAGCCAACTCGCTAGGGATTGAGCCATATTCGTATATAGAGGATTTTATGTCTGTTGAAGCGGCTGTATACCATCTTACAGATATACATGATATGACCTCTCCTTACGATGCGCACCCACATTTAGGAACAGGTGAGCTGGATATAGCACGTATATTGAGTCTAATCCCATCGGGGAGTTATGTAACCTACGAAACGGACAAATGCTCACAAGATGATCTAGATGATTTTGAGAGAGATATGCTCTATCTTCGCGGCCTTAGCAATGCTCCCAAGTAGAGACAAAATAGACTAGCCTCCCATGCTTGAAATGTTATAACGCAGAGCTTGCTCACCCCATTTCAAACAAGAAAGAATATAGATGTGATGGCTCTATTACGCCCTCACTGATGTCAATATGATCAACACCGTTTTAAGTATCCTTTTATGATAAGAGTCATCCTGCAAAGTAGATTAAGCTCAAGTCGCCTCCCTGGTAAAGCCCTCCTCCCCGTCGCCAATATTCCCTCCGCCGTTCTGTGTGCTCTAAGGGCTATGAATACGGGATTGGAGGTGATTGTAGCAACTTCGCTTGATGTTTCTGATGATACCTTGTGTCGCACCCTAGAGCAGTACCAGATTCAATACTATCGAGGCTCATTGAATAACACTCTTGAGCGTTTTTGTATGGCTTCTAGCGATATGCTAGATTCTGACTACATCGTACGGATAACTGCTGATAATTTATTGGTCGATGGATCATTTATACAAGATCTGATCAATGTGACCGTTAACTCAAAGCTAGAGTATGCCATTATTGGATCCCAAGCTCAGGGCTATCCTTATGGTCTATGCTGTGAGGCATTCACGGTAGCAAAATTGCGGGAACGCTCTTTGAGTAATCCTTCAGCGGGAGAAAGGGAACATGTCACCTTGGGGATGAAGTCTTGTGCTCAGCCTATCGAGAAACTGCACCCCAGTGTTGACGCGGGGCATCTCAGATGCACAATGGATACATTCACAGATTATTGTAATAATATTAAGCTGTTTTCATGTTTTGAGGATCCTATAGCGGTCTCTTGGTTTGATCTTTACAAAAAACTAGTCGATTTCAACAGTAATGTAGAGCCTGTGAAGCGACTTGAATCAAGTGATACCCCATGGAGAGGCAAGATTGCGCTTGGAATGGCTCAGATAGGAATTGATGGTTATGGAAGAATGAATCAAAGCAAAAAAATCGATGATTTAGCAGCTATTGATCTTATAGACTATGCGATTAGGGCAGGAATTAGTACTTTCGACACGGCGAATGCTTACAACACATCGGAAGCAAGACTAGGGCGTGCTCTTAAGTATCTGAAACGTGATGATGTGCTTTTTATTACAAAGCTTTCTCCCCTCGCAGCATTGCCAGAAGATGCTTCAAAGGATCTTATCTATAATGCTGTAGATCTTAGCGTCTACCAATCATTATATAATTTAAATGTCAAATGTTTGCCTGTCCTCATGCTTCATCGCTGGGAGCACTATAAGAGCCATAGCGGTCTGATATGGCAAAGATTATTAGAGCTGCAAAATGCGGGGTTAATCGCCGAGCTTGGAGCCTCGGTATACACAGTTGAGGCGGCTCTAGAGTGTATTGAGAATCCCGCGATTAAGCACATTCAGGTACCCTATAATATTTTAGATACTCGTCTCGATAACAGCGAGTTTATCCAGAAGAGAAAAGTGAGAACTGATGTGACTATCCATGCTCGCAGTATTTTCCTACAGGGAATTTTGCTTCATCCTGCAGAGCACTGGCCTCAGACATCGGCCAACGCACATGCGCTCGTCGCAAAACTCGATCATTTCTGCAACGAGTTCGGATTTGATGACAAAAAATCTCTCTGCATCTCTCACGTGCTATCCCAAGATTGGATAGATTATCTTGTTCTAGGTGTAGATAATATCGACCAGCTTAAGCAAAATATAGCACTTTCTCATACGCGTGCACTAACAAGTCAACAAATGGATCGTATCAGAGTGGAATTCTCAGATGTAGCAACAGAGCTCCTGGATCCTTCTCAATGGATTATATTATGAAATCACTTTTTAGTTTAGAAAATCGCAAGGTTTTATTATCAGGTGCTGGTGGGTACTTGGGGCAAGAAATTGCTAAAGGACTCGCCTTGGCAAAGGCTCATGTGTTGCTCTGCGGCAGAACTCTTGAGACCCTTCAGCACAGCCAAAGGCTAATCCAAGACCTCGGCGCTAGTGCTGAAATTTACCTCGTCGATTTAAAGGATGAGCAATCAACGCGATCCATGATAGATGAAATCAAAGCCAAACATCAATCCTTGCACGTCATCATTAATAATGCGAACTCGGGCATGGCGAACTCAAAAGACATCCCGCGTGATCACTACTTGGATTCATACAACATTAACGTAGCAGCCGCGCAGCAACTTATTATGGGCTTAATATCCGAGCTAAGAAGGGGTGCGTTGGAAGCTGAGGGCGGTAGCTCTGTCATCAACATTGCCTCCATGTATGGACATGTGAGTCCACGTCCCGAGCTATATGAGAATCTCGAGAGTATTAATCCTCCCTTTTATGGTGCTGCTAAGGCAGGACTTATTCAACTGACGAAATATTTTGCTTGTATGTACGGAGCAGAGCGAATTCGGGTTAATTGTATTTCTCCAGGTCCTTTTCCCAATAAAAATGTCCAGAAAGACGAGAAATTTTGCAACGGTTTAGCAAATAATTTGCCTATGAAGCGCATTGGCAAGCCAGCTGAGCTCGCCGGACCTGTCTTATTTCTTGCTTCTGATGCAGCTTCCTATGTTAACGGTATCAATATGCCAGTAGATGGCGGTTGGACCGCATGGTAAATATTTGTAGTATAAATACGGAAATACTATCGCATGCCTGTTCACCAGTCTTTACTTTCGCATATCTCACGCAAATTAGCAACTTTCGCAGGAAAGCTGTTGTATAAATCTCCGTTGCGAGCTTATTATTTAAAGAAATTCCTTTTTGACTGGGAGAGTTATGGGATGTATCGTATTTTAAGAGATGAAGTGGGTGAGCAGTTCAATCATCGTTGTGTAGCCCTCCAGCATGGCTGGACCGCCATGCCAGGTGCTGTTCCTACTGATCTGCTTATGCCGCGTCCTGTAATGCTAGCATGGAATACGCGCTACAAGCAAGACTGGGATAGGCAGAGTAAACGCCCTTGCTATGTAATAACCGCTCCTTTTGTCAGCTATAGACAGCGTCATCATATCCAGAAGAGAGAAGATGCAAAGGGAACGCTTTTTTATATCTCGCATAGTACACATGCAGAGGATTCTCAATTTGATGTACGAGAACTTTGTGAGCGGATCAAAGCCCTTCCTTCAGAGTTTCACCCCATTACCCTGTCTATCTATACCACTGATAAGCATAATGAGCAGCACAATGCTATTTATGAAGAATATGGCTTTGATACGGTGTGTTTGACAGACTTTAAAGGAGTGCCTTATTATGAGGCTTTTTATCAGGTCATTAGTCAGTTTCAATATACAGCTTCTAATGAGCCCGGATCTTATAGCTTTTACTCCATAGAAATGGGTACTCCCTTTTTTTGCGTAGGAGCACCTGCTAATCGCCCTAATATACATGGATTTTGCTTTGGGCAAAGTACACCCCCTCCTCGCATTACTATCTGTGACTTTGAGTATGGTAAAAAAGCCTATGATCTCTTCGCTCAGCAGCCCTATGGTGTCATCAATGATGAGCAGCGTGCCTTTGTTGAATGTGAGCTCGGTATACGCGATGGTATTAGTATAGATGAATTAAGGGAAGTATTACGAAAAGCATCTCGGTGAGCTGTGCGTTCTGACTGGATTAACTAGAACCTCTCAAGGAGTAACCTGCACAATCTACAAATCAAGCTGACTGAGACAAGGCTAGTGAGAGACACTTTCCGAAGCATGCTGTGGAGTAAATAGGTAAGCAGCACTGCACTCCACTTACTATTTATCCAGCATTCCCAAAACAGGCAGGGGAATTATCTCTATTATTACTCTGGCAATACTTAATGAAGGAAACACGGCCTGCGTACTTGATTAGATAGAGCCCATCAAGTCGCAATCTGGCATAATCGCTTCGCGTCGCTACGCTAGCTCGCTTTTATACAGATTACTCCTTGACAGCCTCTATCTAATCAAGTTAAGGGTATGTACTTCCTTTTGTTGAATGAAAAATAAGATTTTTCACCCAACAAAAAGAAGCTTTGATATTCAGATATGCCCATTTATGCAAATCCTGCAATTTGTTACATTAACTACTGCCAAAGTAATATATACATATCTATTAGCAGAGTAATAATTCGTCGAGAAATGTTACTCTGCGTCAAAATGCGCAAAAACGATCACCCGAGAAGTTTTCTCGGGTGATCGTTGTTGTAGGGGAAAGAATCGCTTCGTGGTATGATTCTGATGCACTGCTCGAGAACTTAGCTACTCATGACACTCTGCGACGGCGGCGTGCGAGCAGACCCATCAGCGATAGAAGGCTCAGTGTTACTGTGCTAGGCTCAGGGATGACGATGGAGTAATAGGCTAGCTCACCCTCATGAAGCCCCTGACTCTCGAAGGCGACCTCTTCGCCCGCGATGCGGAAGACGATATTCGAGTAGGCTTGGCTAATGTCCGTCAGGACAAAGCCGTAAGCTCCATCAGCCGCCAAATCTGCCAAGTCAATGCCAGTGAGGTCAACGAAGAACTGATTCTCTATCGTCGCTTTGTCGAGTAGGTGAGCGAGCCCATCAATACGATAAAGGTCGAGAGCTGTACCATTCAGCGTGATACTCTCGGCTACTGGGTCAATAGCCGCACTGGCGCTCACATTGTCCAGAGTGACGATGTCTTGGAGCGACAGAGACACACCATCCTCAAGCTGGAGGGTGGAGGCATTGGCGCTGCTGAAATGAGTGCCCGAGAAGCGTATATTGCCCAACGCTCCCATGACAAAGCTGGCATCTCCGCTGACGCTGCCGCCTTCAATGAGGTTGTTACCAGTCACGGAGTCGATGTTCACCTGGGTGAAGTCCGAGTTGACAATGAGCGTCTCATTCAGACTCAATCCTGCATCGGAGCTGATGCTGGCGTTTTTCATGGTGACATTTCTGAACTCCTCTAGGGTCATGCTCATCTCAAAGGCTTCATTGCGTGCATCGAGGCTCATATCGCCCTTATTTTGCAGGGTGACAGCGGAGGTCGCATCACCGATGCTGAGGCTCTGGACGCTATCGTCAAAGAGCAGCTGGCTATCAGCCTCCTCATGCGTCATGCTCAGCTCAGCGACGAGCAGCTCGCCTGTGCCGCTGACAACGCTGCGCGTACGCGCCGTGGCATCAGTTCCCATGGAGAGGAAGGCATCGCCCTTGACGCGGAGGCTTTCGAGGCTCACCTGCGTTTGCTGGAAGTTGAGATCGGCGGACTCGACGCTGAAGTTCTTGGTCTCCTCCGTCTGGTAGATACTCACGCGTCCCGAGCCCTTCACTGCGGCGGTGATATCGCCGAGATTCTTCGTGAGGTGGAGATCCTGATCTTCTTGACTGAGGATGTTGATCGTACTACCCTCTGTGGTGAGCAGGGTCTGGTAGATAGTCACCTGACCCGTGCCATAGCCTGCGATATTCGCCCCGTCGGCAAGGGTCATGATGAGCTTGCCCTCGGGATCGACGCCGTAGTCTGTGCTCGCGTCGAATTTCAAGCTCCCTACAGAATAGTACACCTGATTGGCCAAGGTGAGCGTCCCCCCCTGATTGATGTTGATGTAGGAGTCATTGTAGTTCGCGTTGGTGACATACTGACCTCCTCGGTGCAGGATGAGATTGCCCCCGTCTCTGACCGTGATATAACCATGGGCGTCACGATTACTCAAGCCCGCGTTACTGATCAATGTGCCATCAATGATGACATTGCTATCATGCCCCCAGCAGGAGAGCTGGAAGGAGCCATCGCCGTGGCCAGTCTCATGGTGCGTGGTGCCCGTGATGTGGAAGGTGGCATCCTCAAGGACATGAAGATTCGTCGCTCTATTCTGATTGGTCAGAGAGATACCACTCACCTCATAAGTACCGCTGCCTTTGACGATGATGGTGCCCGAGTGAGGACGCAGGCTCAGGGAGTTCTCCTTGAGGACAGCACCCTCTCCTAGTGTGACGGTGAAGTAGGTGTTGCGTCGTACATCGGTATTCGTACTCATCTGGGCATTGTCGAG
>CAYJJA010000008.1:0-20610 GCA_964370355.1 uncultured Akkermansia sp. | reverse complement strand
CGGTAATCGCTGAGCTGAGTGACGCTTGCAGTGCCCGAGGAGACGCCTTGGATGACACCCGCTCCGCTGACGACACCACTGTAGGTGCTGCCAGATGAGAGGTGAAGGGTGCTGCCACCCGCCACAGCTATCTGCGCCGCAGTGCTGCTCTGGAGGTAGATCGCGCTGGCAACCGCATCGAGACGACCCGAGAACTCTGTCAGGTCGGAGAAGGTTACAGAATCAGCACGCGTGGAGCTTATCGACCCATCACCTTTGAGTGCGAGGGTGATGCTGCCAATATCGCCGACATTGAGTGCGGCATCCGCATTGATCTGTGTGCTCTCATGCCCCATGGTGCTGAGCTGGTAATTACCATTTTGGAGCTCCACCGTGCCCGTGTAGTCGGTGAACCAGTCCTGCGCACCCAGCGCGCCGCCCTCCATATTGAGGACAACATGGCTCTGGGTCACACCCTGTGCTTCGTGGACGCGGCTATCGGCACTGAGGGCGGCACCGAGCAGATGAAGCTCGGCATCCTGATCGAGGATGATATTCTGCGCCCCGAGCTGATGACCATTGCTCTGTATATCGAGCTGCACGCCCTCAACGAGGAGTCGCTCCACGCTAAGGCCATCTTGATTCAAAATGAGCGTCGAGTCCACACCCCTGATGTTGAGCTTGGCATTGTTAAAATATTCCTTACCATATTCGAATCCATCAGAACCAACACTCAGTGTGATCTCTCCACCCGACAGGGTGAGCACATCGCTGTAGAGCGTGCCTGTCATCGTACCGCTCGCATCGAATACCCATTCATAATCCGCGCTATCCCCGCCCACGACATGCTGTGTACCCAGCGCGGCAAAGCTCGCGCTGCTGCCGCCCGTAAAGAAGGTGTAGGTGAGTGTGTCCGCGCCCGTCGTGGCAGTGAGATTGCTGATGTCGATGCGAATATCGTCGGAGAAGTTCAGGCTCGCAGCAGCACTGCTCGTGATCTGCTCTGAGAAGGTGATGAGTGAGCCAAAGCTCGCCTGCCCGCCTTGCAGCGTGAGGCTGCCTGTGAGCGTCGCACCCGCCGTCATGTCGAAATAAGCATCCGAGCCGCTGAGGACGATATCCCCACCTAGCGTGATGGCTGAGCTCGTGCTCATCGTACCTTGGATGTTCAGGCTGTCTGTGGTGCTGAGGCTCCCCTGTCCCGTCAGATGCAGAGCAGCATCGCTGGCAACGCTCAGGCTCTGGCCTTGCAGGCTGGTATTCTCAGCGAGATCAATGGTGAGAGAGCCACCGCTCACGTCGAGACCTTGGCTGTAGTTGAGGCTCGCTCCTTGGCTGAGCTCAATGCGGCTCGTGCCTTGGCTCGTGGAGCTCTCGCGTATCGTCGTGCTCCCCTCAGCGATGAGGAGGCTACCACCGCTCAGGTTGCTTGATTTGGCAGAATAAGCCCCTGTCCCTGAAACGCTCAACGTGTTGCCTGATTGGAGATTGTAGCTCACGCTATTCTCGGCGAGACTCGCATTCGCCCCGACATTGATCGTGTAGTTGCCCGTGCGGGTGCTCTGGTCGCTGTTGGTCAGGCTGCGATTCGCCGCGAGCTCGAAGTGCGCATTGCTCTCCATGCTGAGCTTGGAGCTCGCGGAGAGTGCGGAGTCGAGATGGAGGTAGCCATTGGCTGCAATGGAGATCTGACCGAGGAAGCCTGCGAGATTCGTGAGCTTCACCTGCTCCTCAACCCCTGCGGCGATGCGTAGAGTAGAAGCAGTCGTGCCAGTGATGGCGTAGTCTCCCTGCTGCGCGACGGTCAGCGCGAGCGTGCCGCCATCGACGTGGATGCTCTCCATACTCGTGTCTGCATCGTGAAAGTTGAGTGTCGCGCCACTGCGTACCGTGATGCTATCGCTCGCCACATCATTGAGCTGGACGATGCCCGCACCAACGATGTCGAAGCTCCCTTGCGTGATGGCACTATTGATGATGAAATGCTGCTCCGCATCGGCACGGAGGGTGAAGCTGCCACCCTCTGCCCAATTCATACTCGTGGAGCTCGTGCTCATCCCCGTGCCTGAGGCTGTCAGCGTGCTCCCACTCGCCATATTGATGCTCAGGTAGCTCGCACGGCTCGCATCGCCGTAATCGACAGAATCAAGCTGATTGCCCAGTCGGAGGATAGCACCCGACTCAATGTTAATATCAGACGCACCATTGGAGAGCGAGGAGTAGATCGCGCCTTGGCGCAGCTCCAAGATGCCACCTGACTGGACATTGATGCTGCCGCTGCCGTAGCCGTTGGAGATACCCGCCTCGCTGATGAGCGTACCCGCGATATTCAGAGTGCTCGTGTAGTTCCCGCCTGTGAGCTGGAATGAGCCCGACGTCGCGCCCACACCCGGGGTGAGCTGCTCGCCCACAATATGAAGAGTACTCCCTGCCGCCAGAGTGAAGGTGCTCTGATTTTTCATGGAGAAGGCCATGCCGCCGACACGATAGGTTCCAGCTCCAGTGATGCCGGCGTTACCTTCCGTGATGCGCACCTGCATCTGCTGCTCGTTGAGCTGCGCTTTCGCGCCGAATTGAAGGGTCATGCCAGCAATGTCACGTACACCTACATGGGCGTTGCTGATATTTGCGTTACTCTCGATGCTGACAGTGCTATTGTCAGTCTCCCAGTCGAAGCGACTCAAGTTGTGCGTACCACCGAGAATCAGTGTGCGCGCGTGATTTTCCAGTATACCTGAGTAGCCGTTGCCGAGATTCAGCCTGATCATACCCACCGTGCTCGCCGCGACAATATGCGATGCACCTTGGATGAGCTGGTTGTAAAAGCCGCTTTTCTCAAGGGTGAGCTTACCACCTGCGATCATGTTGATAGTCGCTGAGGTAAAGCTGCCGAGACTCAGCTCGGAGGCATGGCTCACCAAGCTCCCTGAGAAGCCACCGAGCGTAGCCAGTCGGCTCACGCCTGTACCCTCGGCAAGCAGCGTGCCCGCACCTGTCAGCGCAAAGCTCCATTCTCCGTCTACGTCAATGCTAGCCGTCGCGCCTCTGTCAATGTTCAAGCTATGGGTAAGGACATGCTCGCCGAAGTCGTAGCTCCCCTGAGACAGCGTGACTGCCCCCGCGAAATTCATCAGCCAATTCTTGCCTGCGAAGTCGGCATTCTGCATATCAATCAGAATATGGGCATCTGTAGCCCCTTCTGCCAGAGCCACGCGTGCGATGTCGCTGAGCGCATTGCCGACGATGCTAAGAGAAGTCCCCTCGCCGAGGAGGAATTTTTCTGTGCTCACTTGGTGCCCATTGGACTCAAGGCGCAAGTCCCCTTCGGAGACTAGCCAACGCTCGCTGCGTAGCCCCGCGGCAGAGAGAACCACGGTCATATCCTCACCGACAAAGTCAATCGCCCTGCCATCAGCAAAGACCCCCGCATCCTCAAAGCCACCTACCCCATCACTCAGATGGATCTCGGTAACTGAGAATCTCAGGGGGGATTGAATCGTCGTCGAGGTCAGTCGCCCATCTTGGTGGAACTTCCAGATGACATCATCCCCCCAGTCGCCCATGATATTGGCCGTATTGAGCAGGGCAAAGCTCTCGGAGCTGCCGCCTGTGAATATTTGATAGCTCGTCACCTGCCCCACCGTCGACGATGACAGGTTGGAAACATCCAGTACGATAGAGCCAAAGTTGAGCGTACCGCTGTTGATAATGCTCTCGGAGAGGGCAAGCGTGCCGTCAAAGTTCATGACACCACTGTTGGTCAGCTGACCAGTCAGCGAAATAGTCCCTCCAAAGCTAGCCGTCCCCGCATCCACCGTGATGTCTGCGGCGAAGAGACCGCCCGCGCTAAAGTCGAGTATGTTGCTACCCTCAGTATTGAGCGCGGAGGCGGTGATATGTCCCGTGAGTCCGACGCTCTGATCGGCGGTGAAACTCCCCGCCCCGTTAAAGTTCGCCGAGCTGCTCATCCCCTCCACGAGGGTCAGGCTCGCGCCCTGAGCGACAAAGACAGTCGAGCTCGTGCTCAGCGACATCGCCCCCGAGAGCGTCAGATCTGCCCCCTGAGCTAGGTTGAGCGCCTCAAGCTGGAGCGTAGCACCTGCCTGCCCCACGATCTGGCTCGTCCCTGATTGGACGCTGCTCTCTCCCGTGATGCTCAGCTGCGCGCCAGCACCGAGATTGACCTGTGCCGAGGTCAGATTCAGCGAGCTGAATTGAGCCTGTGTCGCGGCATCCATGCTGAGCTCTGCCGCATTCATCGCGAGAGCATGCGCCTCATAGCGACCCTCACCCGAGAGCGCGAGTGTCGCCCCGCTGGCTAGATTGTAACTAATCTGGCTCTCCTGCATGCGAGCCCCTGCGCCCATGGTGAAGCTATAGCTACTCCCGCTGCGCGTGGTAGCCCGAGCCGAGTTCGCCCACTGCACGCCCGCTGCGAGCTCCACCTGAGAGCCGCTGGCTAGCTCCAGCGTGGCAGCACTCGTACCAGCCCCCACAGAGAGAGCTGCACTGCCTATGCGAACATGTCCGCTAAAGCCTGAAATCGAGTCTAGATGTATACTTCCCGTACTCGTCTCCGCATAGAGATTGCCAGCACCTGTGACTGCGCCTAGGTCGATGCTGCTCCCGCTGAGTTGAAGAACACCCCCGAGCTGCAAGCTCTCCATGGCTAGCTCGTCCTGCGTGAGTATCACGGTGGCGTCGTCACCGATAGTGAGAGCACGGGTGTCGAGCTGGTTCATGCGCGTCTGCCCCGAGCCTGTCATGCTCAGCTGATCCGCGAGGACGCCAGTCATGAGGTACAAGTCCTGCCCCGAGGCTGTTTCTATCGTGTAGCTACCAGCATCTGACCAGATGAGGCTGTTCGGCACAGTGATCGTCCCTGTGCCCGAGGCTGCGAGTGTCGAGCCACTTTCGAGCGTGACACTGAGGCGTGACGATCGTGACGCGGAGTTAAAGTCAGTCGTGGTATCACGCTGATTGCCCAAGACGAGGCGTGAGCCCGACTGGGCGAAAATACCGATATGCTTACCGCCAAAACTTGCTGAGTCATACTGCGCGCCCTTCTTGAGCTCGAGCGTGCCGCCATCCGTGATGTAGATAGACGCCGTGCCGTTGTAGTTTGATATCGCGGCATTAGATATCAAGGTGCCCGCGATATGGAGCTCATTATGGTGCAGCCATGCTGAGAGCTGGAAGTCGGCGACGCCGTTGTAACGATCGTCCCTACTAGTCGAAGCCTCGCCTGTGATATTGAGAGTCGTACCTGCGTCAATATAGGCCCTACCTGCATAATTACCATAAGAAAGACTGAGCCCCTCAATGCTAATCGTCCCCCCACCCGTAAAGGTGAGCGTACCACTGCTAAGGCCGATCTGCACACCACGCTCTTCCAAATGAGAGCCTGCGGCGACGCTGTAGACAGAGTTCGAAACACCGCGCACATAGATATCAGAAGTCTTGATATGCGAATCAGCGAGGATAGTGAGCGAGGTCGTGCCCAAGAGCGACAAGCGTGTCATCTCCGTACTCACGCCACCGATGCTCAGCGTCTTACCCTGCTGATAGAGAGTCCCGCTAAAGTCCGTCAGATCCGACACCACACTTTGATTCTGCTGCACATAGATCTTCCCAGCCCCAGAAAGAGTGCCTGTATAGTGGCCAGCCTCCATGAGGTACAAGCTACTCTGCTCTGCCAGATCAATACTCGCCCCCGTCGCTTGGTGGAAATGAATCGTCGCGGCAGTCGCCTCAATCGTCCCTGAGAAATCCCCAATCTGCTTGAAGTCGAGCAGCTCACTGTGATTCACCGTCAGAGTACCAGAGCCCTTCAGGTGCGTGTCAATCGTCTCCAGCGTCCCCACGGATGCGGGCATACCAATGATGAGCTGGCTCTCCGCATCCAGCGTGAGCTCACGCAGGGCAAAGGGCACCTCGCCCCAGTTGTAGACCCCATCCATGAGCTCAAGTGACTCCTCATAGCCGAGCAGCCAGCTCTTCCCTGTGAAATTCCCGCCCTGCATGTCAATGATAATCTTGGTATCACTCGCCCCTTCTGTGAGCGTAATATTCGTACCCGCTGAGAGCACATCGCCCGTGAGCTGGACTGTACTGCCAGATTCCATGAAAAATCGATCCACAGAGAGCTGATAATCATCACTACTCTGAATGCTCAGCTTCACACCCTCGACAAGGATACGCTCGCTGCTCAATCCACTTTGCGTTATATTAAGAATCGTATCTAAGGTATTGAAATTAATAGCAGCACGACTCACATAAGTACCCGACACAAAGCCACCGACATTCTCAGCGAGATGGAGCGTCGATCCGGCACTATACTCCAGCAGTCGGAACAAGCTCGATGCCACCACAGTCCCGTCAGCAGAGAAAGACCAGAACAGCGAATCCGACCCCTCAAGCAAGGTATTACTACCCGTTAGAGCGGCGAAGCTATCTGAGGAGCTACCCGTGAATATCGTGTAAGTCGTGCTATTGTCGAACTCATCATAGATGCCTGTCAATGAGTTAAAATCAATCTTCATCGAGCTCTCAAAATTCAGCGTCCCCGTATTCTCAAAAGAAGTCGTCAACGTCAGCGTACCATAGAGATTGAGCGTGCCCGAGTTCGTAAAGCCATCCTCGAGGCGCAAATCGCCGTAGGCCGACATGCTGCCCGCATTGCTACTCGTACCCGTGAGGTACATATCGCGTAAAAAGCGCGCCTCCCCGCCAGCCTCCACCGTGAGGTCTAGCGCGTGCGGGCTCGTGAGGCTCGTGCTCTCACCCCCCTCCTCCGCAGGAGGCACGATCACTGTCTGGGTGAAGGTGGTATCCGTCGTGAGCAATCCACCTGACTTCACCGTGATATGTCCGTCGTATGCACTCCCGAGATGAAAGGTGCCCTCCCCTTGCAGCTGAACATCAGCCTTGAGTGTGGCATGCGCACGCACGTCCAGCTTAGAGTCCGCATCGATTTGCATCGTAGCCACATTCACAGTCACCCCCGCCCAGTCGTCCTCGTAATAAGTATAGTTATCATCCTCAGTCCTCCCCAGCGAGGGAGTCGCTGCGTGAGGCACTTGATAGCCCTCTATCGTCAGCTTGCCCCCCTGCACACGCAGCTCACCTGCCGTGTGGATGGTATTACTCAGCAGCAGGCTTGAGCTCGCGCCCGTCGCAACAAAGTTCAGATCCAGCACCGCATTATTCGCCACAGCGAGTGCCGAGCCATCTAAGAAGCTAATCTTCAGCGAATCATCCTCGGAGAAATTGTACGTCAATTGAGAGGTCGTATCAGGCATCACATTCACGATGCGAGCATCGCGGTCCAAGGCGTAGAGCGTATCAGTGTTTCTGTTAAGGTCAAAACCATTGAGATGCAGCGTACCGCCGTCATTACCGAAGGCGATGAGATTATTGATCTGATTATCCTGCACCAGATAGACCTTCGCCCCCGTATTGATTTGCACATCATTTGCCGCATAGCCGCCCTCTCGATCAAGGAAGACAGACACACCGACACCGAGATTGAGATTTGCCTCATTATTCCCCGTGCCTTGAATCGTGATGCTGCCACCATAGATGTCATAAAGCCCGTCCTTCATACGCGCATTCTCACCCACGATGCGCCACTCATCACCCGTACGCCCCGTCAGCGTCGTCGTCACCTCCACATGCTCTTGGATGATGTAGCCACCCGTATTGAGCGCGACAGTCGTTCCCTCGACGGCAGGGTCGGCGCTGAGCGTGTACTTGGCGATATTGCTCGCGCTCGTGTCCGCCGCGCGGCGGAATTGCAGAGTGCCCGCACCCGTGTCTAGAGTCGAGGTGAATGTCAGCGCTGCATTGCCATTATCGAGAATCCAGTCCAGCGTCGCCCACATCTCCTCATCACTCGCCACCTCACCAATCGTGCTTGTGTCACCGCGAAAGCCCTGCTTGAGCACGCGAATCACCTCTTGCGCTCCCTCTTCAACAACTCCCTCTTCACCTGTCGGCCTGACACCAGTCAGAGTCACAAAGCCATCCGCATTCACTTCCCCTACTGTCCAGCTCGTCTCCGCCCCATTGAGCCACTCAGCCGAGCTGTCGATAATATACTGGTGGAACTCAGGGGAAACAAAGGTCGTATACTCACCTTCAAGAGTACTAGGCGAGCGACTCGCCCCTCCGAGGTACTGGAAGCTCTGAGTCGTTTCATTAAAGATAATCGTCGGGCTACCGCTATCCCCTGACGCCACTCCAATAGGTATGGGGGACTGCGCCGCATTAGCCTCAGTGATAGGCTCTGAATAGTAATAATAGCTATCCAGCGTCACATAAATGGGATTCCCATCCTCATCATAAGAACGCCCGTCATGGGTGACTGTATTTCTGCGAAAGTTATCATCCCCGACCTCGCTATGCCAAACGACAGATCCACCAGTATAGTAGGAATAATTACCGTGCTCTAAGATTAACTTATTTGTCACCTCATCATAGACATACTGCGTCCCACCCCCTGCGCGATAGAGGTGCCAGTCACCCAGTCCCGCAACGGATCGGTAAAAGGTATCATTCACATCAGGCAGCTCGAGGCTGACGACATCCGTCACCACCTTGGCAAGGCGCGTCGTACGCAAATCACCATAACTGTAATCGGGATTAACATCATTCACATGCTTGACGCCGCGGTAATCCTGCATCACAGGCGTATCCTTCGCCCCATATTTATCAGAAAAACTCACCGACTCTGGAGCAAAGTTATGCTGCACGTCCAGCACCCATGACTGCCCTCCGGCTGTCGCAGCATAGCTCCCCCAATAAATGTCGGTGAGCGCGCCAAAGTCGGGCATCACGGGGATGGTCCCTCTTAGAGTGCCATCGGTGTTATAGATCTTGACATTGGTAGCACCCTTTTCAAAGATGCCCACATTAAGTGCAAAGTCGCGGTACGCCTCCACCCCGATGCTGTCAAACATGATGCCTGCTTGAACTGTATAAGACGTAGTAGCTAAAAAGGAAAGCGCGAGTGCTTTAAGCAGGAAACGGGGTAAACGAAAACGCATAATAAATAAACAAATAAACTATTCGAGTGCCTGAATAGCATTTTTGCGCTGTGTGCGCAAGCTTTTCTGAAGTCATACTTGAGAATATTTCTATATTACCTAGTTTCCCAAGGACTGTTGAGGGGATCTTGCAAAATTAGCAGCTTCGGATTTTGCTAGCAGTTTGGATGAGAATTTGTGGCGTTTGGGTGCACATAGCGAGCTATGAAAGCCCAAAAAGCCGCAAATTCTCGCCAAAATGCTGCAAAAGACGTGCTGTGGTACTCATTTTCGAAATCTGCAATTTCCGAAAACTAATTTTGCAAAGTCCCCTTGCGTGAAGCAAATCCCGCGTTTTGAGTCCAATAGCCCGTTTTGCAAAAAAAAGCAATGACTCCCAATATATACAAGCTAAATCTCTCGAATCATATGAGAGAGCCCCCCATCAATGAGAATATCCTCACCATTGATGAACTCGCTCTCAGGCTGAGTGAGGAAGGCTATCGTATGCATAATATCACGGGGCACACCCACACGGCGCGAGGGATGCGCGAGGTGAGATGCCTCGGAGATCTCGCTGTGAGGCCGCGTGTTGATCCAGCCTGGTGAGAGACAATTCACCGTGATATTGTAGTCGCGCAGGGAGAGGGCGAGGGAGTATGTGAGGGACTTGATCCCCCCCTTGGAGGCATTGTAGGCCTCCCAATTCGGATCGCCGACGATGTGGCGTATGGAGCAGAGATTGACGATGCGTCCGTAGCGCTGCTTGCCCTCTGGGCTGTTGCGATGACGCGCCAGCGCGCGCGACGTGACAAAGGCACTGGTGAGATTCACGTCTAGGATGTACTTAAAGCGCTCAATACTCGTCTCAGTCAGGGGCTGACTTTCGGATATACCTACGTTATTAATAATGATGTCTATATCCCCTAGATCTGCAAAGAGCTGCTGCATGAGTGTATCGACCGCTTGGGCATCGCCCGCATCAAGGGGGTAAAAGCTCGCGCCAGACTCGGCGGCTAGGGCTAGACCTGCTTCTTCAGCGATGTCGCAGAAGTGTACCTGTGCGCCAGCAGCGCAAAAGCCCTGCACGAGCGCTTTTCCTATTCCCTGTGCGCCGCCAGTGATGAGCACGCGTTTGTCAAAGAGGTGTTCCATGATTACTGTTTATAAGATGTTGAGAGTATAAAAAGGGGAGGCCAGTTTATCATCTTTGAGTGCATTTTGCAATCCCCTTTGCCCAAGTAATCATGCGTCCTGACTCAGGGTGAGATGATACCCTGAGTCACATTGCTGAGGCGCGATTAGGATGACGAGCCAGCCTGACTTGGGCTGACGAGGAGGAGGAGCTCGCTGAGTATATCATCGCTGTATTCTCGAGGACCTTCTAGGGCTTCGTTGATGAGGCGACGCGCTCTCAGAGCATTGGTCCAAGGGATGCTGTCGAAATGGGTGTTTATTTTGTGTATAGAATTTAACGTCAGTGCGTTATTTGTTGCTAGATTCCGAACTTTGTAATCGAGGTTGTGAATACTGGTGATGAGCTGCAAAGCCGCCTCATAGTCTTGCCTTTGCATGATGTGATGCAGCTGCTCTCGGTGTTCTCGTGATTGCTTTCTTATGCTATTGATATCGAGATTCTGAGTAGCCTTGTGCTCAATAATTTTTTGTACGAGCAGCTCAAAGCTCTCCACACTGTGGCGTAGTTGAGGGGCGATCTTTTTCCACTCTCGCTGCTGCTCGACGCGCTCTAGCTGCTGGAGCGCGCTTTGTAGAGAGTGGCGGATACGCTTGTTTCGTTGCAGGCTGCTCGGTTGGCTTTTGTACTCATCAATGAGTAGTAGTATGCTCGTAATTGTTTGGTGAGCATGATGTCGCGTGGCTAGATTGAATGCTTCACGTAGTTCTTTTTCTAGTTTTTCATCTTTGCGGCTCAGCGCGAGTAGAGGGTGAGTAGGCATGGTTTCTAAGAGTGTGATTTAGACTCCTACTATATACAAAATTTATGAATTGTTCAATTATTAATTGTGTCGCTTTAATATTTGTTATTTTTAAATAAGCTTGAATTTTTTGTATATTTATACAGGGACGCTGTTTTTGTTTTCGTTGTGAATAACTTGGCTATTCTTGTGAATAATTGCCCATTTTTGTGAGTGATTCAGTGTGAGCTGTGAATAAAATAACAAAACAGTGAAGCATGACGATCCTGAGTGATGATCATGCTTGATCTTGACTCTCAGTCACTATACGGGGTAGATAGTCGAGCTCACCTAACACAAAAGCCCGCTTTCGAGAAGCGGGCTTGGGTAGGGGGCGAGTGTGAATAAGATGCCAGGTCAGGTGAAGGACAGCTCCAGCGAAGCAGCAGGCTGGGGATAGCGCTGCGCTCTACTCGCTCTTTCTATGATAGAGGTCTCTGATTCAAGATAGGGCTCTGGCGTAGTGTCGGATTTAGTCTTGCTCGTACTGAAGGTAGATGCTGCCTTCGCTATCGAGCTGAGGCGTCTTTTTGTCGAACTCCACCTCGATGTCGTAGCGCGCATCATGCTTGTGCTCATAGAGGTTGATCTTGTACTGTACCTGCTGGAGCTCACGCCCGCTGCTCCCCTTGTGGATGTCACTTGAGATGATGCGCCCATTCTCAAGGAGGGAGACGGAGCGTATGGGGGCGGCCTGCGTGCCCCTGTCATAAAAGAGCGTGACGGTGTAGTCACCCGCAGCCGTGATATGAGGCGTGACCTCGTAGCGCGGGGAGCTATGATAGCGCGTGACGGTGTGATCACCCTCAGGCACGCGGTACGGGATGCGTGCGTCAAAGGAGCCCTTGTCCCACTGCCCGATGCGCGTCGCCTCGGGGAAGTCGGCACGCACGAGCGGCTCGATCGCCTCCAGCGAGTAGGAGATGCCCAGATGGTCGAGGGTAGGGCGGTAGCGGCGCAGACGCTGCTTGAAGTCATTGACGTCCTTGCGCTCCTTGGGAGACCAGGCTACCTCGGCATAGGCGATAGTGCGGGGGAAGGCCTGATGATGCATGCGTCGTCGCGTCGGGGTGAACTCCGTCCACATCGGGCAGCCCAGCCCCATGACACGCGCGGCCTGCTCCTCGCTGAGCCCCGTGAGGACAGGCTCAAAGCTGTAGGCCTTTTCCAGCGAGATGCGATCGTAGTCATAGTCGAGGTAGCAGGACGGATTATCCGAGTTGACAATCTGATGCCCCGCTTGGATGGCCTGACGTGCGATATCGAGCTTGCCGTGCCAGAAGTGAATGATGGTGTCGGTGGCGAGCTTCTTGGAGGAGCTCCCCCCGCCGTCGGGATTCACCTCGATGCCAAAGATCTCATTCCAGCCCATGGCGCGTCGTCCCTTCGCCTTGATCATGGCGGCGACGCGGTTGGAGAAGTACATTTGCACCTCGCTGAGATTCTTGAGCCCATGCTTCTTCATGAATGCCTCGATATCAGGCTCACCCTCCCATTGCTTGCTGTAGCGGACCTCATCGCCACCAAAGTGGATGATGGGGCTGGGGAAGAGCGCGATATACTCGTCTAGCACATCGGAGATGAACTCATAGGTGCTCTCCTTGGTCGGGTCGAGCGCGACATTCGAGCCGAACTCCGCGGGAATCTCGCTGAGGGGGCGCAGACTCAGATGCGGGTAGGCGACAGCCGCAGCTGTGCTATGCCCTGGGATGTTGTACTCGGGTAGGATGGTGATCTGGCGAGCGGCAGCGTAGGCGATGATCTCTTTGATTTGATCTTGGGTATAATAGCCACTGACGGGATAGTGGTTGTAGCGCTTGCTGCGCCAGTGTCCTGCCTCGGTGTTGCTGCGCTTGGAGGCGACCTCGTGGAGGCGGGGGTATTTCTTGATCTCAATGCGCCAGCCCTCATTGTTTGTCAGCCCCCAGTGAAAGACATTCATCTTGAGCAGAGCCATCTGGTCGAGCAGCTGCTTGACCGCATCCATGCCAAAGAAGTGACGCGCCTCATCCAGCATGAAGGCTCGCCACGCAAAGCGCGGGTAGTCGAGGATAGTAAAGGCAGAGCTGCCCAGCGTCCAGTCGAGCCTGTCCTTGCCCTTCCTATTCTCGTGAAACTCAGCAGGCAGTATCTGGATCAGACTGATGATGGCATAAAAGATCCCCTTGGGCGAGGAGGCGGAGATACGCACACCCTTGTCACTCGCCTCAAGGCGGTAGGCCTCATCTCCGTACTTCGCAAGCTCGGGCGAGAGCTTGAGCTCAATATCATGGGCTCGTCGAGGAGCCGTCGTGTCTACATAGCCGCCTATGTTGAGCTGGGTGCCGCGCATGAGCTTGTGGCGCAAGAAGGCACCGAGCTTGGCTAGCTCGGGATTGACGACATGTATCTTACTCTCTTGAGTGAGGCGGAAGGGAGCCCCGCTCTGTCGCTCAAGGCTGACGGGCTTGGGGATGAGCTGCTCCTGCCCCTGAGTGATTGAGGGGCAGATCAGACCGATAGAGGCAAAGAGGGTGAGCCCAGCCAAGAGATGATGACGCAGGGAAATATGATTCATCGTATGTATTTTCTGGCGAGGATGAAGGGAGGGGGAGTTATTTTATAAATCAAAGACCCAGTCGCCTTCTGTCTGTATCTTGTCGAAGAGCTCCTTGGCGTCTTTTTCTGGCATGGCGAGGGCTGCGAGGCGCAGATAGTGCTTGATGATGCTCTCATCGGGCTTCTTTTCGTCCTTTTCCTTGGACTTGAGATCTGCTAGGTAGATGTAGGCGATGGGGTAGGCGATGGCGAGCTCATTGAGGAGCTTCTCAGCATTCTTGATGCTCTTTTTCACCCCTATACCCTTGGCATGCACATAGGCTATCATGGCGATAGCATTCATATTGCTCTTGTGAGCGAGATAATTGAGGTGACGCATCGCCTCTTTGGGATTCGCCTCAGTGCCTATGCCCTTGAGTAGATAGTAGCTGTAGGCGAGCTGAGCCATGGGATCTTGGCGCATGGTAGCTTGGCGGTAGTGCTCAAAGGCACGCTTGGGGTCCTTTGCCGTGCCAAAGAGACCATGATGATAGAGACGTCCCATGAGCATGTGAGCGTAGGGAGAATGCAGCATGGCACCCATCTTGAGCAGGTACATACCGCGACTCGGGTCGTAGGGGATGGAGACCTTGGTCTTGCCCATTTTTTGGAATTCGGGATCAATCATGCAGTAGCCTATCGTCCCCATGCACTCGGGATTAAATACCTGAGCCCCCTTGATGGCGTAGGTGAAGCTCTCATCGGGCTTCTTTGCAGAGAGGAGGCGCGAGATCTCCGCATAGGCATTGCCATTGCCGAGCTCGGCGGCCTTGATGAGATAGGGGAGACTCTTTTCTAGAGTGGGACTCAGGCGAGCCATTTCATAGATGATCTGATCATTGCCACGCGTTACCTCAGATTGCACCTCCTTGCGTGTAAAGTCCTTTTCTGACATGAGGCGCCCCGTGAGCTGTAGCCAGCGCAGGCGAGCATGCTTGTCGCCACCGCGGCTTGCTTGGGCGAGCAGCCTGATAGCCCTCTCCCTGTCCTTGGCTACACCCGCGCCCTCGACCAGGTTGCCAGCTTTGTGGACGACCGCGGGGATGAAGCCGAGGTCCGCAGCCTTTTTGTAGAGCGCGTGAATTTCCTGTGCCTCCTTGGCAGTATCCTTGTTGGGCTCGGTCATATAGAGCACGAGGCGTCGCTGATTGGCGACATAGTAGATGGCAGGCGCAACACCCTCTTTTGCCGCTTGCTGCATCCAAAGCGACATCGCAAGCTCATCTTGCGTAGC
Organism: uncultured Akkermansia sp.; assembly: GCA_964370355.1. Lineage (GTDB taxonomy): Bacteria > Verrucomicrobiota > Verrucomicrobiia > Verrucomicrobiales > Akkermansiaceae > Akkermansia. The sequence continues at coordinate 5,818 of CAYJJA010000008.1, read as the reverse complement.
CTTGTAGACGACATTTGCCGCGCCGCTGAAGTCGTAGGGATTGCTCTCTGATTGCTTACGGAGAGCGGAGAGGAAGTTTTGATAGTCTTTGGGATAGTTTTCAGGACTGTTGATACTATCGCCCATGAGGGGGAGGGTCAATACAAGGGAAGAGACGATGCCTGAGAGAACGAGGGCTGCGTTATTCATATGAGCTTTATTGTATTCATAGGCATCCTTCATGGCAAGGCAAAAAATGCAAATGTTCAGATCGCCCTCAAGGCCCGTGAGTGCAAAGCCCACGCTGGAGCTCTCGGCACAGCCCCATCCTTGACCTAACATGCATTTTCGCGTATAGTCTCGGGCATGAAATCAGCGGCAAATAGTCAGAATCGCAGCTTGTCTGCGGGCGTGAAGGACAAGGCGGGGCTCATCTGGGCGATAGCGGATAAGCTCACAGGAGTATTTCAGCCTCATGAATATGGGGAGGTGATCTTGCCGCTCACGGTGATTAGGCGTTTTGATTGTGCGCTCGCGGGCACGCGTCAGGACGTGTGGGACTGCATGGAGCGGAATAAACAACTGCCCCCAGTGCTCATGGCAAAAAAACTCGAGCTCGCCTCGGGCTATCGCTTTTATAATACGAGTAAATTCAACTTTGAGAATCTGCTGGATGACCCCGCCGGCATCGCTGCGAATTTTTATGCTTACCTGCAAGGCTTCTCTGCCAATGTGCGAGAGATCATTGAAAAATTTGAATTCGAGCATGAGCTCAAGACCATGAGCAGCAAAGGCGTGCTCTATGAGGTGCTCAAGGCTTTTACTAGCGAGCGTGCCGAGCTGCACCCCGACAAGGTGAGCAACCTTGAGATGGGCTACATCTTTGAGGAAATCATTCGCAAATTTGCTGAGGCGCACAACGCGAGCGCGGGGCAGCACTACACGCCTCGTGAGGTGATAGAGCTGATGGTGAATATTCTCTTCTGTGATGACTCTGAAAGCCTCTCGCAAAAAGATGTTATTCGTACGATTTATGACCCTGCATGTGGCACAGGTGGCATGCTCTCAGAGGCTGAGAACTACTTGCATCGCTTCAATGAAGGAGTGCAGTTGAATTGCTTTGGGCAGGAAATCAACGATAAAACCTACGCCATCTGCAAGGCAGATATGCTGATCAAAGGCAGCAAGGATGACGAAATAGCCTGTGGCAACACCCTCTCAGACGACCAATTCCCGCGCGGTGATTGGAGCTTTGACTACATCATCTCCAATCCCCCCTTTGGCCGCGAGTGGAAGAATGAAAAACAAGCCGTCGAGGCAGAGGCCAAGCTCGGGCATCAAGGCCGATTTGGCGCAGGACTGCCCGCCATAGGTGATGGGCAAATGCTCTTCTTGCAAGCCGCCCTCTCAAAGATGAAGCCCCCCCACCTCGGCGGCAGCCGCGTGGCCATCATTCACAACGGCTCGCCCCTCTTCACGGGCGATGCTGGCAGTGGACCGTCTGAGATTAGGCGTTTTATCTTGGAAAATGACCTCCTAGAGGCTATCGTTGCCTTGCCCAATGACCTCTTCTATAATACAGGCATTGCGACTTACCTCTGGGTACTCAGCAACAAGAAACAGGCAGTGCGCAAGGGCAAAGTTCAGCTCATTGACGCAAGCCGTATGTTTGCGAAGCGCAGAAAGTCACTGGGCAGCAAGCGCAATGATATTCCCGCCTCAGCGATTGAAGATATTACGCGCATCTACGGAGCGTTTGAAGAGAACTCTATTAGTAAAATCTTTAAGAATGAGGACTTTGGTTACACAAAAATCACAGTAGAACGCCCTCTGCGTGATGAGGCGGGCGAGTTAGTGCTCAAGAAGGGCAAGAAGCAGCCTGATAGCAAGCTGCGCGATACCGAGAATGTGCCGCTTACTGAAAATATAGACGAGTATTTCAAGCGCGAGGTGCTGCCCTATGCCCCCGATGCGTGGATAGACGAGAAGAAAAGCAAGGTGGGCTACGAGATTCCCTTCACGCGCTATTTCTATCACTACGAAGCCCCACGCCCCAGCAGTGAGATTCGCGATGAGATTTTAGCGATTGAAAAAGAGCTAGACGGAGCACTCAAAGAAATTTTCAGCGTATGAGAGCGATGAAAGGCAGCGGCATTCCTTGGATTGGTGAGATTCCCGAGGAGTGGGAGGTGCGAAAGTTGAAGTATCTATTTTATTTATCCTCAGGTTTGACGATTACAAAGGCTGATTTAATGGAGGGTGGATTGCCTTGCATTAGCTATGGTGACATTCACTCTCGCTATACTTTTGATTTAAATTTAGAATATCATAAATTACCATATATTGATTCTAGTTATTATGATAGCAAGCCAAATTGTATCGTACGAAATGGGGATTTCGTATTTTGCGACACTAGTGAAGATTTAACAGGTGCGGGAAATTGCGTGTTGATACAGGAATCATTAAATGAAGCTCTTTTTGCAGGATCTCATACAATCATTGCAAGAAATCAAATCCTCAATTGCTCTCGCTTTTTTGCTTATTATTTTGCTTCTTTAAAATGGAGAAATCAGATTCGGAGTGTTGTTACAGGCACTAAAGTTTATACTATATCTCAGGCTATTTTAAAAAACACATATATTATTCTGCCTAGTTATAAAGTGCAACAAGCCATCGCGAACTACCTCGACAGCAAGACGCAGCAGATTGATGCCACGGTGAAGCGTGAGAAGCGGCATATTGAAAAGCTCAAGCAGTACCGCCAATCCCTCATTAGCGAGACCGTCACTAGGGGGCTAGACCCCAGCGTGCCTATGCGTGATAGCGGCATCCCATGGATTGGCGAGATTCCTGAAGGGTGGGATAAGTGTAAAATAAAGTATCTGCTCCTTATGAAGAGTGGGGACTTTATAGAAGGAGAAAAAATTAAAGAAATAGCTCATTATCCGGTGTATGGCGGAAATGGGCACAGAGGTTATAGTGAAGAATATACACATGATGGAGAATATTTATTAATTGGGCGTCAAGGCGCACTATGCGGAAATGTGAGGCGAGCATCTGGGAAATTTTATGCCACAGAACATGCAATTACAGCAATAACGATCAATAAAATCTGTTTAAATTTTTACTATTATACTTTAATCGCAGCCAATCTCAATCAATACTCAACATCAGCAGCGCAACCAGGTTTAGCAGTAAGTCAAATAGCTAATTTGTTTGTATGCTCGCCCCCTCTCCCCGAGCAACAAGCCATCGCTGACTACCTCGACCGCAAGACGGCTCAGATAAATGCTGTACTTGCCCAAAAAGAAACACTCATCAAAAAACTGCTAGAGTACAAAAAATCATTGATATACGAAGCCGTTACTGGTAAACTAGCCATTGAAATCAACGAATAGTGATGACGCGCAGCCATTTAAACGAAAGCCAATTCGAGACAGACATCGAGCATACCCTCATCTCTCACTGTGGCTATGACAAGGGTGACGCGCGAAACTATGACCGCATTTCTGCCTTGAATGAAGAAGTGCTCTTTGCCTTCATCCAAGAAACGCAGCCCAAGGAATGGAGGCGGCTAGAAAAAACATGCCCTGAGCGCGCAAGGCAAGAATTCCTCCGCGCCTTTGAAAGTGCCATCTCCTCCCAAGGCATGCTGCACACCCTGCGCAAGGGCTTCAAGGCACACAATACGCACTTTCAACTCATCTACTGGAAGCCCTCTAGCCAGCTCAACGCACACACGCAGCAAGCCTATGAGGCAAACCGCTTTGAGGTGCTGCGCCAGCTCTTCTTTAGCGCAGATAATAATAAGAGTATCGACATTGTACTCTTGATCAATGGTATTCCACTCGTCTCTCTTGAGCTGAAAAACCAATTCACACGCCAAGACGTGAGCCACGGCATCGCGCAATACAAATTCTCACGTAGCCCGAGGGAAAAACTCTTTCGCTTCAATACGCGCGTGCTCGTACACTTTGCCGTAGATCACAATCGCGTGGCCATGTGTACGAAGCTCGAAGGGGCGCAGAGCTACTTCCTCCCCTTCAACCAAGGCAGCGCAGGGGCAGGACATGTAGGCGGAGAGGGCAATCCCTCCTTGCCTCATGACTATGACTCCAGCTACCTCTGGCGCGAGGTGCTGCAAAAGGACTCCTTGCTTGAGATTCTGCAATTCTTCATGCAGCTCACAGGCAAGGACACGGATAGCATGAGCAATAGAAGGCTCATTTTCCCCCGCTATCATCAACTCCACGCCGTACGCGCCCTGCTGGACCATGCCAAGGCCCACGGCAGTGGCAAAAACTACCTCATCGAGCATAGCGCAGGCAGTGGCAAGTCCAACTCCATTGCATGGCTGGCGCATCGCCTTGCGAACTTGCACAATGCGGAGGATGCCAAGATATTTGCCTCTGTCCTCGTGCTGACTGACAGGCGCGTGCTTGATAGCCAGCTGCAAGCCATCATTGCGAGCTTTGACCATGATAGAGGTGTGGTGAAGAAGGTGAAAAAGTCCAGCGAACTAGCCGAGGCTTTGAACAACCGCGTGCCCATCATCGTGTCCACTGTGCAGAAATTCCCCCGCATTGTGGAGGCGGTACGCTTCAACCCCAGCCGTTTTGCGGTGATTGTGGACGAGGCGCACTCATCCACCTCGGGCAAGATGGCAGGAGCGACGAAGGAGATTCTCGCGGACAAGCAGGCTGCTCTAGAGGAGTGGGATGAGGAGGAGGCCGAGCGCGGCAAGCTCATGGATGAGCTCGCCGCCCATGGGCAGCATGCGAATCTCTCCTTCTTTGCCTTCACCGCGACACCCAAGCCCAAAACGCTCGAGCTCTTTGGCTGCAAGCAGGCAGATGGTAGCTACAAGCACTTTCACTGCTACAGCATGCGCCAAGCCATCGAGGAGGGATTTATTCTGGATGTGCTGCGCCATTATATGAGCTACAAATGCTATTTTGAGATTAGCTCAAAGGCAGAGGAGCAATTGCTCGTCAGCGGCAAGACTGCGAATCGAGAGTTGGGACGCTTCACGAGCCTGCATCCCCACAATATCTCCCAGAAGGTGGAGGTGGTGCTCTACCACTACATGAGCAGGACGCGCCACCAGATAGGCGGCAAGGGCAAGGCTATGCTGGTGTGTGGCTCGCGCGAGCATGCCCTCAACTATGCGCTGGAGCTACGCCGTCAGGTGGAGGCGAGAGGCTACGGCATAGGCGTGTTGGTCGCCTTCTCTGGCGAGCTCACTGTGCAGGGGCAGACCTACACAGAGAGCCAGCTCAACAGCTACCCCAGTGGCGAGAGTATCTCAGAGGCGCAGCTCCCCACCGCCTTTGCGGGGGATGATTTTCACCTCCTTGTCGTAGCTGATAAGTATCAGACAGGCTTTGACCAGCCTCTACTCCACACGATGTTTGTGGACAAGAATCTCAGCGGCATAGCCACCGTGCAGACGCTCTCACGCCTCAACCGCATTGCAAAGGGGAAGAAGGATTGCTTTGTGCTCGACTTTGTGAATGAGGCTGCGGATATTCAAGGCGATTTTAACACCTACTACGAGAGCACGCGCTTGATCGAGGGCATAGACCCCCAAAGCCTGAATGCGCGTAAAATGGAGCTCGATAAATTCCACGTCTACCACAAGCGAGAAATCACGCCCTTTGCCGAGCTCTACTACGGCAATGAGCTGCAAAAGCACGCTGATATGGGGCGCATGGGAGCGCTGCTTGAGCCAGCCATCGGCAACTACAGGGCATTGGAGGAAGAGCCACAGGCAGACTTTTGCTCCAAGCTCACAGCCTTTGTGCGCAGCTATGATTTCATCTCGCAAGTGGTGCGCATG
>CAYJJA010000007.1:31301-38759 GCA_964370355.1 uncultured Akkermansia sp. | reverse complement strand
GCTTGCTTCATCTTGGCGCGCGGGGGGCGCTCCATGGTGAGGTACCATGCGCGTGGGGCGGGGGGGATGCTGATGTCGAGGCGGCGTTCGAGTCCGTTGAAGTAGTCTTCGTGTTTGGGACTGGGCTGGTAGGTGGTCTGGGGGAGTTGGTACTCGGCTTGGCTCATCCAGTCGAAGAAGTAGAATTTGAAGTCGAGGGGGGAGAGGGGCTTGCCTATCATGTCCATGGCGGCGAGGATGAGCTCGTAGTTGACTCCGTAGCGTCCGCCTTCGTGGGTGGATTCGAGGTAGACGCGGCTGTTCATCCCGACGGCGTTGATCGAGCCTGTGACGATTTCATCGGCGATGAGGGGATCGTGTGCTGCGATGCTGCCTAGCTCGGAGACGTGGAGGAGCTGGAGGGTGTCGCCGCGGACGGTTGTGCCGACGCTGATGCTTGAGCCGTTGGCGAAGGTGATTTCTTCTTTGTTGAAGGAGGGCTTGTGGAAGTGCTGCTTGAGCATGCGTCCTATTTCGGCGAGTTCGCGTTCTTTGGGGGTGGGGTTCTCTGGTAGGTGATCGAGCATGTCGTAGGCGAACTTTATTTTCTTGAGTTTGTTTTTGGCGAGCTTGATTGTTTTGTCAACGATGCCCGCTTTGAAGTTGGGGGTGAAGAGGCAGGAGTCGAGGATGAGGATAGCTAGGGAGGTGCTGATGCCTAGCTGGCGTACCTTGAGGATGTTGTTGCGGGTGTGGGCGGGGGTGTGGAGGCGCTTTTGTGCCCAGTTCATCGCGAAGCGTTGGAGTCCGCCGTCTTTGTCGAGGATGTGGTAGAGGGAGTTGATGCGGCGTGTCTGGCTCGCAAGAAAGGTTTTCAGGGCGCGTGCTTGCTCTGGGGTGAGTATGATGTCGTTCACGGTGTTTTTATTTCATCATAGTGCTGCTGCTCGATCAATAGTAGTAAACTCGAATTGATCGCGTGCATGAGGGCGTTTACAATGGGGGGATGTTTGATTTTACTGGTACTCGGTTTGATTTGAGCGTGCCTGAGGGGCTGCCTGAGATTTATGTATTGGCGTTCTCGTTGGAGAATGGGGCTGAGTTTGACCTCAGCGGGGTGAGTTTTAAGGCGGTGGCGGTCTGTGAGGGCGCGTCCACGGAGTTGACGGTGGAGGCTGGGGCTCAGGTGGGGTCGCTGCTGCTGTCCATCCCCGCGCTGGATGCGTCTATCTATGAGTATGAGATTCACGCGGTGTCTGAGTCGCTGGAGGTGAAGAGGCTGATCTATGGGCGTATCACGGCTATCTCGACGCTGCAAGCAGATGAGCTGATGGAGAGTCTGGAGAGTAGCTCGCTGCGTACGCTCTCGGTGCAAGTGCCGCTGGCGGTGGGTGCTCCTCTGCTGGTGATGTGGCGGGGGTCGTCTGTGGCGGGGAATTATGCCAAGGAGGCGCAGTTCTGGGCGGGGAAGGCTCAGGAGTCAGCGGAGAGTGTGGGGGATATTATTGAGCGTGCCGAGACGGCGGTGGAGACGGCTGAGGAGGCAGTCAGCAAGCTGGATGTGGTGGATGCGAAGATCGCGCTTTTTGATGACAAGATTGCTTCTATGGTGATTCCTAATCCTGCTACGAATACGTGGTGGATTGCGGGTAAGGATACTTTTGTGCCTGTGACTGGGGATAATGGGAAGAGTCCGCAGATTTCCGATGTGGGGACGTGGATGCTCTGGGATGATGAGCAGAATATTTATGTGGATACAGGGGAGAAGGCTGTGCCTGATGATGGACGCTCGCCCTACATCTCGCCGCTGGGTACGTGGGTGACGTGGGATGCGGCTCAAGGCTGGATTGATACAGGTGTGCAGGCGCAGGGGGTGGATGGGCTCAATGGTGTCTCGATGCGCCGTGTGATGATTGAGAGTGTGGATGGGCTGCCCGAAGGGGAGGAGCTGGGCGTGTATTATTACATTCTCAATGCTCAGGATGCCTTTGATGTGTATGCGTGGCTGGAAACTCCTGACGGCGTGGGCTCGTGGGTGATGATAGGTGAGGCGAATGACATAGCGACCGCAGAAGTGCATGGGCTTGTGAAGCTGGGCACGGATGCGCTCATCGAGCAGGGCGCGGCGGTAGGCAATGATGAATCGGGCGGGCTCTCTGTACCTCTTGCGTCTATTGACACGGCGGGGGCTGTAGTGATCAGCTTTAATGATGTGATTGAGTCTGGGGCCACAATTGGCTTTGATGAGGCGGGCAAGATTCGCGTGACCATGGCGACGATGCAGGACTATGGCTCTGTGCGTCTGTCCATGTCTGCCACGGCGCAGGATGGCTGTATCGGGCTCATGGATAATGGGATGATTGGCACGAGACGTGCGACGCTTTATCAGCCTGGTACGATTAAGCTGGGCTCTTCTATTGGTCAGGTGAACCCTCAGCCTTATATCATAGGCGTGGGGGCGACGAGTGACGGTCAGATTGCTAATAATATCTTGCGCAAGGGGGCTATCCAGCATCAACGCATGGGAGGTTGGACGGCTCACGGGATGGATTGGCTAGATGAGAGCGCGGCGAGCAATCCCGCTTATTACACGGCTGAGGATTATTATCTTGGCTTAGCTCATACGGCGCAGTTCTCCCAAAGTGAGGGAGAGGGACTTGAGCTGCTGAGTGCTTCATCCTCGATGATTGCGGGCGTGTATATCGCGACCTTGATTGATGACGCACGCCCTGCGGCGGTGATGTCGGCATCTGGGCTCTCGGCTCACCTATCTGAAAATTATTACACGAAGGCTGAGGTCTACACTAAGGCGGAGGCAGATGCATCTATGCAGACGTGGACGCGAGCGACCTTTTATACCAAGGCTGAGGCGGCATCCAAGCTCTACGTAGACGCGACGTTCATGACGCTTGATCAGCTCGTCGCGATCTTAAACGACTATGTGAAGAAAAGCGGCTCTTGGCATGGATGCGAGTACATCTCGCGTGAAGCGTACAGTGCCTTAGTGGCATCGGGTGGACTGGATAATGATATAGCTTACCATATTGTATGAGAGTTACAGCCAGAGATTCCGAAGGGAATATGATCATCAATCGCCGTGTGCTTGATATACGAGTCATGGGCGGGGTGCAGGTACAGCAGGTGATGAAGGGAGGCGTGCAGGTCTACCCCGATAACGAGACGCGTGTGAAGAGTCTCGTGGTGGATACGACCCCGCTTGATCACACGGAGGCGGGGGTCTACTGGACGCATGCGGAGGAGCTGTGCCGCTCGTCCTCGTCGCTGAATCAGCGTGTGAGTCTTGAGCTACCAGAGGATAGATACAATCTCTTCACGACTTATGGGATTTTCCCGCTGGTGGATTGGGATAGAGGGCTCATTACTTTCGACAAGCAGGATGCACCGCTGGAAAGCTCTCTGCGTGTCGGGGACTCGGTCATCATCAAGCTCGTCGTGCCAGAGCATGATTCTCCTCGATTCAAGACGGAGGGCATTGATGCCTCCCAGTGGGAGGGGTGGCATGATCATGCAGAAGGGACGGTGCTGCCATGGTATCCCAAAACGAGGTTTTACTGCGAGTATGCGAAGTGGAAGAAGAAGGTAAACTGCGGGGTGCGTGCCTCGTGTACGGGCGTGCCTAGTGGCCGAGAGTATATTTATTATTACACGGTGTCTCATGGGAAGTGGCGCGGGACTCCCATCGTGTGGGCGAGTGCGGAGGGGGAGATGGAGCTGCAAAATGAGATTGAGTTTCGCGGAGTGCCTGAGATATCCCCTCTCGATAGGAGTGCCATCATCAGATCATCGGAGATTGTCAGTGATGTGAACTGGATATGGCTCAAGTATCCCGCCTTCACGAAGTCAATCAAGCTCACCATTCTTTCTATCTCTACATCATGAATCGTCTGAATCAAGCACGCGCATGGATGGAGGAGCGCGTGGAGGGCTCGTGGGCTGCTACCATTGAGCATGTGCTGAGTCATGAGGGGGTCTTTCACGTGTCGGCTGACTGCGTGCTGCTGGGCATCCCCTGTGAGGACGCACCTGAGACGCTACACATCATCTTCCAATGCTCACACCTCCCTGCTCTGCGTGCGCTGCTGTGTGCTCTGCCCTATGAGCGCGTGCGCTGGAAGCGTGACTTTCGAAACAATTATGACTGGCACGAGCGTGCCGTGGCAGACTTTTGCCGACATAGCGACTATGGAACACATTTAACCAAACCCAAGAAGTAAATCAACATGCCAGATATCCCACTCTACCAAGGCGAGCAGCACCGCTCTCCTCAAACCCATATTCAGGCTCTCGCCGCCCCCATGATCGAGGGGCGAGGCGCAGAGGTCAATCGTGCCATTGATGGCGCGATGCAGGCGGTCAATTCATATGCGCGGCTCAAGGACTACGCGACACAGCAGGATGAGCAGCGCAGGTATGCGGAGAATCAAGCCGCCTTTGAGCAAGAATTCCGCGAGAAGAGCAATCTGCCATGGGGCTCTGAGGGCGCGATCTATGGAGCTGATGGACGGCTCAATGATGATGCTATCCAGACGCTCATCTCCAAGCATCAGGAGGCGAACAATCAAATAGAGAGTCACTACTGGCTACGAGATAATCAGATGCAGAGTGATGAGGGGAGGCTGACGCGCAACGGCAATCTCGAGCTCTCCGCTATCGCGCTCGCGGGCGAGCAGGAGATGAAGAATATACGCCGCGCCTTTGAGGGGAACTATGATCTCGCCATGGCGCGTCAGGATTATGGCTCTGCATCCAAGAGTATCAATGATGCTGTGACGAATGGATTGCTCACTCAAGCAGAAGGTCAAGCTCGCTTGCATCGTCTGGCGAAGAGTTCAGCACGCTCGCGCATGGCGGGGCGTAGGAGCGGCGGTGGTCGCGGGCGCAGTGCGGCGCGGCAGGGTGCAAGGCAGAATACGCTGGATATTCTTTCAGCGGCAAAGCGTCAGCATGATGAGAGAATGCCTCAATCTGATGGGGATAGTCAATCCACTCAGCCCAGCGAAGGATCAAAGGAAGAGATCTCTGTTGATAAAAATCATCAGACTCTTACGCAAACACCTCTTGTAGAGAAGGAGGAAAGTACGGAGTACACGCTACCTACTGAGGGGGATTATGATGCTATCTTTTATGTTGATGAAGGATTAACCTCTCTCCCTTCTGAGGAGTTGATGCAGGAGATGCAAGAGGATTTTGCGATTGAGGCTACCCCCTTTATAGCCTCGCCTGATATCTCGCCCGAAATCACCATACCCGAGACAACAAACTCCACCATGGCAAAGGCTGCTGTCGAGGCGAATGCCAAGGGAGGTTTGACAAAAGAGAGCCTCAAGCAAGCTATCTATGACACGGCAAGCAAGTATGCGCTGGAGGATGCGTATCAAGGACTCAGTAAGGATCAGATCGCTAAAGCTATCAGGAGAGATGTCAAGATTGATGGGCTTGGTGATTTCATGTTTGAAGGAGATGAGGCGGCGGCTACGGCTTTCGTCGAAGAGGCTGTGACCAATATCGTGAGTGTGTATGATGGCAGTCCCAGCTCTAATGATAGGTCTCTGACTGGGCGCAATGGGATTCAGGGTGTCAATGCTCAGATAGCCGCGATTCCCGAAGATGAGCTTGTACCTGCGTCTCATGGAGGTGAAGGGCAGTTTGCATCAGAGGGGGCGAACTGGGGCTATCTTGGGTTTATCGGTGGGCAGGATTGGACTCAGCAGCATACAAACCTTGCGCAGGAGTTCGAAAGTCTGAGAGTTGAATACAACAAAGGACGAGATAAACCTGTAGAAAGTCTGGATGATGAGGATGATTATGAAGATTTCTACAAGTGGTACATGACTGATAAGCAGGGGAGAGGCTACGCTAAAAAGCGCAAAGCCTATGCCGACAATGCGAGAGCGTATGTGAGAGCGCGTGTTTATGATGCCATCGTGGATTACAGACGCAGTGGCAAGTCTAGCTGGGCAGAAGAACGTGTCTTGACTGAACAGGTGATGGCTCAGGCGATCAAAGACGCTCAAGGGATGAACTTTGATGATGGCTCAGCATGGGAGAAGTATCAAGATAAGAGAAATGCAGAGCTTGAAAAGAAAGCTACCGAGTATCGCGCCAAATACGACTCAGCCTCATCCAGCATCAAGCGCACACGAGAGCTGGCAAAGACCGCAAAAGAAGCACGTCAACAAAAAGAACGTCGAGAACAGCGAGAAGCGAATCCCTACCTTTACCCAGTCACGCAAAAGATCACGTGGGATGGAGCTAGAGACCAGTCAGCCCATGAGATGGTGGTGACTGTCCCAGAAAGTCAATACATCGACATTGTGGCACAGCATGGGGGGAAGAAGGGTATTTATGCCACATTCGGAAATGGAACAACAAAGTTCATCGTTCGCCCTGCCAAAGTCAGCTCTGTGCAGGTGAGCGCTGCAGCTCTCCAGAAACTATTCCCTAAACTCAAAAAAGGCTCAACGCTCAATGATGTTATGTCGGGCGTAGAGATGCTTATAAACTTCAAAACATTCTAATATCATGAGTGATTTATCCTACACTAGAAACCATATCAGCCCCGATTTTTATCAATCGAATCAGTACGAGCTCAAAACATCGTCGCCCTTCCCACAAGTGCAGCGGGACATGGAGAGCATGAGGGCGCAGGCTCGCGCTCGTGAGTATCGCGTGAATAGCGAGCTAGAAGAGCTTGCGCCTGTCTATCTCTATGGACAAGATGAGGAGAGCACAAAGAAGGTCGATGAGAACGAGAAGCTCCGCATCCTTGTATCGGATGGGGCTAGCTCTGATGACATGCACCTCATTGCAGGTAGTCGCCTATCGCGTACTATCGCTGATGGCGATACGTGGGGGGCTATAGGTCGCTTGATGCCCGCCATGCCGAAGGATCAGCAGCAAGCCTACGAGCAGGAAAGAAGGCAATGTGTGAGTGAGACGGACGACTATCGTTTGCTTTCACGTATGTATGGTGATAGGGTCAAGGCTGGCTACGACGCAGCCAAGGCGCAGCGGGAGGCAGAGCAGAAGCTTTTCGTGGAGTTCAAACAAGATTTGGAGGGTAAACTCATGAGTGCGGTGGAGAGTGGCGCGACTCTTGATGCGGATACGATCGACAAGCTGACTCGATATAAGATAGATCCTGCCCCCATGCTTGCATCTGTGGGGAGAGCTCAGAAGGCGACGGCTTTGTTACGCAAGCTTACATCTAATGAAGTAGATGGCGCGACTCAAGGGCGCATCTATAATCGAGCTAAGGCTTTACAGAAGGAATGGAATGAGGGTGTTCATTTTGCGTGGAACGATGAACCCTCTTGGGATGAATTTGTGCAGCAAGCGAAGGAGGAGAATACGCATAGTGTGAGCATCTCGCGTGCTGCGGCTTTGCCTGTACTGGACGCGCTAGCGGGGGAGAATGGGGAGCTCGATGAGCGGGCTTTCGCTCTGTTCCAGCTCACG
>CAYJJA010000007.1:19931-31291 GCA_964370355.1 uncultured Akkermansia sp. | reverse complement strand
CTCACGCTGGATAAGCAGATGGAGGGGCAAAGGAGTCTTGATAGTGAGGCTCTGCGTGCTTTTGGTAATGCCATCAAGTCGAGCTCTAGAAATCTGATGGATGCTGTCTCGCCGCATGTTGCGGCTGCTCCTATCAGCTCGTTTGCTGCGACACTTGATCAAGAGAGGTTTAATTATAAGGATAGGTATTATAGGATGATGGATGACCGTATGCAGGGGGCTCTCTCGCTCCTTGAGACGAGCAGCTTGACTCTCGATGAGCGCGCCAGTATGCTTGATGGAGCACTGACGGTGGCGGGGGAGGCTGCGGGGAATACCTTGCCTTATATGGTGGGCGGATATGCGGGGGGTGCGCTTGTGGTGGCTGACTTGATTGCGGCTCAAAACAAGGCGGCGAATGAGAGGAAGTTCGGCACGTTTGATGCAGATTCTTTCACCTTTGTTCCTGATAAGGAGGCGGAGGCTGAGGGCTTTATTGATGCGCTGAGTCAGAGTGCACAAGAGGTGGCGACGAATTGGGCGGCTAGGCGTATGACTGTGATGGGTGCGGTGGCGAATAAGGCTCTGACGAAGATGGGTTTCAATGCTGCATCCACCCCCTTGACGAAGAGGGCGGTGAATACGGCTGCTGAGGCGATGGCGCAGTATGAGAGTCGCGCCCTGTTGAGCTTTGTGGGTGGTACTGTGGCTGGGGGTATCGAGGAGCTGGTGCGTGAGCCTCTGGTGGGGGCGACGGTGGAGACGGTGGCTGCGAGTCTTTTCCGCAGCGCGGGTGTGGAGGTGCAGGCGCGTGACTGGGATGGATTCTCTCGGATTGCTCAAAACTTTGACCTGTCAACGAAGGTGGGGCAGCAGCAGTTTTATGGGACGATATTTTTCATCGGGGCTCTTCGCGGTGTTCATGGGGTAGCCTCCAAGAAGGCAGTAGATGCGTATTCTCAAGATTACTCGACCTTGCGCAGTGTGGGCTTGAGCGCGAAGACTGCCCGCGCTATTGCTAACATTCCAAATCCTCAGCAGCGCAGGGAGCGACTAGGGCTTGCCATCGAGCAGGAGATCTACGCTGATCCCGAGGCTCATCTGGCGAACTTGCAATCTGCCAAGAAGGAGTATATAGCAGAGGCTGAGGCGGCTCTCTATCGTGAGGGTAATATCATGAAGGAGGCGATGAAGCAGGCGGGTGTCTTGCGTATCGAGCCGTCTGCTGATGGGGAGAAGAATCTGGTCACGGTGCAGGATGCGCAGCGTCATATGAAGGATATGGAATCGTGGGAGGAGGTGGAGGGGCAGCGCGTGAGTCCCGAGGGCTATCAAGTGCCTACCAAGGAGATTGAGATGACTGATGCTCAAGTCGAGGCTGTCTTCCGTCAGGGTAAGAATGGGATGGCTCATCGCTATGCTCAGGCTTATCGCTCCTCAGCTCAGGGGCTTGCTATGGCGCGTAGTGCAGATGCGAAGCTGGATTATCTCAGTGTCTTAGATATTAATGATATTCGCACGCAGAAGCCTATTGCGGAGCTGGCCAAGAGGGATGGTCTGATCACCATTCCTGCTCTCAAGGCTTTGTCGGAGGCGGCTCTTGAGTACGAAAGTGCAGGGGCTCAGCTGATTGATGGTGTGCAAAACTCGACGCTGGCTGGCACGCCTGATGCTTTTGAGCAGCGTGTGGGGATGGCTGTGCGTACTGGTGAGCTGAGTGAGAGGGAGGGTCTACAGGCGGGGACAAATGCCTTCCTCGTACCGAAGGATTCGCTGGGGGATGCGCTGGTGCTGCACAATGCGGGGCATTCGACGAGTCCAGAGTTCACCGAGGAGATATTGGAGGCTCATTTGAATAAGGCTATTGCGCGGGGTGCTGATCCTCAGAAGCTATGGGATGAGGCTTTGTCGCTGCGCAAGGAGATTAAAGAGGCTACTGGCAAGGATGTGTGGCGTGGCATGAGTGATGTGTCTCCATCGGAGCAGCTCATGGAGCTCAAGGAGTTTTTCTCTCACTTGGCTCAGAGTGATTTCTACAAAAATTATGAGGATTACAATCTGTCTGAGGAGTCTATGCAGCAGCTCAGGTGGCTGGATGCTCCAATGAAGCAGAATCATATGTACAAGGTGCTGGGTGAGGCATTCAATGAGTTCAAGTCTACGGAGAAGGGGAAGGCTTGGCTGGCTCAGGGGAATGGGCTTGCGGATCTCCTCAAGTCGGCTGGGCATGATATTGTGAGTGTGTATGATGGGGCTCGTGTGTCGGCTGATGATGTACGCGCGGTGATGGATGCCGTGCATCTGGCTGAGCGGATGACTGGCACGCGCTCGATGGAGAGTGTGGCGCAGGATCTCGAGGCTGCGCAGGCTGAGGAGTCGCTGCGTGATGAGTACTACCGAGAGCTGGAGAGTCCTGTGACGGAGATTCCCGCTGAGGAGAATGTGACAGGGGAGGTGCTGACTCTTGATCTGGCTGCTGATGCGCCTCTGGATGTGGTGTCGGGGGAGCTGGTTGTGCCTCAGGGCGCGGAGCTGCTGACTGATCAGGCGGGGCTGGGTGCGGGGCTGACGAATGGGCACTACATTCTCTCGCCTGATGGGGTGTCGGTCTATGGGACGGCGAATCCTCATGATATTGGGCTCTCGGATGATGTGCCGCAATTTAAATCAACGAGCTCTTTGCTGGGGCGTATGGATGCCAAGGCTGATGGTACGACTTATGAGCTTTCGGGGGCGTGGAATCCCTCCTCTCCTCCCATTGATGTGTGGAGGCGTGCTGATGGAAGGCTTGAGGTGATCAGCGGTCGCCATCGCCTAGCTCATGCGAAGCGACATAAGGCGCAGCATATCATGGTGCGTGTGTATGATGAGTCCGCTACTCATGATGCACAGTGGGCGCGTATGCATGATGTGGAGCAGAATATTCTGGATAATCGAGGGTCTGCTGTGGATATTGCCTATTTTTATCGTCATAATCCTATCTCGCGTGCGGAGGCGGAGCGACGCGGGCTCATGCCCAAGACGGCGGCGGGGGAGATAGCGGCGAGTGCACGCGTGGGGCTCACGATTGCTCAAGAGGCTAGCCCCAATACTTATGATGCTGTGATGAATGGTGCTGCAAGCGCGGGGGATGCCTACCATGCGATCACTATTGCGAGTACGCCCGAGGGGCAAGCCTTGGCTCTGCAAGAGCGCAATAAGGGGGGAAGGAAGCAGTCGTGGGAGTATGTGACGGCTTTTGTGCGTGGGGTGGAGCAGCAGGGTAGCTCAGGGGCTCAGCTTGATCTCTTTGGGCATGATACATCGTGGCAGGAGAGAGCGGAGAAGACGGCAAAGTATGTGTCGAGAGCTCGCGCGACGCTCAAGGAGCAGATGGCTGTGATTCGCAATGGGCGTAAGCTGGAGCAGAAGGGCAAGGTCGCTAAAAGGCTAGGCGTGGAGGTGAAGAATCCCGAAGATGCCGCGCAGCTGCTCATGCGTCTCAAGCTGCTGGATGAAGCGTATGAGCGTATGGATGGTGAGCTGGGTATTCCTTCCAAGGTGGAGGCATGGGATGGCAAGAGCTCGCCCGAGGTCAGCTTGGATGAGCTGCCTTTCGCGTATCAGCGCATGGCGATTAGTTATTCGCTTACTCCTAGGGAGCAGATGATTGTGAGTGCGTTTGACAGGGTGGATGCTCGCCCCGTCGCTGAGGTAGACATCCCCGAGATTTACACGGTGACACCTCAGCAGGTGCGCCAACTCATGAAGGCTAGTCTTGATAAGCTGAAAACACCGTATGAGCGAGAAAACAGGAAGCCTGCATCTATCTCTATGGGGGGCAGGACTGTGTTTATAGGAGGCTCATCGAGGCAAAAAATCAGCAGCCACAGCGCAGATAGACGAGTAGCAGCGGCTTTTTGTGCGCTTGATGATATAGCTCTTGATTCTGTACTGATTGACATTCAAGAGAACAGTCAATCAAACTTAAGCAAGAAAGCAGATATTCAGAGATATTATTATTTTTTGAATAAGGTTCATTTTTCAGGGGCTAGTAAACACAATGTAAATAATCAGGATGAGGCGTATGTGTTGATGGTTGTTGAAGAACGCGCAAACGGAGACTTGTTTCACGACATCAATGTACGAAATGTGCAGGTTCTAGATACAATAGAAGCCACCCTTGACGCTCTTCCCGAAGGCCGCGTTACAAAAGCGGGACAAGAAGAGCAAGGTGGCTCTGGAAATAGAATAGATGAATATCTCAGAGTGGTCAAGAGAAATCGAGGAGGCTTTGATGGCAGAAATCCCGATATTACTTTCAGCATTGCGGGCAGTCGCGCTCAGGGCTTTGACAAAGCAAAAGCAGAAGGTCGAACGTATATTGATCAGAAAGACGGTAAAGAAAAATTCTTTTTAGATGTAAGCAGCGCAAAAATACGCGATGATTTAGACCTTCATACCATTCAAAAAAAGGGGCAAACAGACAAATACACAGAGCTTGCTGATGTCTTGGATTTCCCCGACCTCTATGAAGCTTATCCTCACTTCAAAAACTTCAAAGTATCCATTTACGGCTTTAGAGACTCCATAGGCGGTGAATTCGTAGAAAATACTAAGGTATTCGGGAGATTTTCTTCTAATAGATGGGGCTATCACAGTATTGATATTAATACTAATGTCGAATCATTCCGCAATCGTGAAGCACTGCTCAGCATAGTCATACACGAGGTGCAACACGCCATTCAGGCTTATGAAGGATTTTCATCTGGCTTTAGCTCTTCGCCTTCGCATAGTGAAGCCTTAGCCTATCTTCGGGAAGCCATTCGCCAAAGAAGGCATTTGTCTCGTCTTAATGAAAAAAACAAAGCGAACTACGAAGCTCTCGTTGAGCTTGAAAAGGAGCTGAGAGAAAACCCAAATTCGCTTCACCAAAGATCCTCCCATCGCGGCGGTATTGCAGATCTCCTATACAGCATGAGCGCGGGTGAAATGGAAGCGAAGTTCGCAGAAGAGAGGCTTCCTCACAATGGCTATCTGTGGTCAACGCTTGATAGCTACGCGCTTTTTCCTAACAGCGTATCAGTTAAGCGACCTAGCCTCGAAGGGCGAAAGCCTGATATCTCCTTCTCGGTTCGCAATCTCGTGTCCGCGCACACCCTCGACGTATCAAGGCTGAAAGAGTCCGCGAAGCTTGGCGGTATGCCTCTGCCAAGCATTGCCGTCACGCGTATTGATAAGCCTTATGCTTGGGGCTCACCTAGCTCCAGCCTCACCCTCATAGCGGGGTCAGAGCTCGCAGACCCAGAACAGGGAAATGACGTGTACACGGCTGATGCTTACACTGGTGTATTCCCCTCAACAGTGAACAAGAAATCGGATAAGGCGCAAGACGTACTTGATAAGATCCAAAAACTCGCGAAGCAAGCGGAAAAGTACAACTTGGAATCCGCGAGTTCCATATATGACAGCATCGTGCGTCGCATAGAGAGCTCCCAAAGTAAGAGTGAGCAA
Organism: uncultured Akkermansia sp.; assembly: GCA_964370355.1. Classification (GTDB taxonomy): domain Bacteria; phylum Verrucomicrobiota; class Verrucomicrobiia; order Verrucomicrobiales; family Akkermansiaceae; genus Akkermansia. Next base: position 25,819 of record CAYJJA010000007.1, on the reverse strand, counting down.
ATCAATAACTTATTGCACCACTCCAACGATATGTATTTGCTATTTGCGGCAAAGTCGAAGTATCGCCCTAAGATGGAACAAGAAGAAACGTCAATATTCAACTGGGAAGATAGTGAGCTTAGACGCGATAGCGAGATATTTGCAGAAGTTTTGCTCTCAAAGGACTCTAACGATAAAGAAAAGCAGGAGGCTATTGATAAGTACGCATTGCAGCTAGAAGCCGCATCCGAGAGAATACCCTCTGATATGCCGTTTCGCAAGATGCGTGTAAGCTCTCTTAAACTGCCCGCAGAGAGGATTAGAAATACAGCTTTTGACTTTGAATCAGCTATCAACCAAGCCAAAGACATCTGGTCAGTTATAAAGGCAGATCGAAAGAAGGAATTAAAGGCAAGCTGGTCAGATCTCAAAAATTATGCTGACGCGAACTCTAAGAAATTCGACAAATTCAAACAAGAGATTGCCGACTACTACAGTGACGAGCTCATACTAGAAGAGAGCGGTGAAGCTGTGACTCTTGATACTGTGACGCGTCACATGAAGTACAACAAGAGCCGTGGAAACGAGCAAGGGGCGCTAGGTATGAACAACGGACAAGTGTTCGCCGCTCGAGCTCAAAAGATACACACCCTCACAGAGCTCAAGAGTCAACGCGATACGCTTGTATCCACCGTAGAGCATAGCGAGCTGAAATCATCAGCCGTATCCAAAATGGAAGCCTTCGGTGAAGCATTAGCCGCAAGTATTCATGAGGACTATTTCACGGCGCGCGATACAGCAAACAAGATCTTAGCAGACGCGCCCCGCGCTAGTCGTGCTAGCATAGCCAACGCCATGAAAGATGCGCGTCTCTCATGGAAAAAAGGAGCTAAAAAAGCTCAATTAGAAATCTTAGGCACGGAAGCCGTCGACGCTATCGACGCGCTCCCCATGGACTACTTTGAATCCGTACCCCAGCGCGCCGTAGCTCTCAATGAATGGAAATTCGCCCTTGCCTCCTCTGAGCTCAAGACAGACCGCGAACTCACAAAAATCTTGCGAGAGAATAAGATCAAGCCCATCTGGCACGACGGCACGCAGGAAGGACGCGCCGAGGCTATGGCTAGCCTTCAAAAGGCACGCGTCACCTTCTCCATATCGACCCTTGATAGCCTCACGCGTGTCTCCCAGCTATCTATGCTCAAGGAGGAGCAAACGGCGCGCCTCTTGCGTGAGGCTCAGCAGGGTATCAATCGCCTTCGTAGGGTGTTCTCCAGCGATGATAACAATACGCAGGAAGCCGCGCGTGAGCTGGGTGTTGCCTACTCGTTGATGTCTGCGATCAACAAGGTGATTGAGCGCAAGCATCGCCCGAAGATCAGCGGCTACATGAATGTGATTGAAGCCTACGCCAAGGCTATAGAGAAGGGGAAGCTTACCAAGGCGAAGACCTTTGATGCGGAGGAGAGGGCTATTTTTGAGAGGGAGTTGGAAAGGGAACTAGAAGCTCGCAGCCTTGATGAGATCGAGGAGCTTTTAGAAGGCGTGAATGTCGAGGTTGCACATACCTTTGATGAGTATGACGCAAGCTCTGACAAGGAGCGTATGAAGGCTGCTGTGCGGGCTATCGCTGGGCAGCGTGTCTCCGTAGCAGTAGAGCGCATGCTTGCTGATGCCGTGGAAGGTCTGGAAGCTCAGCTCATCTCCAAGGAGCGCGAGCGTACAACCACCCTTCTTGACCGTCTCGCCCCCAAGAAGGGAAAGAATGGGAAGCTGGTTAAAGGTAAGATGAATGCTGACTCTTATCGCAAGATTGCCTCATGGGTAGATATGATGAATGCCACCGCTGAAAGACGCACGGAGCGCATGGGCGAGCTGGAGCTCGCACTGGCTGCTGGGCGTGATGTAGAGAGTGATGGCACGGAGCGATTCACAGCGCAAGAGCAGCGTGAGATCGAGCTCAAGGACTGGGCTACATTTGGGCATGTGGAAGGGATGAGCCTAGAGGAGATCAGGCGCATGAACGAAGCTCTCAAGATCTATGCTTTGACCTCAAAGAGTACTTGGGAGGCCAAGCTTGAGCATGAGAAACGACTCATGGAGGGGATAGCCGAGCGAGCCGTCAAGGGGATGGGGAGAGCTGATGATTTCGTCAGAGGGACGAAGAAGGATCTAGCCTCATACAGTCCTTGGCAGAATATCAAAGACGCGCCCGCGATGTTGCAGAGCCTTGCTCAGCATTTCTATGCCTTGAGTGAGGTGGAGGGCTTGGGAGGGCTTGCGCAGGAGTCGCTCAAGATGCTATCAAGCGGGCACTTGGAGCTCAATGAGAGGGAGAGGCGAGCTAATGACCAGTTGCAGCAGTTTATGATTGAAGCTCTCGACTTGAAAAAGGAGAAGGAGAGAGATGACTTTATGGTGCATCTCAACAAGGAGATTGATACAGGGATAGATCTTGGGGGAGAGCTCGTCACTCATACCTTGGTGCTCACTCAGCAGGAGGCGCGACGCTGGATTAGTATGACTAAGGAGCAGCGTGCACTAGCTCGAAAGAAGGAGGAGGAGGCGCAGCGTGCGAAGGGCTACGCGCCCAAGGATATTGTGCAGGAGAAAGACATCCCGCTCATCCGTGAGGAGCTGGCAAAGAAGGATGCCAATCTAGCCAAGAGGCAGAAGAAGAACAAGGACGCGCAGCCTTATGGGAATGTGCACATCTCTCGCAAGGTGCGAGCGGGGAATGGTAGTAGGGTGAAAGCGTCTCGTAATCGCATCTTGAATATTCTGCTCACCTATGATCAGCCAGATTATACGAGGAATGCTGATAAGCACGGCTACACGCCCGAGGTGCTCGACAAGCTGCGTGAGGCTGTGGGGGCTGATGTCTGGGCGTTTGGCGTGGCGATGCGCGATATTATGAATAATAATGGGCTAGCTGTGGTGTATGAGGACAGGGAGGGAAACCCCTTCCCCGCTGTGGTCAATCACTGGGCGGCGCGCTTTGACCAATCAGCTAATTCGAAAGATATCTCCGCGCTCGACGCGACGCTGACCAGCGGGGCGAAGCATTCTTTCTTGATGATACGCCAAAAGCATGATCTCAATGTGGATACGAGCCTAGGTGCGACGAATGTCTTCTTCTCCGCTATGGCTCAGCAGAATAATTATATCGTGATGGGGGAGATCACGGCGAAGTGGCGCAAGCTGCTTGCGAATAAGCAGTTCGCCCATTCGTTTGAGGCGTATATGGGGCACACGGAGTTCTTGACGTTCAAGGAGCTGCTCAATGCCTTAGATGGTTCTGGCGTGATGGAGAGCGTGACGCAGCGCGGGCTCAGCCGTCTGATCAAGCAGACGCAATCAGCGCACGCGCCTACGGTGCTGGCGGGCTCGCTAATGACGCTAGCAAGACAAGTCCCCGCCCTGATGAATGCGTCTGCCTTCGGGGGCTTTAGCAGTCGTCAATTCATCACGCAGATGCTTCTCGATAGAATGGGCAAGGGTCGTATTGGCTATGGCGAGATGTCGAAGCTACGCGCCATCACTGCTCGCTATGGTGAGGACAGGCGATTTGTCGAGATGATGAGACACGGGCAGAATGTGACCTATAGCCGCCTCAATGCGTGGTCTAGGGCGGGGATGAATGCTATTCAGAAGATGGATATTGTCACCAATACTTTTGGCTCTGTAGCCTTGTACAATCTGCGTTGGAAGCAGCTAGAGGAGCGCAACAAGGACGCTCTTGACCCACTCTCAGAGGAGGAGATGGATGCCGACTGTCAGAGCTATGTCGAGCAGGCTTTGGAGATAGGGGCACAACCGCTGAGGCAGACGCAGAAATCTGCTATGGCTGCGCTCAATGCGGGCAACGCTCTTGTGCGTACGCTCTTCTACATGGGCTCAGAGCCTATAGGCAAGATAGGCTTGGCGCAAGCTGAGGGGAAGAGGGCTGGTGGAGGCTGGAAGAAGAGCTGGGCTCTGTACAAGACGCTGGTGAAGTATAGCGTGCCTACGCAGATTATAGCCATGGGGATTGAGAGCTTCTTGGGGTATGGTGCTGATGAGGATGAGTCTATCTGGGCGTATCTCGGGTACAATGCAGCTACGGCGTTCACAGGGCTGGGGATTCTCAACTCTGCGCCTATTTTGGGTGCTATGTTGGCGGCGATACCTGGTGGATATGTCAAGACCAAGGGCTTTGCAGATGCTATCTTTGATGTTAGAGGTTTAATGCGATCAATCGAAAAGCTGTTCAAGGCATCTACAGACGACAAGGAGTATACCGAGGCGGAGTGGGTGATGATGATTAGCGATGGATTGCGTGCAGGCTCGGCTATTACTCCATGGAATGGTGGTATCAATAGCACGTCAAAAGCATGGAGTTTCGGCTCTAGTTTGTTGCAATCCGTCAATGCGGGAGTGAATGCGATTCGCCCCTTCGCCCAACGTGAAAGAAATGAAGAGAGGCGGTAAGTGAGCCTCCCGAACCCCGACTTAGTGGCGTTAAGTCGGGGTAGTTTCTCCACTAAGTCGGGGTTAAGTCGGTCTTATATGTCCAAATTACTCAAGCTGTCTCGAATCGCTTCATCGGAGGGGCGGTAGTAGACTCTGTGAATGTCGGCATTGTTGTGACCGACAATAAGCATTGCCATTGATAGGGGTACTCCTGCATCGTGAAGCATGGTGACAGCCGAGGCTCTGAGTGAGTGGAAGGTCTTGTTGCGGAAACTACGCCTCTCGCCCGCTCTCATGGGAGCGCGGGAGGATATGCATATAGCTTCGCAGAGTGTGGAGAACTCAAGACTAATGTGCTGAGTGCTTCCTGTACGTAGCACTCTATCAGCGAGATCTTGGTGGACGTACTCGCCTACCCTAGTCTCGGAGCGTTGCTTGAGATGCTTTTCGAGCGTTGCGGTCATCGGGATGGCGTGCGCTCTCGTTGTCTTCTGGGTGATGATTCCTACGCTTTTTCTCTTAAAGTCTACATCTTCCCACCGAAGAAGAGCACAATCACCTAATCTCTGACCACCCAGATGAAGAGAAACGAGAACCATACTTGCCCAGTCGGGGGGCATTTTTTCAAGTAGTGCTCGTATGTCGTCGCGGCTGAAAGGCTCGCGGGTAAGCTTGTCTTGCGTCGCGCCTTTGGGGTATTTGAGTTTGTGGGTGGGGTTGATTGAAAGATACTGGTGATCTATAGCAGAGTTGAACATGATGCTGAGCGACTGCATGTATCTCTTGACTGTGGATGCCGAGACGCGGACCACCTCTGAATTCACCACGGCTTGAATGTCGGGCTTGGAGATTTTGCTAATTGGCTCATCAAAGCGAGAGCCTAGGCTTGCTTCTAATATAGCGATTGCCTTCTTGTCGCTCCCTGTGGTCTTGGAGAGTAAGACAGTTCTTTCTTGAATCCATGACTCAACAAATGCACGCACGCTGGGTACATTGGGCTTTTGCTCCGCATCGCCAAGCATCTCAAGGGTAGCTCTCACATGTCGTGCTTCCATGCCTGTCTTGCTCGCCTCTTCGTAGGCATCTGCTATAAGCTGTGCTCTAGCCATGAGCTGGGCTTTGCTTTCGGGCTTTCCTTTGCCTGTCTTCAAGGGGGTGTGCCTGACCTTGGTGCTCTTGGTGCGCTGCTTGCCTTCTGCGTCTCTCCACGTGGCGAAGTAGTAGGGGCTTCGCGTGTCTGTGCGTAGTGTAGCCATAGGGATGTTGTGAGTTGTGACTGCGTTGTGACTCACTTTTCCTTTCCCTGCGAAAGTCACAACAACAGCCGTTCTATTGCTGCGGTATTATAAAACATAAACCCTCCTCTTTCAACGAAAAAGAGAAGGGGTCATTTGGCTAGCTTACGGAAAGAGTGGGATTCGAACCCACGGTGATATCACTACCACGCTCGATTTCGA
>CAYJJA010000007.1:16826-19921 GCA_964370355.1 uncultured Akkermansia sp. | reverse complement strand
AGCTCAGCCATCTTTCCTAGTATCACCCAACTCTGCATCAGGTGCTGAGGCATTGTCGCTCATGTGACGCTTGATGTCAAGAAAAATCCTCACTTGATGAAGCAATCTCTAGCTCTATCCCAAAGGTACGTGCTAGTGAATCACTGTTGAAATGGAGAGTATTTTTTTCTGTTTCAAGGAGTTGCTCTGGGAGAATCCCTCGTAGGGCAAAGAGCAAGGATGGGTCGCTATCAATCAGACAACCTGCTGCATAGACAAGAGCGGCCGCATGTGCACAGGGGCTGGCCCAGTCTGGGCAGGTGCAGGAGAACTTCCAATCACATGGTAGCGGTAGCAGGCCACTCTCAGGATCGCAGAGGGCACTCATCGCGTCGGCATCGAGCTTTCCCTCGAGCAGCGCGACATAGCTATCGAGCTGCCCTCGACATTGCTCTCGTAGCAGGTTGAGGCGATCTTCATCAATGAGATCCACATGAAGATCAAGCTCATAGAGCTGCTCTCCACTGACGAGTCCTTGTATGCGCCCTTCGCTGAGCTTGATATCAAGCACGCAGCCATGTCGCAAGAGGCTGCGTCCCATGGCGAGCTCCATGCCTTCCTGCTCGCAGTAGGCGAGTTGACGCATCCATGCCGCCCCCCATGGCTGGGCGGCGAGCTTGCGTGTGCTGTTGCGTAGGGGCTGGATATCATGATGCCCATCAGCGCGTAATTCTTCGAGCCGTGCCGCAGCGAGTGCAGATAGCTCTTTGACGCGTAAAGGGCGTTGCTGATCTGTCTCATCCATGTGAATAAAAAATGAGGGAGAGCATGCTGCTGCTCTCCCTCATAAAAAATGCTGATAATTAACCCTGAATGATGCTCTTGAAGTAGGCCAGAGTGGCATCAAGGCCTTCTTGCATCGTGTACTGGGGCTTCCAGCCTGCGGCGAGGAGCTTGTCGGCACTAGCGCGTGAGTGCTTGACATCTCCTGGACGCTCTTCGAGATGCAGGATGCTTGATGTGGAGCCCGAGGCTTCGATGATCATTTCTGCGAGGGCGTTGACGGTCATTTGTGCGCCATAGCCGACGTTGTGGACACCGGTGACTTCGGGATTCTCAACGACGTAGCTGAGGGCTCCGACGATGTCTTTTACGTAGATGAAGTCGCGTGTCTGCTCGCCATCGCCATAGATGGTGATGTCTTCACCCTTGAGGGCTTTCTCAATGAAAATAGGCACGGCTGCGGCGTAGGCACCTTTGGGGTCTTGGCGTGGACCAAAGACGTTGAAGAAGCGGCACACGCCTGTGTTGAGCTGACCTGTAGTGCGGTACATATCAAGGTAGTACTCACCATCGAGCTTGGTGATTCCATAGGGGCTCTTGGGCTCGGGATACATGGTCTCAACCTTGGGGACGGTGGGGTTGTCTCCGTAGATGGCTGCCGAGGAGGCGAGCACGAGCTTTTTGACCCCAGCCTTGGCTGCCTCTTCAAGGACGATGAGAAGACCGTTGATATTGAGATCAAGGCATTCGCGCACCTTGCTCATGGACTCGGGCACAGAGACGAGTGCTGCCATGTGGAAGATGTAATCAACGCCTTCGACCGCTTGGGCTACGAGCTCGCGATCAGTGATGGAGCCTTCGATGAAGGTGTGCTTGAGCCCATCAAGATTCTTCTTGTAGCCTGTGCGCAGATTGTCAAGGATGCGGATTTCTTCTGCCTTGTCTTGATAATATTCACAGATATGTGAGCCGATAAAGCCTGAGCCGCCAGTGATGAGTACTTTCATAGATGAAGTTCAATTGTTAAAATGGAAGTTACAAGTCATTCTAGGCTCTTTTGGTCAGAATGCAAGTCTAAAGAAATCTCAATGAAAATTTATGATGCCGCCTTAGCGAAGGACCTTCATGATCTCTTGTGCGAGATAGCGGGTGGGCTTGCGCCCTTGACCTTCTTCTAGGATGATGACGTAGTGGTGGTCGATGAGTGTCTTGATGGATTTGCGCAGGGTATCTATTTTCACGCGTTCGTTCATGCTGCGACTGAGTGTTTTGAGGGTAAAGATGGGATTGACAAACATGGCCTCGACGAGTTCGCGAGCTCCACCACCTTTGAGACAGGTGTTGAACTGCTCGACGTAGTTGGCGTAGAGGTCGCGCATTTTATTAACCTTATTTATATTATGAGTTGCCTGTTCTTCGACGGCTCGCAGAAAAAAGCTCACCCAGCTAGCCCAGTCATGGTGATGGGTGTCGTGGAGGGCTTGGTAGTACTCGTCGCGGTGTGCTTCGAGGTAGGAGGAGAGGTAGAAGACGGGGTGAGTCAAGACTCCATGCTTGTAGAGCATCAGCGGGATGAGGAGTCGCCCTAGGCGACCATTGCCGTCGAGAAAGGGGTGGATGCTTTCAAATTGCGCATGCACCATGGCCGTCTTGATGAGAATGTCATGCTGCGAGGTCTCGTAGTAGTGGATGAGCTCATCGAGTAGGGAGACGACGTGGAGGGGCTCGGGGGGGACGTATTGGGCTGTTGCTAGGGTGCTACCTGGATGACCTATCCAGTTTTGTATTCTACGAAAGTTCCCAGGGTCTTTGTTTTCTCCTCGCACGCCTTTTAGGAGTCGTGCGTGCATTTCTTTCATCAGACTAAGGCTGAGATCGCGCTCCATGATACTCTCTGATCCAAAGCGCAAGGCCGCTTCGTAGTTCGTTATCTCTTCGAGATCTCTGTCTTTCTCTCCTCGGAATTGCTCGCCTGCCTCTTGGGCATAGAGATCATCAATGGTGGCCTGTGTGCCTTCGATACGTGACGAGTCGACTGCTTCTGCCTTGGTGAGATTTGTCAGAAAGAGCATGGGATTGGGCAGGCACTGCACCATGCCGTCAAAGCGAGAGAGCTTGCGATTCGCCTCTCCCAGCTGTTGTATGAGTGTCAAATCGAGTACGAATCGCTCGTTTTCTATTTGTTCTAAACTTTCTAGCAAAAAAGGCTCAGGCATGATTTACTATATATAGATAAATGCTTTTGTTGTCAAGTTTGTGTTGCAAAAAAGGCGATTTTATCCACACAAGATGCTTTGTGTGGATTCCAATCAAGACAAAAACATTTGTGTTGC
>CAYJJA010000007.1:14430-16726 GCA_964370355.1 uncultured Akkermansia sp. | reverse complement strand
GTGGATTCCAATCAAGACAAAAACATTTGTGTTGCTAAAAAGGCGATTTTATCCATACAAGCTCCTTTGTGTTGATTCCAATCAAGACAAAAGTATTTGTGTTGCTAAAAAGGCGATTTTATCCATACAAGCTCCTTTGTGTAGATTCCAATCAAGACAAAAGTATTTGTGTTGCTAAAAAGGCAATTTTATCAACACAAGATGCTTTGTGTAGATTCCAATCAAGACAAAAGTATTTGTGTTGCTAAAAAGGCGATTTTATCCACACAAGATTTTTTGTGTTGATTTCAGCCAAGACAAATCTATCCCGTGACTCAATGCATGTGCAGGAGATCCTTATTTCGGACTTGACTTTGATAGATACATCATTTACAACCGATGAAGCGCGGTGTGTCACGCTTTTTGTTCCATAATCTGATAGACTCGAACACAATATAATAAAATGAAAAAAGCACTTACTTACAACCTCTTGTTTGCACTTCTATTTTGCTTGGCAGTATTTTTGCCCGATTTGACCCTTGAGCTGACGATGCCGAGCTATGATGTGAATACGGATATCGTGTTCATATTAGTGATGTTTGGCTTTGGCTTGATTCTTTCGTTTAATCGCAGCTATTGGGGGTTTGGGGTGATCTTGCTGCTGCTTCTTCTTTTGATTGGTACAGAGGTCTCGCATATAGCTTATTTTGGTGCACCTTTATCCGCAACGGATGTGTCAAAGATCTTTAGCGAGTCGTCAGACATCTGGACATCGAGTACAAGCCACGCTGCACGTCTGTGGTTTGCGCCTCTGGCCATTCTCGCCCCCTTTGCGCTCATTATCGCTAGCTATATCAAGTGGAATAAGCGCATGGCGAAGTTCCCCTTTGCTCTTGTGCTCGTCTTCTGCTTCTTCATACCCAAGATCCATCGCGCGACGCAAAAGGAGATCAAGCACTTCTTGCCCTCACCCGTGAGGTATGTGATGCACAATAGTATAAATACCTTCTCATTTTATGTCGGCAACGAAGCGTGGAGTGACAATCAAATACACGTCCCCAATAGCTTCTACCAAGACTACCAAGTGACCAAGACCGCGCCACGCGCAGACAATGTCTACGTGCTGATGGGCGAGAGTGTCACCTCAACGCGCATGAGCCTCTTTGGCGCACCGCGTCAGACGAGCCCCTTTGCAGATAGCCTCAAGGGCAATGCGCATTTCTATGCCGCGCCCGCCATCGCATCGGGTGTCTCGACGCATACGTCGTTGAATTTCTTCTTGAATATGATACGCGAACCGGGGAATCAAAAGACGCGTCGTCTCAAGACCAGTAATCTCTTCCGTCTTGCTCAGCAGCAGGGCTATCGGACTTATTTCATCTCCACGCAGGATGCCAAGAGCGCCTATGATATAGGGGCGCAATATATTGATGAGGTGATTACAAAGGAGAGCATGCGCCTTGACTATGCGAGCAAGGGGGATTTTGTCCTCGTTGATGCGATCAAGAAACTGCCTCGGGATGAGAAGAAGTTTGTCTTCATCTTCACCCGCACGGCGCATGATCCCTATGATTCAAACTACGAGCAAGGCTCTCGCTACGATGTCTTCAAGGGAGAGCATGAGCTGCGCGACAGCTATGACAATTCCCTGCTTGCCTTTGACGGGCTTGCGCAATCGCTCTTTGAGTACTTCTTAGATGAAAATAAGGAGGAGAGCTCCTACTTTATCGTCAGCTCCGATCATGGACAGCTCCGAGGCGAGAATGGGCACTGGGGGCACAACAAGCTCGACATCGCAGTAGCTCAGGTGCCCTTCTGGTTTTATTCTACCAAGCATGAGGCACAGTATCCGAGCAGCAGCCCCACGAGTCATTACGAGATAGGGCACTGGATCGCCTCTCTATTCGGCTATGAGATTAAGAATGCGAATATGGGAGCCGATGAGAGCCAATTCATCCATGGGAATAACTTCCTATCCAACTACGAGTTCATCGAGTATGACCGCGAGCAAGGAAAGGCTCGCCCGCTCAAGAGACTCTTCTTGCTCGACTACATCAAGCAGTCCTCCCCCAAGCAGCAGCTTCAGGGAAAGACGGGGACGACAAAGTAATCGCCGAGGATGAGCCAGAGCGGAAAGGTAATAGCACTACACAGCGTGGTGGAGAGCACGATCTGAGTGCCGAGCTCGGGCATGCCGCCAAAGCGACGTGCAATCATCACCGTGACGACGGCGCTTGGGATGGCGGCTTGGATGACCATGATGCGCTTGATGAGCGGATCAAAGGGCAGTGCCCAGGTGACAAGAAGTAGCAGGACG
>CAYJJA010000007.1:8571-14420 GCA_964370355.1 uncultured Akkermansia sp. | reverse complement strand
AATGGGCAGAGCCCATGCGAGCAGCAAGATGAGCGCGGGGATGATGAGCAGACGCGCGACGAGGGCGGCACGCATGAGTGAGTAATTCCACTCCGAGCGTCGCGTGAGCTCATAGATAAAGCAGCCGCAGAGCGCGAGCGAGAGCGGGGTCGTGATCGCACCCACCATCTCGGCAAAGCGCATGATGGGAGGCTGCGCCACATAGGGCACAAGACCAGTCCAGACAATGAGCAAGGAGACGAACACGGCAATGAGAGGACCGCGCACGAGAGCTCCGAGCCTCAGATTGTCACGCTTCCCACTGATGAGAAAGACGGCCAGTGTCCAGACAAAGATCTCACTGCCCACATTGTGGATAAAGAGCACGCCCAGTGTGGGATCGTCAGCTCCCTGTGAGAGCATGAGCACGACGGGTACTGCAAAGAAGACATAATTCTGCACCCCTGAGCAGACCACAAATGTACGTAAACCGCTGCCTATCTTGAGGCGCATGAGACGCGCGATCCCATAGGCCGCGATGACACCGACGAGCATCTCTAGATATCCACTCGTGATAGCCTGAGCGCAGAAGAGCGGGGATGCGAGTACGGCATCACCCTTGATGCCTATGTTGTGAATAATATTATAAAAGATGAGGCAGGGATAGCCAATATCCATAGCGAGGCGCATCAGCACCGACTCCTCCTCGACAGCGACCAAGCCGCGCTTGCGCAGCCAGTAGCCAAGCGCAAAGAAGAGATAGACGGGGATGGCAGCCATCAGCGCCTGAAGGACAATACTCATGGCGAATATGCTTAATCTTCAAGACGCTTCACCAGAGCCTTCGCAGCGTCATAGAAGGCCTCTGATATCCTATACTTATGCGGATCTTTCAGCGCGATGGGCTCGCCCTGATCACCGCCTTCGCGCGTGCTGATATCCAGCGGTATTTTGCCGAGCAGAGGGACACCGAGCGCGTTTGCCTCTTTCTCGCCACCGCCTTGGCCAAAGATGTGGTAGATCTTATCATCGCTAGGGCAGACAAAGTAGCTCATATTCTCGATGAGACCGAGGATGGGGGTTTCGACGCGATTGAAGAGCCCCACCGCCTTGCGAGCATCAATGAGAGCTACCTCTTGGGGAGTCGTCACAATCACAGCCCCAGCGAGCTCTGCTGTCTGCACAATGGTGAGCTGGATATCGCCAGTACCTGGAGGGAGGTCGAGGATGAGATAATCAAGGCCCCCCCAGTCCGTATTGCGGAGAAACTGCTGAACGTAGCGCGTAGCCAGCGGACCGCGCACCGCGACGGGAGCATCCTCCTCAATGAGCAGCCCCATGGACATCAGCTTCACCCCATGAGCGATGACGGGGATGAACTCCTCTCTCTCATTGCAGCCGGGGCGTTCTTTGGTGTCAAACATCAGAGCCATCGAAGGACCATAGATATCCAAATCGAGCAAGCCTACACTATAGCCTAGGCGCGAGAGGGCGACGGCTAGATTGGCAGAGACCGTGCTCTTGCCCACGCCCCCCTTACCGCGAGCCACCGCGATCACCTGCTTGACCCCTGGGACGCTGGATTTCCACGCGGAGGGATCGTCATTGCTCGACTGCTGCGCTTGGGGCGCGTGATGGTCTATATGGACATCGACCCCTGAGACGCCTGGGATTTCCTTGATCACCCCCATCACCCCCTCATAGATATAGCGTGGTACGTCCGAGTTCTTACTCTCAATGAGTAGATTGATGTTGACATGCCCCAACTTTGAGATTTGAATATCCTTGACCAGACCAAAGGAGACAATATCGCGGCTAAAGCCGGGGTACTTGACCGTGGTCAGAGTGGCGCGAATGAGATCAACTGAGAGCTTGGGCTGGGACATGGGGATATGTATTGATAAAAGATATGCGTTGTACAATGCAAGTTGTGAGAAATCGGTCTCTCAACGGCAAAGGAATGCTATCATAGCTGCACTTAGGAAACAAGCATAGATTTATCTTGCAAAACAATAGAAGAAAAGGGTAGCATCACTCCTATCTGATGAAAAACATTCTTGTGACAGCATGTAGAGGCTTTGTCGGTCTTATTACTCTAGGGGGGGATGCAGCCAAGAGCAAGCTCGTCTAGCGCCCTCAGCCACAGGATGATCCCACGCCGCGCCGCGCATCTCTCTAGAAGGCGGGCTAGGGCGTGCGATTGCTTGCTTTTAAAAAAAATTAGGTCTTTGAAGCATTGTCAAACAGCAGTTGACGCTATCTGTTCGTGACAAGCTGCTCTAGATCGTGTACAATCCGCAGCGATGATAACGCGCCTTCACTCTGCTGCCCTCCTAGGCATCGACGGCTATGCTGTCGATGTAGAGGTGGATGCCTTTGCTGTGCAGGATACAGGGCGCATTTCCGTCGTTGGGCTTCCTGACGCAGCAGTCAAGGAGAGCATCCAGCGCGTCAGCGCGGCTATAGCCAATAGCCAGTTTCTACGCCCGACGAGTATGGTCGTGACGGTGAATCTAGCCCCAGCTGATGTACGCAAGCAAGGACCGGGCTTTGATCTGCCCATTGCCCTCGCCATCGAGATGGCAGTCCTGCAAAACCAAGAAGACATCCCCCGTCCCTTTCAGCGCAAGATCCCCGAGCAGCTCCATGCATGGTGCATCGTCGGTGAGCTCGCGCTCGACGGCAGCGTGCGTGGCGTGAGAGGCGTACTCGCCCTCGCTCTCGCAGCCCGTGACCAAGGGCGCAAGTATCTCATGATCTCAGAGCAAAATGCCGCTGAGGCAGCCATGGTATCAGGCATTGAGATCTACCCCGTGCGCACGCTTGCCGAGGCATGGGATAGCCTCCTCTATCGAGACAAGATCGCGCCTTACAAGTCAGCAGCTCACTTCGGACAAAAGCCCGCCCACGCAGCCGACTTTGAGGATATCAAAGGACAGCTCTACGCCCGACGCGCCCTAGAAATCGCGGCCGCAGGCGGGCACAACATCCTCTTTTGTGGTAGCCCCGGTAGCGGGAAAAGCATGCTCGCCTCGCGCCTGCCGAGCATCCTGCCCCCCTTTTGCGAAGAAGAGCAACTCGAGGCCAGCAAGATCCACTCCGTCTGCGGACTGCTCAGCACAGAAAAACTCCTCCCCCAGCGCCCCTTTCGCGCCCCCCACCACACCATCTCCGATGTAGGACTCATGGGCGGGGGCAATCAGATCACCCCAGGGGAGATCTCACTGGCGCATCGCGGAGTGCTCTTCCTCGACGAGCTCCCCGAGTTCAGCCGCCGCGTTCTAGAGACCCTACGCCAGCCACTAGAGAATGGAGTCGTGACCATCTCGCGAGCCTCAGGTACGATGGACTTCCCCTGTGACTTCATGCTACTCGCCGCGATGAATCCCTGCCCCTGTGGCTACCTTGGCGACGCGCGACACCACTGCCAGTGCAGCCCTGCCGATGTCAAAAGATACCGTAAAAAAATATCAGGTCCACTCCTCGACCGCTTTGACATCCTCATCGAGGTACCAGCCCTCCCCCCCGCCGACCTCCTCGCACGCCCCGATGGCGAGCCCAGTGCCCGCATCAGAGAGCGCGTGCTCGCGGCACGTCAACGCCAGCATGACCGCTACGCACAGCGCGCTAGTACGCGCGATGTGCTGCAAAATTCTCAGCTGGGCAGCAAGCAGCTACGCGATACATTCCCCCTGAGCGAATCTCAGAAACAACTCCTCCTCCAAGCCTGCGAGCAATTCGGACTCTCCGCGCGCGCCTTTGATCGCATCCAGCGCGTCGCACTGAGCATAGCCGACCTCGCAGGCAACGAAGTACCTACCAACGACCAACTCTTTGA
Source organism: uncultured Akkermansia sp. (assembly GCA_964370355.1). Lineage (GTDB taxonomy): Bacteria > Verrucomicrobiota > Verrucomicrobiia > Verrucomicrobiales > Akkermansiaceae > Akkermansia. The sequence continues at coordinate 10,603 of CAYJJA010000007.1, read as the reverse complement.
GGCCATCCAGCTGCGCCATTTTGAATCGCAGCTACGCCTCTGATACCCAGAGCTCTCCCCCATCCATCCATCCATCAAGCACACCACGACGCCATGCCATTATTAGATCATCCCCTACTACAAGATCTCAATATACTCGATATCCTGACCATCTCCCTCTTCTTTTTCTTGGGTGCCACCTTTGCCTCAATGTACTTTCAGCGCAAGATCAGCGTGCTCAAAAAGAGATACAGAGCTCTCTACGAAAGCGCAGAGCTCGACGCACTCGAAAACCAAGACAAAGAAAAGGAAAACTTTGTCGATCAGCTGCAACGCGAGCGCGAATTCCACGAACGCCGCTACGCAGAGCTCCAGGCGACCAAGAGCGCTATGCGCGACCAATTCAAGGCGGTCGCCATCGAGGAGTTTCAACACCAGACCCGCGAGTTTCAGCATCAGAATAAGGAGCAGCTAGAGCTCATCCTCACCCCACTCAAGGAGCGTCTTGAGCAGCTGGATGCTGCCGTCAGCAAGAACAACCTCGCAGGCGAGAGAAACAAGGTCTTCATGGAAGAAATCTCGCGCAACCTCATCGAAAAAGCCGACAAAATAGGCACCGACGCCGTCGAGCTCGCCCGCGCCCTCAAGGGCAGCAGCAAGCTGCAAGGCGACTGGGGCGAGATGATACTTGAAAATATCCTCAGCTACGCAGGACTCACCAAGGGGCAAGAATACAGCGTCCAGCCCAGCTACCCCAACGCCCGCGGCGAGCAGCTACGCCCCGACCTCGTCATCCACTACCCCCAAGGCCAGAGCCTCATCCTCGACTCCAAGGTATCACTCACAGCCTACTCACGCCTCGTCAACACCAGCGACGAGTCTGAGCGCGCCGTCCACCTCAAGCAGCACCTCCACTCCGTGCGCACCCACATCAAGCAGCTCTCGGGGAAGAACTACCCCGAGGTCGTCCCCCAAGCCTTCAACTACGTGCTGCTCTTCTTCCCCAACGAGGGAGCCTACATCGAGGCACTCCAAGCCGCCCCCGAGCTACTCGAAGAATCCCAGCGTCACAACGTGCTGCTCACCAGCCCCACCAATCTCATCATGTCCATCAAGCTCTGCTACTACCTCTGGCAGCGCGATAGGCAGAGCAAGAACCTTGAGCAAATTGTACGCGACTGCACGGATATCTACCACAAGTTTGTCTCCTTTATGGGCCTCTTCATCCAAATCGACAAGAGCCTCGACAAGGCGAAGGAGAAATACGATGAGGCCTACCGCCTACTCGCCTCGGGACGAGGCAACATCACACGCCGCCTCGACCAGCTGCGCCGCCTTGGCGTGACCCCCAACAAGCAGCTCCCCGAGAGCGTCCTAGACGAGGCCGAGAGTGCAGAAGAAGGCTACATCGACCCCCCTGCATTCTACACCCAAAGCCCAGCTAGTGACGAGCCCCAAGAGGCTGAAATCACCCCTGAAGAAGATACCAGCTCCAAAGAGAGTGATAGCACTCCAGCCGCTGACGAGCCCATCCGTGAGCGACGCTCCATAACAAGAGAGCCCCTAGATCCCGTCATCGCCGCCCAGCTCGAACGCTCGCGTCGCGAAGTAGCCAATGCCCTAGGAGATCGTCGTCTGCCTCGCAATGAACTCGTCGCTGGCCGCGAACGCTACGATAGCCCTCAAGTACCCCAGCAAGCCCCAGCCCCTCAAAGAGAAATCGCGCAGCGCCCCGAAATCGCGCAACGCACCGAGATCGCGCAACGCCCCGAGATCGCGCAACGCCCCGAAATCGCGCAACGCACCGAGATCGCGCAACGCCCTGAGATCGCGCAACGCCCTGAGGAAAGCCTCCCACCCCAAGAAAGCATCTCACCTGAGCGCGAACGCCGTGAGATCCTCGAAAAACTCATAGCCGACAACACGCGCCTCCCCCCCCCCCCCCCCCCCCCCCACACACCCCCCCCCCCCCCCCCCCCCCCCCCACCACCCCCCCCCCCGCCCCCCCGCCCCCCCCCCCCCCCCCGCCGGGGCCCGCGCCCCCGCCCCCCCC
>CAYJJA010000007.1:0-8561 GCA_964370355.1 uncultured Akkermansia sp. | reverse complement strand
CGACGCTCCGAGCCCCACCTCAATACGAGCCCCCTCCCTACACCGCGTCAACACAGAGAGCAGGAGGTAGAGAGCGATCGACGCGCCCGACTCGACAGTCGCATGGCCGAGGTCGATCGCCGCTTCATGCGCCCCGCCACCCCCCATAGTGCTGCAACTCCAAGGACAGAAGAGAGGAGGCGAAGCTACCCCTCCCGACGCGAAAGCCTCGTCGCCGAGGCCGAGAGACGCTACTACATGGAGCGTGATCGTGGTGCAGCCGCCTCATCGCAGGATCAGAGCAAAGCCTCCCGCTACAGTGAGCTAGATTGAGCGCCACGTGCCTGAGAGTATTCTAGAGCTAGAGCCCCTCCTATTTGCCTTTCTATCAATAAAATGGAAAAAGGCAAGGAGGATGCAAGGCTGCGCGGGGCTCGCTTTGATAATTATGCTTGTATTCAGCCTGAGAGCTTGCTAATATAAAGACCTATGAGATCATGGTCAGCTCTTCTTATCTGTCTATTCGCGCTTAGTTCCTGCCAACCAGCCATCGACCCAAGTGCGTTCCAACCTCGCTATGCCCCAGGATATCAGCCCAATGCTGATGGCAGTGGCTACGTCACGCTCCCTGGGCAGGCACCTGTCCAGCAGGGATCGAGCATCACCAATGATGCCTTTGATGCGGCGGTGCAGAATCGTCCAGCTGATAATAATTATCAGCCTGCTCCTCCTATCGCAAATTATAGGCCTGTAGAGCCTGCTCCTCCTATCGCAAATTATAAGCCTGTAGAGCCAGCTCCGCAGCCTAGCTACACGCAGCACGCATCCAAGATGGACTATACGGTGAAGATACACAACAGCACGGGCTCACGTCTCTTCATTGAGGCGCAGGATGCCAAGGGGATGATCTATCCCTGTGGCTTCACCCAGCCAAGACAGGCCTTCCAAAAATCCTTCCGCTCCACGCGCCCCATCGCCTCACCCATCCTCGTGGTGATACGCGATCCCGATCAATCGGGAGCCCCCGAGCTACGTCGCTATCGCATAGCTGCCCCCAATGTGGACTACAATGGTCGTACAGTCAAGATCTCTATCCTCTCTGGTGGTCGCTACACCGCAGATGTCGATGGACAAGTCTATGTCTCCAATAGCGCCAACGATTAAGATAATCGCTACTGATTCTTTAAAAAAGCTCTTCTTGCACGGCAAGGAGAGCTTTTTTGGATATTGCGTTTGATAAGGAATTAGGGATTATTTTCTGACGATGCGGCGGGGCTAGCGTCGTGCGCTATTATTTTACTGCTCCGCATATGCGCCCTCGACGAGCTCGTTGAGGAATTGCGCCCTATCGTGATGCGTACCCGAGTAGCCTTGCTCGCGCTCAATGGCGCGCTGCTTCCAGCGTGGCAGAGCTCGATGACTGTCGCGCAGGCTTTTTTTCTCGCGTGCGTGATGCTTGTTCGCGGGCTTCTTTGCCAGACGCGCCTGTCTCGCCTGATCGCACTGATCTTCTAGACTTTGCTCAAGGCGTTTGCGTAGCTTGGCGCTGAGCTCGCCCTTCGCTGGACTTACACGCCATGGGGCGTAGGATGAGCTGCTCGTGATGGGGAGGCAGAGCAGCTCAGGATCAATGAATTTTAGCTCGCGCATGAGCCTATCTCTGATGCCCATCAGGATGCTAGCTGCCATGGGATTGCCCATCATCTCAATACCAAAGGCAATGCGGATGCGCCGCGCTTGCTGGCTGAGTCTGCCCATCTGACGCAGGGAGATACCCTCATCGGGGTCTTCCTCGGGGGCGCAGCTCGCGGCGATCTGGAGCACAAAGAGCGTGTCGCGTACCTTGCGCGTGAGCTTGTCGATGAGATCAGTGAGGCGCGGATGCGCATTGAAGCGGTAGTCCTTGAGCTCGACGAGCCAGAGCTCGCGCTTGTCAGGTAGGTAGAGCACAAAGTCCATCTCCTTGCAGCTCGTGCAAAAATTCTGAGCTCGCTGCGCATAAAAATCCGAGCACTCAAGGCGACACACCTCTGTACCCGCGCGAAAATCGAGGCGAAAAACGCCTTCGATATAATGCGGCTCTGCATCACGTGGCTGCGAAGAGCCCCGCTCTTGCGTCCTTGGATCAGTCGAGCTACGTATCATAGCTGCCCTCCTTCTTGCTTGTCTCTCCACGACTCATGGTAGCACTCCTGCTCCGCTGCGTCGTCTCGACTCAGAGCAGTCACCCCCATGCAGAGGTAGCGATCGGCTTGGGCGAGCTCGGCATCGAGACTCTCTAGGTGAGGGAGCTCATCGAGACTATCAGCGGCGCTGACCTGCACAGCATCCGAGTGTGATGCTTGGGGCTGCAATCCTATAAAACGGCGAGCTATCTCCTGATGCTTATGAAGCTGAATAGTGAGCTCGCGCAGCAGGAAGAGACTGTGCGTGCTCATGATCAGCTGCACACCCGCCTCGCAGAGGCAGAGCATGATGCGGACGAGTAGAGGGAGGTGGCTCGCATTGAGATTCATCTCAGGCTCATCCCAAAAGAGCATAGTGCCAGCGCGTAGACTGCCATTGTCAATGAGGAGTGCGAGAGTACCCATGCGCTTGAAGCCCTCCGCGAGGAGATTGAGCTCAATTTGCCCCTGTGTCGGGCGATTGAGATAAAAGCGCGCCTGCTGACGGAGCAGCTCACCACCGAGCAGCCTCTCAATGAGGCGTCGTGCCTCACTGAGCGATCCAGTCACCGCCTGCTTGAGACGCGCGTGATCAAGAGCTTGGCAGAGCCGCAAGCTCACCCCATCAATGAGCCCAGGATAGCGACTTGCCCCCTGCGCATAGTGGGGAAAGATACTCAACACCTCGCGAGCCGCGATGAAGAGAGCATTCTCGATGGGAAAGCGATCAGGCATGCGCTCAATCTTGAGTCCGCGCTGATCGGGGCTGGGGTAAAAGCGGCAGCGCAGCTCAGAGCTGCCCACAGGCGCACGCTCACCAGAAAAGCTCGCGCTGAGCTGAGCGTGCGTGATCTGCCTCTGATGCGAGCAGAGCGAGGCGAGGCTGGAGATGCCAAAGACACGCAGCAGCTCCTTGCGCAGTCCGCGCTCCTCCACATACTGCTCGGGCATAGTGCGCCCGCCGTGATTGCTCATCCAGTGGGCGAGCGTGTAGCTGAGCTTGAGTAGGTGACTCTTGCCTGAGTCATTACCACCGACAATGACATTGACCCCATTGACGAAGTCAAAGGACTCGTGCTGGGGGAAAGCAGTCACGCCATGCAGCAATAGACGATTAATCATGCTCTTGCTTTTAGCATATTAATCGCATGATGGCAAGCATCTTCCTATGTTATTTGGAATTTTGCGTTGTATTTGTAGGATTGCCTTAGAGTCGCGGCTCGCCTATTTGAGATGGAGTACTCCACACCCTAGCGATGACTTTCACGACACAGAGGAGAGCCCATGCGTGGAAGGGGATAGAGAAGAGTCTGTGTGGCTGTCGCTTACTACTTAGAGCGGTGATCTGCGCTTTTATCCCCCTCAAAGAGGTGAGTGAGAGTAAGTGCGTGAATAGGGGTGAATAAGGCGGTGATAAAGAGCATCACACATCCCACGTAGGCACTTACAAACAGACCCTGACTCAGCGGCAGTCCCAAGCTCTCTTGAAAGCCCCCCTGCGTGAGTCGGTTGCAGAGATAGAGCAGGGCAAAGACCCCATGCGGCAGCAGGATGAGCGACACACTGGTGAGGCGCACAATCCTTCGCACGCTGCGCTCCGTCTCATGCTCCCGCCTCGTCGCCCACTTGAAAATCGCCGCCATGAGAGCAGGCAACGCGCTGAGGAAGAACCACAGCTCATTGAGCAGCCAAAATAGCAGGACTTGAAACAAGAGAGCCCTCTGCATCTCCCCCTCTCCGAGGATGCCGTAGCAGAGCATGAAAGCAATAAAGCATAAGGTGTAGGTGATGATGTATTTGCTAATCATATTTTCAAAGGATGTGAGGGATTTTTGCAATCGCTCAATGATAGCAGCAAGCCTGCGTCCTATATTTTACGAATGATGGCTCATTGGACCTCCTCCTTATCGCTCTGGCAGTAGATGATCACTTTGCCAGAGCGATAAGAGAGAAGATGAGATGAGCCGTGGCTTAAAACATATACGTCGTGGCTATGGCTGCGAGGAGGTGCTCGGTGGCTTTTTTGAGCTTATCGCTGTTGTAGTAGTTGTTCTCTTTGATATGCTCGACGATGGCGCGTGTCGTCTTATCGCGCAGAGCGATACCCTCTCTGAATTTTGCCTCGCGTATGACTTCTTTGAATGGTCTTATTTTATCATCGTCTGGCGTATGGCATGAGCTATAGATGATGCCTGCTATCCTATCGACCCGCCTTGCGGAGGCATACATGGTATCAATGGCTTCTTTTTGGCTCATTTGCTTATTGCACATCTTCGCGTAGGTGTTGAAAAAGAACTTGAAGTGATCCCAAGACTCTTGCTCCAGCTTGAGAAGATCCCCGACGAGATAGCCTGTGCTACCAGGCTTTGCTTCGGCGTAGGCGGGGGCTAGCAGCGCGGGGCTGGCAAGGAGTGCGGCGATGAGCGTGTAGCCATGCGTTTTCATGATAGGATAGATAAGAGTTGTTTTGAATGATGGTGATGGGAGCTTATAGGAGTTCTAATAGCTTTGGATGGCGTAGAGGAGATTTTCTATAGATTTTTTGAGTTTAGCGCTCTTCGCGTAGCCTTTCTTTTTGGCATCCGCGGCGATTAATTTCACTAGATGATCGCGCTTCTTGACACGCTCCATGTACTTCTTGGTCGAGATGGTTTTCTCGTATCGGGCGAGCTTGGCACGAGATCCAGATTGACAGATGTCAAAAATCTCTTCTCGTACGCGTGCGAGACGTCCAGAGGCGTGATAGATGGCGTCAATGCCTTTGCTTTGGCTTATTTTGCCTTCGCCCATTTTCACGTAGTGGCTGAAGCAAACGTCAAAGAGATCCCAGGATTCCTTTTCGAGCTCAAAGATCCTCACGGAGATGTCCGCCGAGCCGCCTTGATTCTCCTCGGCGTAGGCGGGGGCTAGGAGCGCGGGGCAGGAGAGGAGTGCTGCCATGAGTATGTGGGTATGAGTTTTCATAGTCTCTGTACTATAGCTTGTTTTGTTTTGATCATCAAGTAATATTAGATAATTTTTTTTGGGAGTTTTATCTAGCTGCGCCAGTCCTTGCCCTCGTAGCTGAAGGCGGCGGGGGCAGCGTGGCGGGGGCAGTGGAGGAGCGTGACGCGGACTTGGCTCTCGGGGAGCTGGAAGGCGAGCGCGCAGAGGTGGCGGTAGGCGCGCATTTGCTCGCGGTAGTGGGCTTTGAGCTCGCGGGCATCGGCGTTGCTCTTGTAGTCATAGATATGGGCTGCGAGGGGGCGCGTGCCACCCTCATCGTAGAGGACGACGAGGCGGTCGATCTGCCCCGATACCCAGCTGCCGTGGGTGAGAGCCTCGATGTTTTGCTCGCGGTAGAGGCGGTGCGGCTGGCTCGGGCGTTGGAAGTGGGGCTTCCACTCCTCGCTGAGCAGGGCGCGCTCCAGCAGAGCGATGATGTCCTGCTGGGCGTGGAGATCGGCGGGGAGCTGCTCGCGCAGTGCTATGTGATTGATGCCTGCGCTCTCGGGCAGCCAGTCCATGTGCTGCATGATGGCGTGGATGCTGTTGCCTAGCTCTATGGCTTGACTGTTGCTCTGTTGGACTGCTGGGCTGCTGCGCTGGGTGGCTGTCGTCGTCTGCGCATCGAGGCTGGAGGGGGTGCGGCGTGGTAGACTGCTAAAGTCGTATTGCGGTAGTAGCTCGTCGTCCTGCTTGCCTGTGGCTGCTGCGGCTGGGGGCTGGGGGCTGAGCTCCTCATACCAGTAGGGGTCTCCTAGGCAGTATTCGCAGGTGGCGAGCTCGGAGCTCATGGGAGCGTTGCTCGGAGCGGCTGGGGTAGGGGCGTGCTCGATGAAGGTATGGATGATGCTCTTGAAGCTCTCGTGCTTGGGGCTAGAGGCGGGGGCGGGAGGCAGGATGATGTAGCTGCCGCGCTTGGCTCGGGTGAGGGCGACGTAGAGTGCGCAGAGCGAGGCGCACTCTTCCTGCGCGCGCCAGGGCTCGACCATGAGGGAGTAGAGCTGCTCTTGCTCGCGTGCCCAGCCTTCGTCGCTGGGGAGCAGGAGGGCGGCGTAGGTCTCTCCATGGGCTCCTTGGTGTTGGAGGATTTTTTTCTTCCCGTAGGAGGCGAGTTGGTCGCGGGTGGAGAGCAGCGGCAGCAGCACCATGTCGAACTCCAGGCCCTTGGATTTGTGAATGGTCATGATGTTCACCCCATTCCCCTGACTCTCGTCGCGTAGTCTCAGCTGCTCGATGCGCTCAATCCAGTCTTGGAGGCGACCGCCGCGCTCGTCAAAGGCGGCTGCCTCGTCTATCCAGATTCTCCAGCTCTTGAGGTGCTGCTCATCGGTGATGAAGTCGTGCTGGTCGGCGCGGCTGAGCTCGCGTAGCAGCTGACTGATGCCGCCGGTGGCGACGCGCTCGCGCAGTGTCTGCCAGACGGAGTTGCCGCCAAGGGCTTGGATGGAGCTCCAGAGGGGGCTGAGCTGGAGAAGGTCGCGACACTGTGTGTTCGCCGGAGTCTGGAGCCAGGTGAAGAGCTGCATGAGCGCGAGGCCGAGGGGGGCGTCGCGCCCCACGGCGCGATCACCATTGTAGACGAGAGGCCCTGCAAAGCGGTATTGGCTCTGGAGCTCTTGGAGAGCCTCGTAGAGGCCTAGCCCCTCGCTGCTGGTGGAGACGAGGATGGCGCAGCTGGGCAGCGGGAGTCCGTGCTGCTGGGCGGCTAGGGGGCGGATGCGCTCGAGCTGCTCGGCGATGAAGTGGTAGGCGATTTCTTTGCCTTCGAGCCCGTCGGCTTTTTTGTGCATGCTCCATATTTCTGCACAGCCGGGGTAGGTCTCGCGGCTGCGCTGCGCGCTGTGGGGGGTGAAGTGGAGCTGCTCCCAGAGACGATGCGTGCCAGCGCTGGCGCGTGGGGCGTAGGTAGGCAGTGCCTCGCCAAAGAGGGCGTTGACGAGGTCGAGCACGCTTTGGCTGCTGCGGTAGGAGCAGTTCAGCGGTTTTTCTTGGCTGCGTTGCTGATCGGATTGATTCAGACCAAAGAGCTCGTCACGCGCTCCGAGAAAGATCTGGGGGTCGCCGCCGCGGAAGGCGTAGATGCTCTGCTTGGCATCGCCGACCATAAAGACGCTGCCCTCATCGCCCTCTTGGGCGCGGGCGAGCAGGAGGTCGCGCAGGATGGTGTATTGCTCATGGGAGGTGTCTTGGAATTCATCGAGTAGCCAGTGCTGGAGCTGGGCATCGAGGCGTTCTTGCACGAGGCTGTAGCTCTGCTCGTCGAATTGTCCTTGGAGGAGGCGTGCGATGTCGGAGAAGCTGTAGAGCCCCTGCTCGCGTACATTCGTCTCGTAGTTGTGCTCGACGCGGGCGAGGAGGTCGTGGAGGGCGCGTGTGCGCTTGAGGAGCCCGCGCCAGATGTGTGCGCTGCGATCGTGGATGAGCTCGTCGAGATCGTAGCCCTGCTCGCGGCAGATGCTCCAGTAGGGGGCGTAGCGACTAGCGGCTTGCTGGTGGGCGGTGGCGTCGGGCATTTCCTTGACCTCGACGGGCTCAAGCCCGCTTTGGAGGCTGTTCAGGGAGTGGAGGTAGCGGAGGAATTTGTTGCGGTAGACGCGTGCGGTGCTGTGGTGCATCTTGACGGCTCCCGCGCGTTGGGCAAAGATGTAGCTGCCTTTGTTGTCGGGGTCTTTGGCGGGCTCGGGGAAGAGGCTTTTGTCCTCGTCTTGCTCAAAGAGGCGGATGAGGGAGGCGACCTGCGTGCGCCATGCTGCCTCACTCTGGCTGATGTGCAGATCCTCGGGGCTGAGGCCAAAGAGGGCTAGCTGCTCGGCACTGAGGCTGTCGGGGTCTCCCCCCCAGAGGGCGTGCGGGGAGGCGAGCATGATCTCGTGGTAGCTGTTCACCCGCTCAAAGATGCGGCTGTCGGCGCGGCTGAGCTCGCTGGGGTGGTCGAGGCACTCGACGATGGCTTCTTGGAGGAGCTGGTCTTGCTCTTGCTCTTGGTCTTGGTCTTGCTCGTTGGAGGCTTGGAGATGGAGCTGCTCATAGGTGAGGTCGAGCGCGTGGCGACGGCGGCTTTGCTCGTCGAGGGGGTCGAGGGGGGTGAGGCGTGCAAGCCCCAGCTCGGTGCAGAGGGCGCGCGCGATGCGCTGGAAGAGGCTGTCGATAGTGCCGAGATTGAGCTGGGAGAATTGCTCCATGATCTCGGCGAGGATGTCGGTGAAGAGGCTGGCGGGCTCGATGTCCTCCCCGAGCTCGATGTGCATCTCCCCAAGGATGGGAGCGATGCGCTCGCGCCAGCAGCTCTGCGCACTCTCCTCGCTCTGGGCAGCGCGTGCTAGGTCGGCGAGGATGCGTGCCTTGAACTCAGCGGCGGCTTTGCGCGTGAAGGTGATGGCGATGATTTGCGAGACCTCGATGCGGCCTAGCGCGCTCTTTTGTAGGACGAGA
>CAYJJA010000006.1:0-40784 GCA_964370355.1 uncultured Akkermansia sp. | reverse complement strand
ATCTTGAGGCAGGCTACTACGTCTGGCTCGGTGATCAGCTCATCGGCGAAAGCCTCGCATCGACAAGCAGCGCACTCGATGGCTTTAGCTTGAACTACAATGGGAGCAACAATATTACATTGAATAATCTGGCCTTTGGCGGGAATCAATCCTATGCCCCTACCAGCAGCCTGACGAGTGATAGCGATGGCTACATCGCCACGCCCTATGTAGAGCCACCACTGCAACCGGGGACGATAGCAGCAGATGATTGGGCGACTGGTCTAGACACGCCTGTCACCGTTGTTTCTGACGGCACATACGGTATATTCGACAATCTACGAGCACACACAGGAATCGACTCAGGCGATGCAAATATCAAGCTCACGGGGGTCAGCTCAAGCAGCGTTCTAGGCGCTATCGGCAATGTGGGAGACTACACAGGCAACATCTGGGTGGATGTAACAGATGGAGAAATCGCCCGCTCAGCCGGAGGATGGTATGCTATCCAGACCACGGGAACTCTCACTGGGGACGGCTACTTGAGATTCACCGAGAATGCAGCAGGCACTACAAGTAATAAGGGTGTTAGTGTTTTTGCTGCGGTGAATGCGACCAGTATCACAGGCAATGCCTACCTTGAGTTCTCATCAGACAGACTGACTCTGAATAGCTTTACCGCAACCACGACATTACAAGCATCTGTCATGGCGACGTATAATTCCAACATAAGCGGAGACATGAATATGGTGTTCAATGCAGGTACATTCAATTACCGCGTCTTGGGCGGGGCTCATACGGGCAATACCACCATAGGTGGTCAGGTGAAGCTCTACCTCAATGGCGGTCACTTCAATGGAGATGTCATAGGAGGTGGCTTTGTTGGCACAATAGGTAGCTCTAGCCTAGCAGCAGGTGAAGCCCGCACGGCACTCGCTATCACAGGTGGTAATTTTAATGCACGTGTCATCGGTGGCAGCGCAGGTAGTACGATCAGTGGTGATGCACGCATTGATATAGAGGGTGGCAACTTCGCCTCTCATATCGTGGGTGGCAATATCGCGGGTACGCTCAATGGGAGCTCATCGGTAAACATCTCAGGCACAGCGGCCAACTTCACAGGAGGCGACTCACAAATCATCATGGCGGGCTCAACAGCGGGTAATCATACGGGCAGTGCGACGGTGAAGCTCTCCAACGTCACGGACAACAGCAATGCGCAAGGCATCGACAAGTTCTCCGGCAGCATCCAAGGAGGCGCGGCTACAGGCAGCAAGCAGCTCATTTTTGACACTGTGACCGCAGAAGGTGCATTCCAAAACACGAGCTTCTCAGGCTTTGATCGTATCACACTTCATGCCTCACAAGTAACACTCACCCAGCTAGAGATGGGCGAGAGCCTCAGCATCCAATTCAGCTCAGCGGATGCTGTCCTGACCCTGCAAGGCATGACGATCTCCTCCACGAGTCAGCTGAATGTGACGAGCACTTACTCCCTGCGCAGTAGCTCTACACAGCTGCGTTTCAAAAATGTGAACTGGGAAGCCTCCACGGCAGACCTCTCTCTGACAAAGGCTACATCAGATATCACGACACTCGAAGGGGGCAGCTTTAGCAATGTCTTGACCTATAGTCTGACAAATATCAGCGTCTCTGAGATAGCAGCAGAAGATCTCAGCTTTACCCTCCATCTCACGGCGTCAGAGTACGATGAGATATTCGCCACACTGGCCAATCCCGATCTACTCGTCGCATTCGACCTCGGTGTCAAGCTCAGCGGGGAGAGTGATTCCTATCATGAAATTCTCATTAGTCTTTCGGACGGCACACGCACAGAGCAGCTCTATCCTCTGGGCTACTACACGAACGCCAGAGCACACACGGTACGCTACATCCCTGAGCCCAGCTCCGCAAGACTGAGTCGCCTCGCCCTGGCAGGACTCCTCGCGCGCCGCCGCCGCCATGAGAACAAAACAGCCTAACACAAACTCCAAAATCCATTTTGCATGAAAAACAAGCTCCTCCTCCCGCTTTTCCTCCTCCAGTGCCTGAGCGCACATGCGATTCCTGTATTTGACCCCGTCTTTCAGGACAGCATGGTCTTGCAGCGCGATGCCCCCGTTACAATCTGGGGGAGAGCAAAGCCCAAGAGCCCTGTGAGCATTAGCTGGCAGGGTGAGGAGAAAAAAGTCACGACGAACGCCCAAGGCGAGTGGACAGTGAGCTTTGCCCCCCTCGCGGCCAAGACCAGCCCCTCTACGCTGACCGCCACCGACAAGGAAGGCAGCGTCACGCTCAAGGACATCCTCATCGGCGATGTCTGGCTTGCCAGTGGACAGTCGAATATGGAATACACCATGAGCCGCTTTACCGACGGGCGCAAGGACTTCCCCACCTTCAACATCCCCGAGCTGCGCTTCATGAAGATGCACAACAGCCTCCCTACGGGTGGAGTCAGCTACAGTATAGAGGGCTATAAAAAGGCAAAGGAAAAAGGCTTTTTTAGCTTCTCATGGCAGCACTGCACGCCAAAGAACGCGCGTCGTTTCTCCGCCACAGCGGCGTACTTTGCGCGAGCCTTGCAGGCAGAGCTCGACATCCCCGTAGGCATTATCTGCAATGCTGTGGGTGGTGTAGGGATGGAATCATGGCTACCCAAAAAGGTCATAGAGAAGAATCGCGACTTACGCGCCCTACGAGGTGACAAGTGGATGACGGCACCCGCCGATGAGTTCTCCCCATGGATGGCGGGGCGCGGCAAGCTGAATCTAAAGCACCTCCTCGCTGCTGGCGAGAAGGACCTCCAGCACCCCTTCCGCCCCTCCAGCCTCTACGAGCACGCCCTGCGCCCCCTGCTGCGCCTCCCCATACGTGGAGTGATATGGTATCAGGGCGAGATCAACGCAGAGATCAAATACATGGAGCGCAACCGCATGCTCATGCACCTACTCGTCAGCAGCTGGAGAGCGTCCTTCAAGAATGAGAAGCTGCCCTTCTACATGGTCCAGCTCCCCCGCATCAAGGACGCGGGGTCTCTGCGTGCGAACTGGGCCCCGTTCCGCGAGACACAGCAGAGCTTTGCAGATGAAACCGAAGGCGTCGAGCTCATCTGCACCCTTGATCTAGGCATGCCCAATGCGGATGTACACCCCTCCCCCAAGCGCCCCGTGGGTGAGCGTCTCGCTGCACTTGCACTCCTCCACAGCTATCAAAAGAAAGATCAAGCGGCGGCGGGCGTATCTCCCCGCATCCTCAGCGCGACATGGGAGAAGGGCAAAGTGAGGCTCAAGCTCAGCGCCCCCGTGATCACGCTAGACGGGCAGGCCGCCCAAGGCTTCACCTACGCAGCCCGCAAAGGCGCAGACTTCGCCCCCGTCACCGCCAGCCTAGAAGGCGATAGCATCACTGTGAATCTACCAAAGCCCCCACAGGCAGGAGCAGAATTGCGCTACAATTACAGCACCTATATGGAGCCCAATGTTGTTTCTGTGGCAGGCAAGCTGCCGCTCTTTCCTTGGCGTATGAAGAGATAGAATCGCGGCGGCGTCGCTAGCCCTCTGCTAGAGGGTGAACTCTATTATTCATTACAACTCCGTATCAAAAACTTCTTTTTGTTGGATGACAAATCTTATTTTTCATCCAACAGAAGGAAGTACATGCTGAAGTAGCTTCTCAGCGAGCTGCTGATCAGGTCGTTATTACTCCCTCTAACTACTACAAGAGTAATGATACTCTTTGACACGATTGGAACAAGGGCTTATTATTTTTTAAGCTTGTAAAGATGAACTATTGCAGGTATCCTCTAGCCCGTATGGAAGACGGCCTTTCAGTATCACTTGTCAGCCCTCGTTTTCACGAGGAGATTATCAAGCGCAATTCTTTCATTATTAACAAATTACGCTAACTAACAGCTATTCATCTACGACTTGCTATACGTTATTTAGTCGAAAGCTAAGCTTATTTCATCATAAATGAAAAACAGCCGCTCCCAAACTCTCTCGCTATTTCAGACTTTGAGAACTTACAATCATGCTTTCTTGACCCTTTAATTAACATTTTTCTCACTAAGTGTATGCTGTTTACAAGTAGTCAATTTTTATTATTCTTCTTTCCATTTGTACTTTTCATTTACTATGTTGTCTTGAAGAGTACTAGAAAAGGGCAAAATCTCTTTCTCACCCTTGCAAGCCTCGTCTTCTATGCATTTGGCGAGCCCTATTTTGTCCTCATCATGATAGGGTCAATTTTATTCAACTGGCTCGCAGCTCTAGCTGTTGATCACTGGCGAACTCAAAGAAAACTATGCATTGGCATACTCACCTTCATGCTCACGGTAAATCTTGGGATACTAGGCATTTTCAAATATCTCATGTTTATTCTTGGCAATGTCAATACACTGCTGGGAGCACAGTTTTACATTCCGCATATTCTCCTCCCGCTAGGAATCTCCTTCTTCACCTTTCAAGCAATATCTTACGTGATTGATGTTTATCGAGGGCATGGTGTTGTTCAGAAAAACCCGCTTAACGTCGCATTATATATAGCATTTTTCCCTCAGCTCATAGCAGGCCCTATTGTTCGTTACGAAACCATTGCTCATCAAATAGAAAACAGACGTGAGAATTGGAATGACTTTACAGCAGGTCTGGCTCGCTTTTGCCTCGGTTTGGCAAAAAAAATGATTGTAGCAAATAATCTATCCGTGGTGGCTGATATGGGCTTTGCGAGCCCTGATCAGTGTAGTGTTCTCATGGCATGGCTTGCGGCGATAGCCTATACATTCCAAATCTACTTTGACTTTTCGGCCTATTCCGATATGGCAATAGGCCTAGGACGCATGTTTGGTTTTCGCTTTCTTGAGAACTTCAACTATCCTTACATATCGCGCTCTATCACCGAATTCTGGCGGCGATGGCACATATCACTTGGCACATGGTTTCGCGACTACGTCTACATTCCGCTAGGTGGTAGCCGTGTCTCATCGACGGCTCATTTTATCTTTAACCTCTTTGTTGTATGGCTCCTCACAGGCATTTGGCATGGCGCCAACTGGACATTTCTCTGCTGGGGACTTCTCTACTTTGTACTACTCCTAGCGGAAAAGCTCACTGGATTTGAGAAGCGCCTCTCCTACTTCTCTTGGATTTACGTCATGTTTTTCACCATCATTGGCTGGGTGCTATTCCGAGCAGAAAATCTCGCAGTCGCGCAGGAGATGATCTCCACAATGCTCTTTCTCAATGATAAGAATTTCTCAGATACTCTTGCACTATACTACATATACGAGTACGGAGCTTTCTTTGTTATTGCATGTATTGCGAGTTGCCCTATCTATCCTTGGTTAAAAAGACGCTACTCGAGCTCAGCAGTGTATTCTACCCTCTATTTCGCAAGCCTTATTCTTCTTTTTCTTATATCTCTATCCTTTATTATTCAAGGTGGAACAAACCCCTTCATATACTCGAATTTTTAAAGATTATGAATAGTAACTACGAGAAACATGCAAAGAGACTATTTGTTATAGCCTTCTTCCTTTGCCTATCTCTCTTCGCGCTCGCGCAGGTGGACAGGGCAATATTTATATCTTGGTCTCTATTCAAACCCGAGACGACAAAGAGAATCAACCAGTTCTTACCCCTAGCTCTACAAATACGCCCTAGCCTATCACATAGTGGGCAGGTACAAGAGTTCTCAAAAATAGGCGAGGTTCTAGAATCTAGAGCAAAAGAGGGCATCCCAGCCCTTGACCAATTCGTCAAACTAAGCTACACACTCAATCGCTCATTTCTTACGATCAATGCTCAATTCCAGCGTTTATTGGGTAAAGAAACGATTCGGCAAAAACGACTGACAACATTATTCAGCTTTAAAAATTACACAGACAATGCAAATAATAGCAAGCTTTGTTATAAAACAGCTAACACAGCCGCTAACCCAACAGCACATATAGATTACCTCAAGTATTTTGCCCAAGTGATGCGCAAAAACTCCATTGACTTCCTTTATCTAAAACGCCCAATAAAAAGAAATTCCTTGGATTTCAGCCCCCTCATTCGCGAGATTATCAGTAAGCCAAAGCTAGACGACCTAGTCTATGAAGGAATAAAAGGGCATATGGATCACCTAGACCTCATGGATCTATGGGATGCTCAATGGGGAGAGCCTCATGAGATATTCTTCAAAACAGATCACCATTGGCATCAAGAGAGCGCTTTTCGTTTTTTTCAACAGCTATCAAAAATACTCGAGAAAAACTATAACATCGAGGTGGACGAAAAGTACCTAAACATGGGTAATTACGAGCAAATAGTAATACCCAAGGTATTTCTCGGCTCAACGGGGCGCTTTGTAGGCTATGCGGGTGGTGAGCTAGACGACTTGCTCGTATTATCACCTTTATTTCCAACTGATTTCGACATAAAGAGATCCACTCCAGCGACATCAGGCTCAGGGACATTTGATAGGGTATTCTATGATACCACCTATTTACCACCGGGGCATTGCTACTTTGGTGGGAATGTAGGTGGCATTTATAACTACCGCGAGCATGCTCTCATTATCATAAAAAACAAGATGATGCGCAATGGGAAAAAACTCGTCACGATCAATGACTCATTCTCATCTACATTCGTACCCTTCTTGTCTTTATTCTTTGAAGAAGTACACATGATAGACACGAGAAAATTCAACGAAAATATTGTGGATTATACCGTTGAAATCGAAGCAGATCTCGTTCTCATCATGAATATGCCTAGTATGCTGGGGCGGCAGTTGAGATTTCCTAGAGTAAATTGAGAATCAGGCATCCAGCGCTCCAAGATACTCAAGCTCTCCCTGTGATTCTGATCATGGATCATGGGGAGAACAGCGATCCCCGCACTTGAAAATTTGCTAGCGCCCATCCAAGGCACTATGCTGTATAAACGTAAAGTGGTTTAGAAGCCCTTTTCTTGTACTGCGCCAAAAGCGCGACACGATTACGACGCGACCGCTAGCTCTCGCCTAGAGGAAAGCATGCTACTTCTCTAGGCGAAAGATTGGCTAAGACGCAACACATCAGAGAATGTGCTGGCTATTTTACAGGCCTAGCAATAAGCTGCTGCTGCTCTTCCTTCATCTTGCGCAGTCGCTGGGGCTGCGTCTCGGCAAGGTTGAGCGTCTCTCCAGGATCTGCTACGAGATCATAGAGCTGATCTTGTGGTTGATTGCCCAGCTCAATACGCGTAGAAGGATTGTAGGCAGCACCACGACTCGCGGGTATATACTTCCAAGGTCCAGAGAGGTAGCTGCGCGCACCAGCTGTATTCTGCTTGATGATACCAGCACTGCCGTGCTTCAGATCAGCACCTAGGAGTGCTTGGAGCTCATTGCGACTATCGAGCTGTATGCCAGCAGGTAGGGCGACATCCATAAGAGCGCTCAGGCTCGCCATGAGGTCAATCTGACTCATCAGCGCATGGCTTTTCTTCCCTGCGCCTATAGCTCGCGGCCAGCGCACGAGCATGGGGACGCGTCCTCCAGCCTCAAAGGCACTGTACTTGCCCCCTCTATATACTCCCGAAGGGCGATGCTCACCCAGCTTCTCGACTGCCTCATCGCGATAACCATCGTCGAGGACAGGGCCGTTGTCACTGGAGAGAATCACCAAGGTATTACGCGCGACACCCGCCTTTTCAAGCGCATCCAAAATAGCTCCTACTTGAAAATCGAATTGCAAGATAGCATCCCCGCGCGGTCCCATGCCACTCTTGCCCACGAATCGCGCATGCGGCACGCGCGGCACATGGATGTCATGCGTCCCGACATAGAGGAAGAAGGGCTTGTCCTTGTTGCTCATAATAAAGTCGCGCGCCTCCTCCGCTATGACATCGGCTATGTCCTCATCCACCCAGAGAGCCTTGCCCCCTCCCTGCATATAGCCTATGCGTGAGATGCCATTGATGAGGGCCTGATCATGACCATGCGAGGGGTGCATCTTGAGTAGATTGGGACTGTTCCTTCCCGTGGGCTCACCCGCAAAGGGCTTCTTGTAGCTCACCGAGATGGGAGCTGAGGGGTCATAGTTGGCAACGCGCCCATTCTCAATGAAGACGCAGGGCACTCGATCGCCTGTAGCCGCCATGATGTAGGAGTAGTCAAAGCCTATGTCGGATAAATTCGGCGTGATGAGTCCATTCCAATTCTGCTTGCCAGTATGCCCGAGCCCCAGATGCCACTTACCGATGGCACCTGTTTGATAGCCTGCCTTCTTCGCGGCATCGGCGATGGTGTATCGCTCAGGGCGAATGACCATACCCGCATCCCCTGTGGCGATGCGCGTCCCCGCCTGCCTCCAAGGATGCACGCCCGTGAGCAAGCCAAAGCGCGATGGTGTAGAGGTCGAGGCGACTGTATGCGCATTCATCATCTGCAAGCCCTGCTTGGCAAGGCTATCACTACGCGGGGTGGGCACGAGTCCCCCATAGCAGCTCAGATCTCCATAGCCGATATCATCCGCATAGATGATAACGATGTTGGGCAATCGCTCATTGCTATCCTGCTGCGCAGCTCGCGCAGAGGAGAGCAGGGAGCTTGAGCCTATCAGGAGGCACGAAAGGCTCAGTGGTATCCTTGACATAGCAACTTGCAGTGATATTTTAGGGCTTTTTCCACGTAGGGGTGAATCCCCTGCTCTTTTTGCCCACTGAGGGGCTGTTGTCAGGGACTTCGAGATCGCGACGCATAGCCCAATACTGCTTGATGAGCCTATCAGCGATCTTTGCGTAGGCGGGATCGTTGATGAGATTGCGCATCTGCAGGGGATCTTTCTCATTGTCGATGAGCAGCCATTCGTCCCCCCTCTTCCGAGCCTTGGCCTGCTCACCGGGCATCAATGTCCAGATGTGGGCGAGGGTGTAGCGGGAGTCACGTATTGCATCATGGCAAGGAGCATTGTGCTCACCAGGTTGCTCAAAGAAGGCGTAGTAGAGAGCGCGTTTGTTGAAGGAGTCCGCCTTCCCACTCTTAAAGAGAGGGAGCAGGGAGCGACCGTCAAAGCTCACCATATTCTTCTTGCTATCTGCGCCTGCGATACTGAGGAAGGTGGGCGCATAGTCAATGTTTTGCACCAGGGCTTGGGAGCGCGTCCCCGCTGCGATCTTACCAGGCCAGCGGATGATCAAGGGCATGCGGAAGCTCTCCTCTAGAGCCAATCTCTTGTCATAGAGACCATGCTCGCCGAGATAAAAGCTCTGATCGCCCACATACATCACGAGCGTGTTGCTCGCCAGTCCTGACTCATCAAGATAATCCAGCACCTCTCCCACGGACTCATCCATCCCCATCACACAGGCGAGATAGTCCTCCATATACCAGCGCCAGCGCTGTGTCGTCATATCCTCACGCGTCTTGATCTTGCCTGACTGCACCGCTTTGACGAACTCCTGTGTACGCTCGCTGTAAAAGCGATGGTAGGTCTCATACTGCTCCGCTGGCACCATAGCGCGCAAATTGAAGCCCAGCTCCAGCTTGGCTGCATACTTGGGCACATGCTTTTCCCAGTTAAAGTTGGCAGGCACTTTGCCCTTGAGATGCCCCTTATTGACCAATTGGCGCAGGCGGGGCTTGGTGACGATGTCCTTCATGACCTCAAAGGGGATCTGCTCCCTGAGCAGGTGGGCATCATGCCAATTGCAGAAAAACTCCGCGAGATTTTGCTCATTGTGTCGGAAAAAGCCAGGTCTATTCTTCCAGCTATCATGCAGGGTCTTGGGTGGCGTGAGTCCCGCCACAATCTTGCGAATCACCTTGAGATGGCGCGGAGCAGCAATCCAGTTGCGATGCGGCGCCTTGTGGCCGAGGTAGAGCGCGAAGGGCTTTTTCTTATCACGCGCCTTGAGCCATGCTATCGCCTTGTCGGCGAGCATGTCAGAGACATAGCCAGGCTCCTTATAGTGCATGCGCTTACCCTTCGCATCGAGCTTGATCATACCACTATTCCAATAATCACCCTGATCGGGGAACATCTCCCAGCTATCAAAGCCACGCGGATCGGATTTGAGGTGCCACTTGCCTATGAGTCCTGTCTGATAGCCCACCTCCTGGAGCATCTGAGGCCAGGTGGGTTGATTGGGATTAAAAGGATCGCCACCATAGTTGTACAGAAAGCCATTTTTATGCGAATGCCTCCCTGTCATGATACTCGCGCGAGACGGTCCGCTAATCGAGTTCGTACAATAAGAACGATCAAAGACCATGCCCTCATTAGCGAGGCGGCGCAAGGCGGGTAAAGGGGCTAGCGTATCATCAGCACGCGTCCCAAGAGCGGCGTGTGAATGATCATCAGAAATAATAAAGAGAATGTTAGGTCGCTTTTGATTGGCATTCACACCCAGTGCGGCGAGGCTCAGCATACTGCTAAATAAGATCCTATGCATCAATGCACCCTATCACATGTCAACGAGCCTGTCAATCCCAAACAACAAAGCATATCTGGTACGCACCTAGAAGCAAAGAGATAGAGCAATCGTCATTCTCAAAATAGGAAGCTCAGTCTAGCAGAGTTCTAAAATTCTGTGTAAGTTTGAGATAAATCTTCTTGCGAAGGCTGCTCAGAAAGGGTATGCTTAGCTTGTCAAAGCCGATGAGAAATTTTTATATACTGTGCAATCTTAACAACTAGATAGATCTCTTCAAAGGATACGTAGCTAGAGCATGAAATAATTACCGCTATCATCATATACCACTCGTCACATGAAAATTCTCCATCTCCTACCAAGCCTCAGCTCTGGTGGTGTAGAACAAGTAGTCCTAGAACTCTGTGAATCTCTTCCAGAACATGGCATAGAATGCCATGTCATCTCAGCTGGTGGAGAAATGGTAAGCAATATACTCGCCACGGGTGCTACTCACATCAGTCGCCCCATCGGTAACAAGAGCTGGAGCTTCTTCTACGAAATATTCTGGCTCAAACGCCACCTGCTCGCGCACCCTGTGGACATCGTCCACGTCCACTCGCGACTACCTGCATGGGTCGCGTATTTCGCGATCAAACTCATCCCTGAGCCGCAGCGACCCAAGATCGTGAGCACCTTCCATGGCACCTACTCGATAAATCCCTATTCCAAGGTAATGACGCAAGGGGATCGTCTCATCGCAGTCTCCGATTATGCCAAGGAGTACATGATAAAGCATTTTCCATCTACCGTCGTAGAGAAAATAAGCGTTATACACAACTCGGTAGATGCGCAGAAATACAACCCAAGCTACAAACCATCACTAGACTGGCTCAAGGAGTGGAAAAGAAAATTCCCCGAGTTTGAAGGAAAATTCTTACTCTGCCTTCCTGCACGCGTCACGCGCCTCAAGGGGATTGAACACCTCGTTCCCCTCGTCAAGAATCTACTAGACCGCGGCATTCCCGTGCATGCCCTTATCGTAGGCGAATGCAGCAAGAAGAAACGACGCTTCAAACGCGAAATAGAAAAGAAAATTGCAAGAGCAGGCATCAGTAACGCCATCACATGGATGGGGCTACGACGTGACCTACGTGACATCACATGCGTTTGCGATGTAACCATCTCGCTCACCCTGCGCCCAGAAAGCTTTGGGAAGACAACACTTGAAGCCCTCTCCCTAGGACGCCCAGTCATAGGCTATGAGCATGGTGGTGTGGGAGAGCAATTGCGCTATTTCCTCCCCGAAGGCTGTAGCCCCACAGGCGACCCTCTCGCCATGGCAGCAAAGCTCGCAGACTGGTACCATCATCTACCAACCCCCCTATTAGAACTCCCCACACCCTTTCGCCATGACAAGATGATTGAAGCTCATGTGCAGGTCTATAGGGATTGCATGTCTTGATTTCTGCACAGCATCACTGTGACTCGATACAATCATGCTGTGCTCTATCTAGAGTCCTATTTTAATACTTTGGCAGTATTTCATGTAACAAATTACATGCCAAGTCGAGAACGAAGCAGAAAGCTTCTAGACACAGCTATCAACCATGCGCAGCTTCATCGTAGCATGCGCAGAGCACGCGCTGTTCCTTCGATAGCAATATCTATATCCTTTTGAGTATTATAGACAGCCAGTGAATAGCGCGTCGTGCCCGATATCTGTAGAGAGTGCATCAGCGGCTGGCAGCAGTGATGCCCTGTGCGTACAGCTATGCCCATCTGATCAAGCAGCGTGCCGAGATCGTAGTGATGGATGTCCTCGACGATGATAGAGCTCAGCGCTCCACGGGCGACACCTTGACCGAGGATGCGCACACCGGGTAGCTGAGCGAGCCCCTCATCAAGATACTGATGAAGCGTGTCTTCGTGGGCGCGTATCTTGTCCTTACCCAGTCGGTGCATGTAGCGCATGGCGGCGGCGAGGGCTATATTGCCCTCGATGTCGGGAGTACCCGCTTCGTATTTGTAGGGAAGGCTGTTGTAGCTTGTATGCGTAAAGCGCACCTCCTTGATCATCTCACCCCCACCCTGCCACGGAGGGAGATCTGCAAGCAGGCTCTCGCGCCCCCAGAGCACACCTGTACCTGTGGTGGAGTAGACCTTGTGCCCCGAGAAGGCGAGGAAATCACAGTCGAGCTGCGTGACATCGACGTGCATGTAGCCCATGCTCTGGGCGGCATCCACGAGGCAGAGGCAATCACTGCTGTGATGACGCGCGAGGCGCATCATCTCCTTAGCGGGGTTGATGACACCCGTAGAGTTGGAGATGGCGGGAAAGGCTAGTACCTTGACCTGCGGTCCGAGCATGGATTGATAGACTTCCATATCCACCTCCATGTGCTCCGTCAGAGGGATAGGGCGCAGGATAGCACCAGTGCGCTGGCAAAGCATCTGCCATGGGACGATATTAGAATGATGCGAATCCCAAGTGACAAGGATCTCATCACCTGGTGCTAGCCGTGAGGTGAGGACATGGGCAACGAGATTGATAGCAGAGGTAGTCCCCGAGGTAAAGATGATCTCACGCGCACTCTGCGCTCCTATCATCAGCGCAATCTCGGCTCGCGCATTCTCGTAGGCATCAGTGGCGAGACGGCTGAGATAATGCGCTCCTCGGTGGATGTTAGCATTTTGAAATTCGTAATACTCGGCTACAGCATCAAGGACGAGCTGGGGCTTTTGTGTCGTAGCCGCGTTGTCGAGATAGACGAGATGCTGGCGGTCTACTTTATGATTAAAGAGAGGGAATTGTTCCTTGACATTGAGTATATTATTCATTCTTGTATTCCTTGCTTTATGTGCTCAATCATGCGCTCAGCCTCAGCTGGCACGTAGTTGCGCCAATCATCTGTCCCAGAGAGAATCATTTTGATGATATCGCGTGGTGTCTGCAAAAGAAGAGGCGCGTTGAAGTAGGGGACCTCAATGATACTACCATTGTTGAGCAGGTGACTGTAGAGATGCTTGTAGGCATCTGGTGCTTTGTAAGTCCCCGCAGTGACGAATTCACCTGTCGCGCGGTTGATCCACGGGGTGACGTAGAGCTTGGTCTGATTGAGGAAGGTCTGGGCGATATTGAGGAAGATGCCTCCGGGGGAGTCAACCCATTTCTCCTTAAAGAGCTCATTGAGCAGCCCTATGGAGAGAGCGATGGCAATGGGCTCCTTGCTGTATTCATCCAGCAGCGCGGAGAGCTTGTGAAAGCGTGAGATATTGGTGACCATGACGGTCTTACCGAGGGCAGCAAGAGCATCAACGCGGTCGATAAAATCGAGCATATCAACGCTACCTTCGCGCAGCAGATTGCTCAACGAGATCTCGCAGATGTCAATGGCACGGCTCTGAGCCTCAGCACTGAGCTCTTTCATAAAGCGCGCCCGCACGCTCTTCATCATCTCAAGATGTATCTTGCACAGCGGCATAAAGCTGCCGCGCAGCAGCACGATGGGACGCTTGTAGAGCAGATCGGCTGGTTGTGTCACAGTCCCATCTGCGCAAAAAATCGCGGATTGTGTCAAGCCCGACTGGACAAGGTGGAGAGCCAAGATACGGTTGTCAAACATACCAAAGCCATGCCCGCTGAAGCGCACCATGTCGATCTCAAAATGAAGGCGATTGAGGTTTTCGCCGAGACTGGGTACAAAGTCTTCGAGATGCTCTCGCTTGTAAAAAAGAGCATGGAGGAGATTCACCCCGAGAATGCCGAGGACCTCCTTCTGCTTGTCGGCATCCGCGACACGGAGGCGCACATGGATGATGATGTCGCTAGGCGGCAGCTCGGGGCGCAGCTGAAAGCGCACACCAATCCACGCTGACCAAGGACCACTATCGCGGTACCCTTTGCTTTTGACCGTACTACAAAAGGTAAAAAAGCAGGTCTTGCTGCCGCGCTTCTGTGCGAGACGATCCAGCAGCTGCTTGTACTCATAGTCCATCATCTGCATGAGTCGCTCCTCAGAGACGTAGCGATTCACATGCCCATAGAGCGCGTCACTGACCGTCATGTCATAGGCAGAGATGGTCTTTGCAACTGTACCTGCTGTACCCGATGTACGAAAGAACCACTGCGCGGTCTCTTGCCCAGCACCTATCTCTGCAAAAGAGCCGTAAAAACGCTGATCCAGATTGAGGCGCAAGACCTTCTCCTGCGTCGCGACAAATACCTTGGAAGAAGTAGACATAGTGTTTGTAAGTATAACAGTGTATGAATTTAATAACTCAGCGGACGTACGGGGATCTTGAGCCCCGCAGGCGTGTTTAGCTCAATGCGTCCTTCTTCGAGCACATCTTTGATGGACTTGAGCACAGAATCCTTATCCTCTGAGAGCACGATATTGGGATTAAATTTATTGCTCCCCTCATCGAGACCCTCACCGTCCTGATGGATAGGTTTGAGCACGAGCTGAGTCTGGTAAGGGTCTTCTCCTTGCAGAGCCACAGTCTTGGGCTGGATGGGAGCTATGGGCAGAATGCGATTGGAAATGAGGCTATGACCAACAAAGTCATGCAAGACCGACAACGCATCACCATGCACACTACACTCCGAGAGGGTGACATCCCCCTTGGGGAAGTACTCTATATAGGTATTGCGCGTATAGACAGGTCTTCCCGCCTTTACAGTGGACTCAAAGCAGAAGTCGGTGGCAATCTGACCAGATGATTTGCAGATCTCAACGGCCTCTGTATCATCAGGCATCTCAATCACATCATCCTTCAGTCCAGAGCGCGCTGCCGCACCAAAGACCGCACCGAGTATAGAGCCACAGGTATCCGAGGAGAAGGCACGCTCATAGATCGCAGGCTGGTTGTTCAAAAAGCCCATCCAGATCCCACAGGTAAAGGAGGAGTTGTAGCCCATCAAGACATTGTCTGCAAAATCATAATTTGTACCTGTTTTCACTGCACCATGAAAATCGGGGGGCAAGTAAGGAAGAACGCGCACAGCACTCCCCTTCTTGAGACTCTCCTGCAAGATGGAGTGGATGCGGTAGCTCGTATGAGGGCGCATGCTCGCTATGCTGCTGGCAGTCTTCATACGAGGCTCCTCCCAGAGCACCTTACCATGTCGGTCTGTGATCTTGGAGACGATGAAGGGAGCAAGGGGGCGTGTGCCACCATTGGGGAAGGAGGTGTAGGCGACGACGAGCTCCTTGAGTGACATGGGCTCAGTGCCGAGGTAGACGCGGGGATAGTAGGTGGGATTGGCCTCCGTGCTCTGGGCGTTGCGCTTGGGGGGAGTGATGCCTACATCCTTGAGCATCTTGCCAAAATGCTTGGCCCCCACATTGATTCCGAGACGTGCAGAGGCTGCGATCTTTGACCAAGAGAGAGCTTGACGCAGGGTGACAGAGCCGAGGTAGCGCCCACGGTCAACCTCCATTCCCCATTCACCCAGAATACCCTTGATCCCGCCAATGCCCGCGAGGCGATTATCCATCGCATCATCAATGAGCCGTGAGCTAGGTGCATATCCATGCTCAAAAGCGGCAGCGTAGAGGAAGGGGAACAGAGCTGTGCCTACCTCACAACGCCCAGACTCGATGATATCAAAATTGTCCACATCATAGTTGCGCCCCCCCACATAGACGAGCACACCTCCTGATTTATTGTCCAAGGCGTAGACGACACCATCAAGGTAGCGGTGCTGGGCATAGCGTGGGTCATCCTTTTGGTCAAAGCGCACATGCCCATAGCCTATCATGTTCTCAATGACGGTGAGCTTCTCGCGCATCGCTTGCGTCGCACTCTCTTGCATCTCCTTGTCGATGGTCGTATAGATGCGCAGACCGGCAGTCTTGACAATATCCTCCGCTCGCTCACTCTTGAATAGATTGAGCACATGCTTATAGACCTGATTGTAGAGAAAGTTTGTCTGACGCTGCAAAGGAGCGGGATTGAGCTGCAGGGGAATCTTCTTCAAGCGATCCGCCTCCTCAAAGCTCACATAACCAGAGCGAAACATACGATCAATCACATCGTTGCGCCAGCGGAAGTTCAGCTCAGGATTGCGAAGAGGATTGTAATTCTCAGGATTTTTGATCAGAGCCGCGAGACTAGCGGCCTCGGGTACTGTGAGATCCGCAGGCTCTTTTCCAAAGTAGCCCATAGATGCCGCGCGTATGCCATAAAAGCCTCGACCGAAGTAGATACGATTCAAGTAAAACTCCATGATCTGCTCCTTGCTATACTTCTCCTCAATGCGCATAGCTAGAAAGATCTCGACAATCTTGCGATGGTAGCGCGTGCCGCCACGCGCCAAGGTACGACGCTCGAGCTCAAAAGCACCACGTGCCAACTGCTGCGTGATCGTTGATGCCCCTTGACTCACGGCTCCACCTGCTGTGGCTGCCGCCTTGAACGCACGCAAAATACCCACAGGGTCGTAGCCCTGATGCGTCCAGAAGGTCTTATCCTCCTGAGCGACGAGCGCGTCGATCATACTATTGGAAATCTCCTTGAGAGGCACATAGCTACGATTCTCTTCATAGATACGCCCGAGCTCCTTGCCCTTCCTATCATAGATCACCGCTGGGTGCTCGAGATTATTGATATTCTCTAGATCTATCTCATTGGCCCATTTGCGATGAGGCGAGGTGTAGGTCATGAATATGAAATAGCCCAGAGCAGCTCCCGCGATGAGAGTGAGCAGGGTGATGAGACCAGCCTTCACGAAAAAGCGCAACCAAGGAGAGCGAATACGAGCAAAAAGCCCCCCTCCTCTCTTGTCGCTTTTACGCTGCTTTAGAGGCTTGAATTTACGTGCACGGATTTTGAGTTTCTTGGGAAACATTGCTTCTTTCTGCTTGTAGACTATCAGAATACCGATGACTTGGCAAGCTACAATACTCGCATTTTTGATCTCAGCTCAGATTCGACACGCAATTGTCACTCAGGATAGTCAACGGCATCATACTTATGCACACACCTCCCATTTCTCAAGAACTGTGATTTTGAGGGAATTGCCTTTCCTGCGAGCTCCGAATGTGAGGTATCTTTCTCATGAAAGCAGGAGGAAATTTCAGAGATCTCCGCAATCCTCCGCATCATTGAAGAATATTTTTTTTCTTGCATAAAAAGGAGGCTTTGTTATAGTTTAAGTGAAAACTATGAACAATACTCACTCTCAATCAACAGAAGAATCTATAAGCACATCGCCCGATAAAGATCCAGCCCTCCTTGAGATTGATCCCAGTAGATGCACTTTAGAGTCTGATGATAAAAATAAGTCAACTGATGAAACGAGTATCTCTGAAAAAGAAGAGCTCGCATCAGATAATAAGCTCGTTGAAGAGCTACCCAGCGTGGAAGAGCTCTCCCTTGAAAAAAAATCTCCATTCGTAGAGCCATCGAATCAAGCCCCCCCTAGTCTCGCAGACGAAATCACCCAGATAGAAGCGACTCTCTCAAAGCTAACAAAACGCATAGAAGACTATATTGCCTACAGCCAAAAATTACAGCTTATCATTGATCGCCAGCACGATGAATTGGAGCGCTACCGCCGAGGCGAGTCGCGCAATCTCTCCTTGGCTGTCATTCTAGACATCATCCAAGAGCTTGACAGCACGAGAAAGACTCAAGATTATTACAAAGAGCTAGAGCCATCTCCGGAGAATTACCTCAAAATGCACAAGTTCTTTAGCACATTCTCCCAGTCTCTCGCTGACATCTTGGAGCGACATGAGGTCTTCACCTATCAGTCAAATCCTGGAGACCGCTTCGCACCCAAGAGGCAGCGCATCGCCAAGACTATTCCTACAGATGATCCCAGCCTCGTTCAGACCGTCGCAGAGACGATACGGCTGGGCTTTGAGTCGGCTGACCAGACTGTCATTAGACATGAAGGCGTCGCGGTCTACGTCGCCGCAAAGCGCTAAAATCTAGCTATGCAATTTTAAATTTGAAGGGCCTTGACTTCGCTTAAATACCTTGAGGCGAGGAGCCCTTAGAATGACTTTATACATTTCACACCAAAACAAAAATACAATATGATATACGGAATTGATCTAGGTACGACCTATTCTGCAATTGCCTACGTCGATGATACAGGCAAGGCTCAGATTATTCGTAATGGGAATTATGATACGACCCCTTCAGTAGTATACTTTGAAGGCAAGAATGAGGAGGGGAAGGCTCAGATATCTGTCGGTCACGCAGCAAAGGAGATGGCGCTCATTCACCCTGAAAGGGTTGTCTCTCTCGTAAAACGCGAGATGGGAGAAGAATGGACTTTTGAAATAGAGGATGAAGTCTATACCCCCGTCACGATGTCCGCCATTATTATCCGTGAACTGCTCCGCGCGGCAGCTGAGAATGGACATGAGGTGAAGGATGCGGTCATCACCTGCCCTGCCTATTTTAATGCCTCAGCCATGGAGGCGACGAGACAGGCGGGCATAGCGGCGGGTCTCAATGTGCTCAATGTCATCAGTGAGCCTGTTGCGGCAGCCCTATCTTATGGTATGGCACTAGTCAATGATGATATTAATAAGCATGTTGTTATTTATGACCTAGGCGGAGGCACATTTGATGTTACTGTAATACGCCTCACCAAGGATGCCTGCACCGTACTCTGCACCGAGGGCAATCACCGCTTGGGGGGAGCTGACTGGGATGCTTGTCTAGAATCTATTGTCATCGACAAGTTTATGCAGAATTGTCCCGATGTTGGCGACCCGCGCGAAGATCCAGATACCTACACTGAGCTCAAGGTACGCATCGAGAAGCTCAAGTTTGACCTCAGCAGCAAGAATAAAGGCTATTGCAACATCAGCCTCAAGGGGGAAAAGGCACGCCTTGAGGTGACGCGAGAGGAGTTCGAGCGCGAGACAGAAGCCCTGCTCATGCAGACCAAGGATTACTTTGATAAGGCCCTCAACTTCGTTCGCGAAAAGCACGATGTCCAAAAGATAGATGAGATCCTACTCGTAGGAGGCTCCTCGCTCATGCCACAGGTCTGGAATCTCATCGAGTCGAATTATGGTGTACCCTCTGGAATCCCCTTCAAGCTCTATGAGCCCAACCGCGCGGTCGCGCTCGGTGCTGCACTCTATGGTGTCAATGCTATCTATATCCAACAACAGCAAAACATTGAAGCTGGAGGTGAGAATGCGAACACCGGCGATGGAGAAAAGGAGCCAATTATAGATATCTTCCCCCCTGATACGAGACCTATTAACATTACAACAGTAGCCTCAAAGAGCTACGGCGTAGTCGCTCGACATACCGCCACGAATAAACTCGTGGTCAATAATCTCATCATCAAGCAGACGCCTGTACCATGCAGCGTGCAGAGAGTCTACCCCATCAAGGAAGAAGGCGCAACGTCGCTCCCCATCACGATCTATTGCAACAATGTAGAGAGCAATTTGGCACCCAATATTGACGACTATGAGCTCGTTGGAGAGGCTGTCTTGGAGCTACCAGCAGGCTTGCCGCAGAGTGCGCCTATCGAGGTGAGCTTCACCATTGATAAGGAAGGTCAGCTTTTGGTCAGTGCCCGCGAATTAATCCATAACACAGAGGTGCGTGCAGAGTTTAACGTGAAGGGTGGACTCACAGAGCAAGAGATCGAAGAGGCCATCCAAAAAATCGGAGAGCTCGAATTCATTGATTAAAACAAAGAATTGATCATGAAAAAGATTCTAGGAATAGACCTAGGGACCACCTTCAGCTGCGTCGCCATCGTCGATGAGTCGGGGAAGCCCAAGGTGATACCCAATTCTGATAACGAGATGACCACCCCCTCGGTCGTCTTGTTTGAGGAGGACGGAGGAGGCAAGGTAGGAGCCGAGGCTAAAGAGCTCGCGATGTTCAACCCTAGTGCTCTAGCCAGCTTTATCAAACGAGAGACGAGCAATAGCGACTATCGCTTTTACGCCAACGACCAAGCCTACACGGTCGCAGAAATATTCGCCTACATCCTCAAAAAACTCGTCCAAGACGCCAACGCGCATCTTGGCGAGACGATCAAGGATGTCGTCATCACCTGCCCCGCCTACTTCTTCCTCGGAGAACGCCAAACGATTAAGAATGCAGGTAAAAGCGCAGGTCTCAATGTCGTGAGTGTCCTGAGCGAGCCAACGGCGGCCGCCTTTGCCTACGGGATGAATCTCGCTCAGGATGTCAGGGGCAAGAATATCCTCGTCTATGACCTAGGAGGAGGTACATTTGATGTGACTGTGATATCAGTAGACTCTTCTGGTATCAAGGTTCTCTGCCTTGATGGGAACTTTTCTCTTGGCGGCAAAGACTGGGATGACGCCATGCTAGCCTTGATTACGGAGAAGCTCGAGGCCTCAGAGGGCTTTGCTGGAGATATCTACGAGGATGAGGCCCTGTTGCATGATCTGCGTACAGCGGCAGAGAAAATGAAGGTGATGCTCTCCAGCCACCAGCAGGCGACAGAGTCTATAGGATACGAGGGGCGCAACTATCGAGTCACAGTGACGCGCGGGGAGTTCGACAACGCTACCTACCCACTACTCATGCAGACGCGTGACTACACACAATGCGTCATGGACAAAACGCAGCGACTAGGAGAGCAGATTGATGAGGTCATCCTCGTGGGCGGCAGTAGCTATATGCCCCAGGTCAAGCCCATGCTCCAAGAGCTCACGGGCTTGGAGCCCAAGCTCTATCGCCCTCATGAGGCGGTCGCGCTCGGTGCTGCCATCGTGGGCTTTGGCAATGTGATTCGCTCCGAGGCCAAGGAGTTTGTCCAAGATGAGTTTAGCTTTGACCCTATCGTCAACAATCTCAACGATCTCTACTCCAATCAGAATGCCGATGATGAGTTCTCCTTGGATGCCAATAGAAGGAATTATCACGAGAGCCTGTCACGAGAAGAACAGCAGGCGATTGAAAAAGTCGCGCTCGATCATGGCTTTAGCCTCGATGTCGTGACCTCTGCCTTGCGCCCCATTTCCAACGTGAGCAGCAAGAGCTTTGGCACGATCGTTGTCGATGGCAAGAATCACAGCAGGAAGTTTGCTATTAATCTCATCTATCGCGACACACCTCTGCCAGCAGAATACACAGTTAATACTTATACTATCTGTGATAATCAAGCAGGGGTGAATTTTGTCGTCGTAGAAAATGCTGCCGCCTACCCAGGGGCAAAGGAGAGGGAGAGCCATTCCGTCGAGCTGCATGACTGTAAAGAGCTGTGGCGCGATACTCTTAAGATCTCACCCAATCTCCCGCGCAGCTCTCCCATTATTAACACATTCAAGCTTGATAATGATGGATTTTTGTTTATCAAAGCACTAGATCCTAGCTCTGGCAATGTCATCACTCATGAGATCTCTGTAGCCTCAAGTCTGACGCAAAAAGAGATAGACGAAATCTCCGAGCGCGTCAGAAATACAGAAGTAGATTAACCCCACCAGCCATCCCCCTCCCCTCTTCTAGCGCAAGGCATAACACTCTTTCATGATGATGCCTTGTGCTAGAGGGCTCTTTATTCCCATTCCAAGATGAATCCGTTGTGAATCGACAATTGAATTTTTACATCCTCATGGAGCTCCCCATCAGCTCTAGCTCTCTTCCCTCGCGAGAAGTTATTGATACTCAGCTTGCGAAAATGAAGCGCAAGTGGTCCAATAGAACACATTTGCCTGAGTCAAAAAAGGTAGAGTTCAAAAAATACTTTGATGAGATCCCCAAGATTCAACAAGCTCTTTATGATGAAGCAACCCTAAAAAAGCTGGCGCGTGATGCGTATCGCCAGTGTAGAGATGAGCTAGAGTCACAGATTGACCCAATTATCGTGAATGGGAAAATGGAGAGCGCAACATGGGAAAAGATCCAAGCCGCCTCCCCTCTCGACAAGCACGATCTTGATGATCTCATCCAAAAGAGATCAATCAGCCTGCTAGCTCCCATCGACATCAGCCCCAATACGAACCCGGCCTGCTTTGATTCTCACATTCCCCCCAATCTGATTCCCACAGATAAACTTCTGGGTGAAACAATAACTGCACTTCATTTGCTCAACGAAACGAGCATCTATACCCTAATAGGGACTCAGCCCAGCGACCCTATGCCCGTACTCAAAGAGAGGTATAAGATCTTTCAAAGCAGAGTACGCGATGCCTCTGAATCCGTATCCACGTCCAAAAACACCCTTTCGCGCAACATTGCAAGCTTTTTAGAAAATGAGGCAAAAAAGCTTGCCTTCGATGCAGCATGGCTCGATTTTCAAGCACGTCAGATCGTAAAAAAGAAAATAGCCAATTTCACTCAATCAGGGCAACGCAGCATCCCACGCGTCCTCTACATGAGCTATGTACACGACTGCGTCAGCCTCGGCATGTGCCTTGATCGTGCGCGTTGGTTTGTGCATCATGAATGCTGTGTGCGCAGCAAGATTCAGCACCCTGATCAGCATCTCGCCGAGCAGATGCGCGCGTGTCCCCAGTGCAAAGCTGAGAATCTCAGCTCAGCTCAGAGTTGTCAGAAATGCGGCTGCGACCTTCTGCTGCATTGCCCCATATGCAAGCATCTAGAGCTAGTGGACAACAAGTATTGTAGCAAGTGCACTTTCCCACTCAGTGAGCGCGAAGCCGTTCTATCTAGGATTGATGCAGCAGAAAAAGCACTACGTAGCGCAGACGCTACAGGTCTCAGCCTTGCGCTGCAGCACCTGCACCCCTACCGCGCAAAACTCGCCTCCTATGCTCTCTACGAGACGCAACTATCAGCGATCAAAGACCAAAAAGCAAAAAATGAGCTCCACGCAATCGTCAGCTCCCTAGCAGCTCCCTCAAGAGGGGATATCTCCCCACTCGGAGAGCACGCCTTGCGCATATCTTGGACTCCATTGATGCGCAATCAATCTCCCTATGCCCAATCCAGCATAGCAAGGTCAGAGGGAGGGATCTTGCCATTGGGCTATGTACTCATACGCAAAGCTGGAGGAGTACCTTCCTCAGTCGGAGACGGCGAGCAGATTGCCAAGCTGAGTAGTCTGAGCTATGACGATAGGACTATTGTACCGGGTATATGCTATGGCTATGCAGTATTTGCGAGCTGTGGAGATTACCTCATTAGCAAAGGCTGTAGCTGTGGCGTAGGGCAAATCATCGCGGATGCCTCGCACTTTCACGCATCAAGCGTCGAGTCTAGCATCCAGCTCACATGGAAGCCACAGCCTGGAGCCAAAGGCAGCTACCTCGTACGCAAGAAAAACGCAATGCCTCAGCATCTCCAAGATGGCACGCTCATGCGCCTGCCCGCAGGAACAAGCCAATACCAAGACAACAAAGGTATAGAAGTAGGGATAAACTACGGCTACATGCTCGTGCACTATTATATCGACATCAGAGGACAAGAGCTACGCTCGAGCCCCGTCAGCCTGATGGTCAAATCAATGCAGCCTCCCACAGCCATTCAGAATCACGACTGGTCGTTTCGCTATGAGAATGGCAAGCTGAGTATACAATGGACTCGCCCCGCGAAAGGTGAGCTCCAATGGTACCTCACATCTGCCATCCTACTACCCAGCGCAAGCCTCGTGTCGGCGAGCGCTCTCACACAGCAATCAGGATGGCGAGCTCTCTCCCTTGTTGACAATCTCAATGGACAGGCGTATGAAAAGCTTGATATATCCTGCTACCGCTATCTCACACCAGTCGTACATTCTGATGGACAGGCAATCGTATGTCAGAGCCGCGAGCTCAACTACCATGCGGGTATCACCCATCTGGAGCAGCAGCGCATAGCCTCAGATTTACGACTGAGCTGGCGATGGCCCGCGAATTGCCAAGAGGTGCTCATCCTCTATAGCACAGACAGCTTTGCGACCTCACCTGAGCAAGCAGGCCAATACTCGCAAAAAGTATGCACACGCAAGCAGTATGAGCTCAATCAATTCTTGCGCCTTCCCAGCATAGGCAACGAGAACTGCTTTGTAAGCATCTTTGCCAAGATAGGCTCACCGCCCAATACCTTTTACTCCGATGTCGTATGCATCTGCTCGCTCACGCAAAGCATGCAGATTAGTTACAAACTCAGCAGCAGTCGCGCAGCCCTCCTATTTGGTAAAAAGAGCTGGAAGATAGTCGTCACAAGCAATCAGTCCAGAATTCCAGCACTAGAGCTGCGACGCAAAGCTCACAGCCTGCCACTGAGCAAAAATGACGGAGAGCGCGTCGCATGCTCTGATGCAGTCACGCTCAACAAACTCTCTATCCCCATAGATGACCGTATGGTCAGGGATAATTTTTGCTACAGACTTTTTCTGAGAAATGAGCAAGACAATAAGGTGTGGATCTTTGATCACCCCTCCAAGGAAGAATCACGCATATCCTTATAAGGCTTAAATATATTCAAAACGATCACTATGGCAAAATATATCAACACAGACAGCTATGGTAGCGCGCGCTGGGCCAATGTCAAAGACCTGCATGACGAAGGTCTATTTGGCTTTGGCCCCTTCCAGCACAATAGCGATATGTTTAACTCATGCTCCCGGACGAGCAGCTACCTCCGAGCACAGGCTAGTCATAGCGCATTCGTACTAGGAAAGCTCCAGTCCCCCAGCGAGCTCCTCTCTGGCATTCGAAGCTCCTATGAATCATCCACATCAGGTCTCTTCTCAGGTCTCTTTGATTTTGTCAAAAAAAGCCCCCACGACTCCTATCTGGGCTGGAAAGGCGATGGGCATATCATCACAATCGCACCGACACGATCCGGTAAAGGTGTAGGACTCGTCATACCGAATCTGCTCCATTACCCAGGCTCAGTACTCGTGATTGACCCCAAGGGGGAGAACTATGCAGTCACCCATGACTACAGGAGCTCCACCTTCAAGCAAGATGTCGTATGCCTTGATCCTTTTAGAATTGTATCTGATGGATCAGGATCTATTAATCCGCTAGACGGCTTGGTGAAGAACAACTGGCGCGTGAGCGAGTATCTGGAAAAAAACCCTGAGCTTCTAGATGATGCAGGTCAGATTGCCGATGCGATGATATACAACGCAGGAGCTGAGCCCAAAGACCCCCACTGGGACCATAAAGCACGCTCCCTGCTCAAGTGCCTTATTCTGGCCGTCATCTGCGGAAAAGCCCCCAACAATAGGCGACATCTCTCCAAGGTGCGAGAGATTCTCACCTCGGGTCAAGATGCCCTCGAAAGTTTTCTCCAACAGCTCGCAAAAGATCCAATCCCCCTTAACGGGATGCTGGCACGCGCCGCAAATGAGATCATGTCGGCGAGCTTTCGAGAGCTCAGCTCTATCATCTCCACAGCCCTGAGGCATACTGAGTTTCTCGACTCACCTTTAGTATGTAACTCATTGGGTAGTGACTCATCATCATCTGGTGGGAGCTATGATATCAGTCAGCTCAAGCAAGAGGGAAAAGTATCCATCTATATGGTGATGCCCCCACATCATCTGCCCAACTACGTACGCTGTATACGATTATGGATCACGATGGCTATGAAATCAATGACCAGCAGCATGGAGCCACCTGCCGATGGATGCCCCGTACTCTTTATGCTCGATGAGATGGCGCAGCTAGGAACGATGAACAATCTGCGCCAAGCAGTGAGTCTACTAGCTGGCTATGGCATGACCATTTGGATGATATGGCAGGATCTATCGCAGCTCAAATCACTCTACGAGCATGACTGGCCATCCTTTCTTGCGAATGCAAAGATACAGCAGTATTTTGGCATCAATGATCAAGAAACGGCAAAGCACATCTCTGAGATGCTAGGGATGGCTACCATACATGTAGCATCGCTCTCCTCCTCTGAGAACTACTCGCGAGGACTAGTCTTTGACTCACAAAACGGCACGAGCAAGGGGCAGTCAGTTTCAGAAATTTCACGCGCGCTGTTAAATCCTGACGAGGTGAGACGCCTCAATCGCGAAACAGTCATCACCTTTATCCAAGGAGCCCCACCTATACTCAACAAGCGTATCTCCTACTACAAGGACGCCATGTTTGCGGGACGCGCACGACCCAATCCCTATTTCTCCGCTATGCGCTGCTAATGACATGGAGAGAGAGCCATAAAGTGCGCCCTAGACCGCGAGCTAGGGCGCAGCGATACTGCCGTAGTGGCGAAATTTTTCGTTCCTGAGCTATTTTTTCTTGTCAACAGGTCGGTAGTTTGTATAGTATAGAGAAGCTAAGCATATGAACACTTTCTCCTACATTCGTCTCGTCGGATTAGCTGCAGTCACTACCTGCGCTAGTCTTGTGTCGTGCTCAAATACCCTGAGCCCTCAAAAAGCTGCAAAGCAAGTAGCAGTCCAGCCTACTACAGTCTATAGCCACAATGATCAAGTCGACCCGAACAGCCGCCGCTGCACCGCCATGGGGGCTCTTCCTATTCGCGCTCGTCGCGCCCTGACAGAGTGGATGCACCACTCTGAGATTGAGAGTTTCTCCTATGTATACCCGCAGTACTTTATCTCCATGCCCAG
Source organism: uncultured Akkermansia sp. (assembly GCA_964370355.1). Classification (GTDB taxonomy): domain Bacteria; phylum Verrucomicrobiota; class Verrucomicrobiia; order Verrucomicrobiales; family Akkermansiaceae; genus Akkermansia. The sequence continues at coordinate 13,931 of CAYJJA010000006.1, read as the reverse complement.
CGTTGACCCCAAGCGCTCCTCCGTATGGGCTATCTGTACTGACGCCAAGGGTAAAATGATAGGTGTTCTCGTCCCACGCACAAAGACCCCCGCGTGGAATCTACCCAATCAGGGTGACTATGATGTCTACGTCTGCACCAAGCTCATGCGCGATGAGCTAGGACGCGCCATTCTAGAAAGCCTTGCCGATGCCGATATGGACAGCGTGCGTATAGATACGCGTCGTTCGAGAGGACTGAGTGATGCGTCACTCATCTCCGCGCCAGCCCCTCTGGCCACCGCAGCTGCGCCCGCGGTAGCCCCGAAAGCACCCGAGGTAAAAGCCACCATGCCCACAGAGGCCATCCCCGCAGCGGAAGAAGAAAGCAGCGATGAGGACAGCTCATCATCGGACAGCAGCACTGACTCCTCAGACGCAAGCTCCGACTCCGACTCTGGCAGCAGTGACGATAGCTTCAGCTCGGATAGCGACTCAGATGGATTTTAAGAAGCACACACATTAGTTTTCACCACAACATCCTTTTTCTCTATGGAGGAAGAGGATGTTCTTTCTATAATCTTGACCCCATATACACACCATGCCCATTGATATTACGACCCTCATAACGGAGCGCTGCCAGCAAGTTGAGAGCGCACTCGACGCACTACTCCCCCAAGAAGAAGCCGCCCCTGCGACCATACACAAGGCGATGCGCTATAGCATCTTTGCGGGCGGCAAGCGCATACGCCCCCTGCTCTGCATCGAGGCCGCGCGAGCCTGCGGAGGTGATGCACAGCTAGCTATGCCAGCCGCATGCGCCTTGGAGACACTGCATACCTACACACTGATCCATGATGACTTGCCCAGTATGGATAATGACGACTTGCGTCGCGGGCGTCCGACAAGCCACAAAGTATTCGGCGAAGGGATAGCAATCCTCGCAGGCGATGCCCTACTCACAGAAGCCTTTGCCATGCTGGCACAGACGAGTCCCAATGCCCGATACAGCGTGGGCGACTATGTGAAAGAGCTCGCCTTCCAAACGGGCAGTCAACGCCTTGTGGGCGGACAGGTACTCGATCTCGAAGGCGAAGGACGCGAGCTCAGCCTCGACGAGCTACGAGCCATCCATAATGGCAAGACAACAGCCCTCATCCTCGCCTCACTACGCCTCGGAGGGATGGCAGCTGGCTGTACAGACGAGCAACTCGCTGCGCTGAGCGAATACGGAGAGTGCCTGGGACTAGCCTTCCAAATCATCGACGACATACTTGATATCACCTCCACGCCCGAGATGATGGGCAAGAGCATAGGGAAAGATGCCCGTGTGCAAAAAGCGACCTATCCAGCACTCGTTGGTCTGGAGCATGCCCGCGCCGAGGCAAAGCAACTCACGGAGAGGGCACGTCAGGCCTTGAATATCTTCCCCGAAGAACAGCGCGAAGCTCTGCTTGCGATCAACAACTATCTACTCAGTCGAGAGTATTAATACACGTCAAAGAGTATCATTTTATGAGCCCTAAACGATAGGGCTCAACAAAGCACTAGCTACAAGGAAAGCGAGCGAGCGCCAAGTCAAAATGGGCAAAGTGAAAGGGTTGTAACGGTCAGTTACCGTTACAACCCTTTCTGTTTTGATTGCGGGAGCAGGATTTGAACCTGCGGCCTTCAGGTTATGAGCCTGACGAGCTACCTGGCTGCTCCATCCCGCGATTTTTAAGTTTACCTCCTCGGAGGTGTGAGCACATTGTACACTTTTTTTTACTCAGTGTCAATTTTTTTTTGCTATAAAATTATTTTTTTTACTTAGAAGCCACCTCTAATATCCTCTATACTTTAATAATGAGAGGTGAGCATAGATAGAAAGATCACTTGTCAAAGAAAGCTTCATGTGTTACTATCACTCTACGGCGAGAAAGCCCCCTATAAAATGGTGAGCATTTGAAGCCTCCCCCTCCCCTAAAACTTCCCCCTACCCCTGTTCTCTCTCCCATGCCCCCTACGCCTTATCGCTTTTCAAAATCCAGCTTCTCGCTGCGATCGCTGATTCGTGATCTACTCACAATCCATGAACAACGCACTTTTACAGACTTTTTCTCCGCGGGCAGTTCTCACACAACCCCGCATCTTTGCAGCATTGATGCACGTTGGCAGTTTCCTTGGCGCAGCTTGCTGTTGATGACTAGCTTGCTCTTCTTTGCCCTCGTCTTTATGCTCGCCGAGCATGTCGCCCGCATCGAGCTTGGCAATTCGAGACTCTTTATCAGCTCCATTGTCATGCAAAGTGTCGCTATCCCCCTAGGTCTTATCTGCCTCTTTGCTGAGCTTAATATCTGGCGCAATCAACCTTGGCTTCGCATCGTCATCATGGTCTGTGGTGGAGGTCTTCTTTCCATCATCTTCGCCCTGCTCCTCTCAGCCTTTGGCAAAGTATCCTCTCCCTTCATGGCAGGCATCATTGAAGAACCTGCAAAAATTGCCGCGACCCTGCTTTTGGCAGGACAGGCACGCCGCCGCAATGGTCTTGTACTCAATGGTCTACTTTTTGGCGCGTCCATAGGTGCAGGCTTTAGCATCATGGAGAGTATGGGCTATGCCTTTGATGCACTGCACAATCCCATTACATCCAATGCGGGAAATCAGCTTGCCTATCAGAATGCCTACACCCTCATGGCGACGCGCTCCTTTTTCTTTCTCACAGCGGGTCATGCGACATGGACAGCAATCACCTGCGGGGCACTCTGGCATTGCATGCGCGGGCGTAGTCTGTGGAGAGCGCTCATGCAGCCGACCTTCCTTTTCTTTCTCGTTGTCGCTATCGTGATTCATGGATACTGGAATATGAGCACCAGCACTGGGGATATCTTAGTAATGATCCCGCTCTTTGCTATCTGCTCATGGGGGCTCATCGCTGTGCTCAATCATCTGGGTATCCAGCAAGTACGTGACATGCAACAGCTCTGGCTGGAGCGCCATGGTCTAGAAAAACGCTGCGTCTGGATACTTGAGCCAAAGACGGGTGCTACTAAAGGACCGCTGACTGCTGAGGAGACGATTGAGCAGCTCGAATGCGGTCACCTATCGCGCTCTACTCGCTGCACGATGGGAGCTCTCCATTGCGAGAGCCATAGTATAGGTAAGTTAAGCTTCATCTCCGCGCGCTTTGATAATAAAAATAGCAGATGCTGGTATCACTGCCAGCGCCCCCTCTGGTTTATCATCTGTCGCATACTGGGCATAGCCAGCATGCTGAGTCTGCCCTGCTTCTTCTACTCTCCACGCTGGATGGTGACGACCTATCTCTTTTGCTGCTTTGCACTCTTTGGTATTATTGTCAGCATCTCACTCAAGCTCTGGCAATCGCCTAAACTTCCTACCGAGCCTTGTGATCAGCATGGGAGCTTGATTTGGATAGACTCGCCGACCAAGGCCTTGCTCAAATTCTTCATCCCAGGCTATAATATCTACTGGGGCTATCTTGTAGGAGGTCATCTCATCCGCCGCGCCAACCTCTTGAATGAAGGTGACTGCTGCATCCCCAATTGGATTCCACAGGCCTTCTGGACAACATTCTGCACGGGTATCACCCTTGCCTCTGTGCTACTTATCTACCACAGCCTTTCCTTCCTCCCCTATCTTCTCTCGGCTGTGATTCTCTTCCCCAGCAGCGCAGCACTCGCCTGTGTAGCCCTTGCCAGTGCCCAAGAAACGCTAGAGGAGACTCAAGAAGAGAAGAGCCATCAATAGTAAAAGCAACGATGAATCCAATTAACGGTCTTCATATCAACGGCCAGTGGCTGAGCCGTGAGAGCATCCTGTCTCGCACAGGCTCTGAGCTAGCAGAGCTGAGTGAGCCTCTACAAGATGAGCTCTACGCCTTCCTACACGCTATGCTCGACGAGCAGCCCACGCTTGCGCTGCATAGCTCGGGCAGCACGGGCAGCCCCAAGACCTTTTATGCGCCCAAAAGCGCTCTCATCGCCAGTGCCGTGCGCAGCTGCCATTACTTCGACTTGCGTGAGGGGCAGCGCGTCCTGCTCCGACTCCCTCTCAACTACATTGCGGCAAAGATGATGATCATACGCTGCCTTGTCGCGAACCTGCACCTAGAATTGCGCCCCGCTCAGACACAACTCTTTGATGAGAGCATCTCACGCGAGATGCGCATTGATTTCTGCCCTATCGTGACCCTACAAGCGGCTCAAAACTCAGCAGAGGATCTCAACAGCATCAAGACACTACTGCTTGGTGGTGGCTTTATCCCCAATGAGCTAGAAGCAAAGCTGAACGCGCACCCCGGAGCCGTCTATGCCTCCTACGGTATGACAGAAACCTACAGCCACATCGCACTGCGTCGCCTCAATGGACTGACTCATTCACGCTACTACACGCCACTCCCCCATGTCGAGCTAGCGAACGATGATGAGGGCAGGCTCATCATCAACGATACCCTCCTAGGCATCAATCAGCTCCACACCAACGACATCGTCACGCTACATCCTCATAATCAGCTTGAAATTCATGGACGCAGCGACAATATCATCAATAGCAGCGGCATCAAGATCCAGAGCGAGTCCATTGAGCAGCGTCTCTACAAAGCCTGCGCGATCAACTGCGCAGCCCTCCCCTACCCCCATCCCAGACTGGGAGAGTGTGTCGCCTTGCTCTGGGAAGGCTCGCAGAATCAAGCCCCTCTACTTGAGCATGCCATCCATGAGCAGCTCAGTGCCTACGAGCAGCCCAAGTATCTCTGCCACAGTAGCAGTCCACTCCCGCGCACAGAGAGTCATAAAATAGACCGCCGCGCTTGCCAAAAGCTATTAAATTTGCTCATTTCATCCCAAGCTGGTAGTTCTTGCTTGATTTAGCCCATGATTTTTGCTTAGATTAGCAGCGTCATGAGAATTATTTCACTGTACGAAGGACTCCAAGAAATAGCCCAATACGAGATTGAATCATGGGCCGATGGTCACATTGTCACTCTCGGACGCAGTGAATCCACGCAGTGGAGCTTCCCCTCGCAGATGGAGCTCTCGCGCCATCACTTGAGCATACGCAAACTGGGCAATGAGCTCTATCTCCGCGATGAGCAATCAAGCAATGGCACCTTTGCCGATGGAGTCGCGCTCACGCACCCCATACGCATGCGTGCTGATGTAAGCTACCAAGTGGGCAATCTCAGCTTTTATCTTGAAGGTGCCGCAGCCTCAGAGGCTACAGAACACATCGACTGCAGCACCGTCTTCCCCGAAGCCATCGCCTTCGCTGCCGAATTCCCCGCCGAGACTCCAGCTGGTGAAGCCCCCATTTACTCCCTTGAGCCCGAGCCTGTCGTAGAGCAGACCCCCATCTACTCCCTTGAGCCCGAGCCTGTCGTAGAGCAGACCCCCATCTACTCCCTTGAGCCCGAGCCTGTCGTAGATAGTGCTGCCATCCCCGCCCTTGCTTCACCAACAGCCCAAGCTGTGAAGCTAGCCTCTGGGAGAGTCAAGCCCTTCCTCCCCATTGCAGGAGTACCCAAGTCTGGTGTCGGGCGCGATTTTGAGCTTCACGTACGGCTACTCAACGATAGACCCGAAGTGAGAATAGGAGAGCAGCTCATCTTCCAAGTATTCTCCTCTGAGCCCTGTCAGCTCCTCCTTCTCTGCCGCGAAGAAAGCGGAGCGACGAGCATGCTCTACCCCAACAAGCAGCAAATCTCCCAAAACATCCCTGCCAATCAATGGACGCAGATCCCCAATCCGAGCAACCCACACTTTGAGTTCATCATAGAAGGCCCCGAGGGACGCGACGAGATCCAAGCCATCGCGCGCCGCATTGGCGATAGCCGCATGCGCAAGAACTCAGCAAAAAAGTCAAGCGACCCAACAAAAGCCACCCCAAAAGAAGAGGGCAAATGGTCACACGCCAGTCTCTATGTAGATATCTACGAGTCCTAGCTCTCTATTGAAGCCCCGCCCGCAATATATTCCCACGGGGTTGATTAGCACAGTCTACTTCATTTAGGACTTGTCTTTGAGCATGCGTTCATGCTAGGATAAAGATATATGAAGAGTATTATTTTTTTTATGACCGTGGCTCTCAGTATCATCACGATGATGAGTGCCTATTCTCAGGAGAGTAAGGCGCAGATGATGCCAGACTCTGCCTACTTCGCAACCTTTCGCAAGAAGTATCAGGCATCGGGTGGTACGAGCCTTGAGAATGATCCTATCATCATGAATGAATTTCGCTACTACAAGATAGCCTCGCGTGATGTGGATTTTGCGAAGCTCTTTGCTGGAATTGATCTGGCAAAGTCGGGCAGCAAGCCCACTGATGGTCTCAGTAGCAGTCAACGAGAGTCATCTGATGAGTCACGATGCTTTATTCTGCGATATGATAAGGATTATTACATCATCCGCGTCTTTCACAAGTACAAGGTATTTCGCATCATGCATGCAATGAAGCTCCCAGATGGGGAGTTTCGCCCTCACCGAGGAGACTTACTCCGTGATGTGACTATTCCTGAGCTCTATGATCGCCTTGAGTTCCTCTTTTACAAGGGCGAGCCCACGGAGACCACCCATGACTAGAACTATGAGCAATACCTCGACCAATCAAGATACCGACTCACTCGACGATGATTTTCTCAAAGGCATGGCCTGCCTGAAAGCCGGCCATCCGAGTGAAGGGGCCAATCTCCTCCGGCGTGCCTCTCTAGCAGGGCACGCCGAGGCTCAGCAGCAGCTCGCACGCCTCTACTTTGCCACGCTACGCACGCACGCCGACCTCGCCTCGCTAGAAAACTCCGCTCAGGGGGGAGACCATGTGGCGAGCTTCGTACTCGCCATGGTCTTGCTTGAGGGACGCCTCATGGAGAAGAATACCGAGGCCGCCATCATCGCCCTACGTCACGCAGCACGCGCAGGCAACATCCACGCGCATGCTATGCTCTCAGCTCAAAGCGAATCATCATGAAAAAGATATTACCCCTAGCTCTCGCAGGTCTCCTCGTCTCCTGTAGCACCAGCACCAAAAACGAGAACGCTAGCTTTGTTGTCAAGATACCCAACAACGAGCTGGGTATCGAGCAAACTATTGAGCTCAATGTGGGCGAGAAAACAGCCTCCTACCTCAAGAAACAAGCTCGTCATGGCGCGAAACAGAATCTCTTCCCCTTCCCCATGAGCTTCACCCCTCCTAATGCCACCTTCGTCCTGGGGGACAAGACCTATTACTGGCACGGGACGGAGCATCTAATGGGAGAGGAGATCTTTTCTGTCAATAAGGAGCTCTTTAATGTCCACTCCTACAAGAAGAGTGAGCGCTTTCCCGCGATTCGACGCTATATGAAGGATATCCACCGAGGAGAGCGCGCAGCCTATTACAAAAAGTACCCGCCCAAGCGAGAGGTCTTGCAAAAAGAGTACCAAGAGCTCCTCGATCATATTGAAAGTCAGCTCTGATGGGGCTAGCTATCAAGTAGTGCCACGAGCTGCTCCAGATAGCGCACGTCTTGCTCATCAAAGCTATTGAGCTCCTCGCTGTCTATATCGAGCACCCCCCATAGCTCACCACTAGCGCGGCGCAGCGGGATGACAATCTCACTGCGCGAGCGTGAGCTGCAGGCAATATGGCCGGGGAAGAGCTCGACATCGGGCACGACAATGCTGCGCGCCTCCGCGTAGCTCGTACCGCACACCCCCTTGCCTGCGGGGATGCGTGTGCAGGCGAGCGGGCCTTGGAAGGGACCTAGAATGAGCTCGTCGCCCGCCTCATTCGCGAGGTAGAATCCCACCCAAAAGAAGGAGAAGGCCTCCTTCAAGACAGCTGCCGTGTTGGCTAGATTGGCTATAAGATTCTCCTCATGCGCAAGCAGGGCTTGAAGCTGTGGGATGAGGGCTTGGTAGATCTCAGCGCGAGATCCTACGGGGATATATAAGGTGGATGCCATAATGAGCGATGTGTGTTTGGGGAATAAAAGAGGGATGGCTGAGGTCATCCCCGATAAGAAAGTATTGAAAAAATATTACTTTGGCTGGGGGTAATGCAGCAACGACGCTCTACGTACTTGATTAGCGAGAGTTCATTAATTATAGCCAAAGTAATAATAGAAATGTCCTTCAGCAACAAGGTCGATTTTGCTAGCGCAGCGGGGAAAAGCGCTTGACGCCATTGACTCTCTCATAGCTCCACCCACACAGGGCGATGATCACTCGCTTCATGGATCTTGGGGTCATCGACGACGGCAGATTCTGCGTCTTTGTGGCGTTTCTTCTTGAGTGGGTCATTGATGTAGATCTGGTCAAAGATGTAGTAGGTCTTGCCCCTCTTGTAGTAGAGTGTCCACTCATCACCGCGTGAGTCTTTGGCTATGAGACGAGTGAGACCCGAGATGCGACTTTTTCCCTGCGTGAGTACCCCAAGGGAGCTATCACCAGGAGAGTCATTCCAATCACCAAAGACGAGAATGGCTTGATTGGGCTTTGTCTTCATCGCCTCAGCGACATGCAGGGCGAGTGTGTGAGCCTCGCTGGTGCGCAGGGCTGTGGCCTTGGGCGGATCATCAGAGACGCGTGACTTGAGATGCACCCCCATGATGCGCAGACGATCGCGCCCATTGAGCTGTACAGTGACATCGAGTATGCCGCGCAGCATCTTGCGACGCTTGTTGCCATGGAGAGAGGCCTGGGCCTTGGAGTGATCCTCCACAAGGGGGTAGCGTGAGAGGATGCCCACTGCGCGGTCTTCGCCCTTGCGCTCCAAGACTCGGTAATAGGGATAGTTGCGCCCGCGCTCGCGTAGGCGTGTCTGGAGGTCTTGTATAGCCATGCGTCCACCCAGCTCAATGATGCCCACGATGTCGGGGGCGGCAGCGGAGATGACATCGGCTACCGCACGGCGTGATTCTTCGGACTTGGGGCGCATGACAAAGGGGGAGCGGTTGTGATCGCCTGGGATGAAGTAGTTCTCTACATTATAAAGCAAGAATCGCGGTCTGCCCTCCCCCTTCTCATCCGCCGAAAAGGGGATGCGCAGGCTGGGGTCCTCCTTGATGCGCTGGAGTGCCTTGTCATGCTCAAGCAGCGGAGTACCCACGGAGAGTGTAGCAGCGGGCTGCTCCTCCACGAGGGGCTCTTTCTCGTCAAAAAAGTAGGAGTAGAGCGCGATAATGAGGGCGATGATGAGCGCGAGGATGGTGCTATCCTTGCGTCGGCTGCGCTTGCGCGGGGATTTCTTTTTGCCACTGCTGCTTTTGCGAGGGGTGGGCTTTTTTGACTTGGGAGAGCGTTTGAGGGCTAGTGATTTGTCAGTATTGTTCATAGGGATAGAAAGGAGGGAAAGAGGGAATTAATAATTATCCTTGAGCCAGCTGGCGACTTGGGGTGCGGCGTAGGTGAGAATCATATCCGCGCCAGCGCGGCGTATGCAGAGGAGGCTTTCGAGCATGAGGGCACGCTCATTGACCCAGCCTGAGGCGGCGGCGGCCTTGATCATGAGGTACTCACCGCTGACATGGTAAGCCGCGATGGGCAGATGACTCTGGGCGCGGAGGTCGGAGATGACATCCAGATAGAGTGTTGCGGGCTTCACCATGAGGATATCGGCCCCCTCCTGCTCATCGAGCAAGGCCTCGCGCGCGGCTTCGCGTCGATTCGCGGGGTCCATCTGATAGCTCGCCTTATCGCCCTTCTTGGGCGCACTGCCCAGTGCCCCACGGAAAGGTCCATAGAGTGCCGAGGCATATTTTGCCGTATAGCTCATGAGTGATACATGGGCAAAACCTTCTCGATCTAGCATCTCGCGCAGCGCAGCAATGCGCCCATCCATCATATCGCTGGGTGAGATGATGTCTGCACCTGCCTGAGCATGGGTGAGGGCTTGCTGACAGAGCAGCTCGATGGTCTCATCGTTGAGGATCTCGAGCTCCCCACGCTCATCGTAGCGCACGAGTCCATCATGACCATCACTGTTGTAGGGATCTAGCGCGACATCGGTCATGATGAGAAGGCTGGGGATTTCTCTCTTCAGGAGGCGCACTGCGCGGGGGATGATGCCGTCGGGATTCCATGCTTCACTGCCCTGCCTGTCTTTCTTCTCCTCGGCAATGACGGCAAAGAGATCCACGCAGCCTATACCAAGCTGCCAGAGTCGGTGCGCCTCACCGAGGAGCCCTGTCAGACTCCAGCGCATGCAGCCTGGCAGCGAGTCTATGGGCTCATCTCTCTCGCCCTCATGGACAAAGAGAGGGCAGATGAGTTGCGAGGCTTGTAGGGTGGTCTCGCGCATGAGGGAGCGCATGATAGCTGTTTTCCTATTCCTGCGAGGGCGCATGGGCATGTCGTGCATCTTGAGTATGAGATTAGCAGCTTGTATCTGCTTTGTAAAGAGTAGATTTGCACGCTAGCTAGGGTATCTCTATGCTATTCGTTGGGCTTTTGCGGGACTGCGACAGATTCCCCTCTCGCATGGGGTGCACTAAAAGAGAGATAGGATAAATAATCCAGAATTTGAGCTTGATTTTCCGCCATCAATGCCATATATTAACGGCTTCTATGTGGAAATCCCCTCCCAGCATGAGCCTGCCTAGGAATTTCTCAGTCATGGCAAAACCCGTAGGCAGTCAGTGCAATATACGATGCGCCTACTGCTACTACCTCGATAAATCGCTCTTCTACCCATCCGAGGATGGGAAATTCAAGCAGACTTTGATGAGCGACCGCGTGCTACGTGACTACATCGAGCAGTATGTAGCCGCCAATGATGCTGAGGTGATCACATTCTGCTGGCACGGAGGAGAGCCACTGATGGCAGGCCTAGATTTCTACCGTCGCGCGGTCAAGTATCAAAAGAAATACGCGCGAGGGCGACGCGTCGAGAATGCCCTTCAGACCAATGGACTCTTGCTCAATCAAGAGTGGTGCCGTTTCTTCCATGACAATCAATTTCTCATCGGCATCTCCCTCGACGGTCCCGCCGATGTACACGATGCCTACAGGCGCACGATTGGTGCTGGACCTACCTTCACGCGCGTCATGCGCGGTATAGAGAATATGACCAAGCACCGCGTCGAGTTTAACACCCTCAGCGTCGTGCATCGTCACAGCGAGACGCGCGGCGTGGAGCTCTATCGCTTTTTCAAATCCATAGGCAGCCACTTCATGCAGTTCATCCCCGCCGTGGATCTACTCAGCGAGCAGCTCGTCCCCCACCTCGGAGATAGACACAGGCAGATCGGCGCACACCAAGCCACCCAAGCCCCCGAGCTCGCCCGCCTCAGTGAATGGAGCGTGAGCCCCGAGGGCTACGGACGCTTCCTCTGCGAGGTCTATGATGAGTGGATCAAGGCCGATGTGGGCAGCTACTTCATCCAGCTCTTCGATGCCACCCTTGCGAATTGGTACGGAGCTCCCCCAGGGCTCTGCTCCTCCGCCGAGACCTGCGGACATGCCCTCATCCTCGAGCACAATGGAGATGTCTATAGCTGCGACCACTTCGTCTACCCCGAGTACCTCTTGGGCAATCTGCGCAGCCGCCCGCTTGCCGAGATGCAGAGCTCGACGGAGCAATTTCAATTCGGACTCGCCAAGGCGGTGGATCTCCCCAGCCCTTGCCGACGCTGCTCCGTCTACAAGGCCTGCACGGGCGGATGCCCCAAGCACCGCTTCGTCACCGTCGAGGGCGAAAAGAACCCGCATAACTACCTCTGCGCGGGCTACAAACTCTTCTTTGAGTATGTCACCCCCACCATGCAACGCATGACAGCACTGCTACGCCAAGGTGAAAGCCCGATGAAAATCATGGAAGAGCGCCGCTCATAGCAGCAGCTGTGTCGCAATCTCATCGACCAGCAAGCGCCCTTGGCGCGTGAGAATCAAGCGCTGCCCCTGCTCATCAATGCGAGCCAACCCCTCCTCACAGAGGGCCGCGAGCAGCGTGGCATCCTCGCTGCGCAGCAGGGAGAGCTCCAGCCCCTCATCCGTGCGCAGCTTGAGCCCGATGATCTCTGTGCGACGGTCTTGATCGGAGAGCTGCTCCACGCGGGCAGGTGGCAGCTTCTCACTCATCAGAAATTCATTGTACTGCGTCGTATTCCCCAAATTCTCATAGCGCATCCCCTCTATAGTCCCGACGGCGCCTGGCCCCAGACCATAATAATCCTTCCCCGCCCAAGTCGCCAGATTATGCAAGGAGCGCGCCCCCTCACGAGCGTAGTTCGACACCTCATAGTGACGGTATCCCGCCGCCGTGAGCAGCTCATGCGCCAGCTCAAACATCGCCACATCCGTCTGCTCATCCCCCGCATCCGCACCGTAGAGCTGGTAGAAAGCCGTATCCTGCTCATAAGTGAGATTGTAGGTAGAAATATGCTCAGGCGCTAGGGCGAGAGCCCCACGCAGCGACTCCTCCCACTGTGAAAGACCCTGCCTCGGCAGAGAAAACATGAGATCAATATTCACCTGCGGCATCCCCGCCTCACGTAGGATAGCCACACTGCGACGCGCCTGCTCGGGGCTATGCGTGCGCCCGAGCAGCTGCAAGAGCTCCGCGTCAAAGGACTGAATCCCCAGCGAAAGACGCGTCACCCCGAGCTCGCGCCAGAGACGCGCCTTGGCGAGATTAAAAGTCGCAGGATTCGCCTCCAGCGTCCACTCCTGCACACGCGAGAGATCCAGCCCCGCCCCGCCCCTACTGCGCGGAGACGTCAGCCCCTCCACCAGTTCGCGCATGCGCGTGGGCGACAACATACTAGGCGTGCCCCCCCCCATAAAAATCGTACGCGGCGCATAGCCATCAGGCAGACGCAGGCGCGCCTCAACGACCAGAGCACGCACAAAAACCTTCAAATCAGTCGCCGCAGGAGTATGCTTAAAGAAGGCGCAATAGGGGCAGATGCGATGGCAAAAGGGGATATGAATGTAGAGATGCATCTCGGTGGCGTTAGAAAAAACAAATAACTGAGGCTCGCTAGTCGCAAACCTCAGTTAATCAAAAAAGAGATAGAAAAGAGATCTTAGAGCTCAGCACCAGCAGCCTCGTCGAGGTAGTACTTTGCGTCGCTATGATTCTGGAGATAGGAAGCAGCCACGTCAATCGTGACAGGCTCAAGGATAGCCTTCTTCACGATAGAAGCCTTGGCAGCACCCCAAGCCATGAGGCGCACCTGCTTAGCCGCCATGATGGTGGCAACACCCATGGTGATTGCAGTGGTGGGGACATTCTCGATACCGCCAAAGGCAGGACCTGCGTCTTTGATGGTCAGCTCGTCGAGATGCACTTGGCGTGTGAGCGTGGTGTCATCAGAGCCCGGCTCGTTGAAGCCGATGTGACCCGTGCGACCGATGCCGAGAATCTGGAGATCGAGACCACCTGCGGCTTGGATCTTTGCCTCGTAGGCCGCGCAGTGAGCAGCGACATCAGCGTCAGCGACCATGCCCGAAGGGAGGTTCACATTTTCTGGTTTGATATCAATGTGGTTGAAAAGATTCTGGTGCATGAAGTACCAGTAAGACTCGGGATGATCGCGATCAAGACCGCAGTATTCGTCGAGGTTGAAGGAGGTGACGTTGGCAAAGGAAAGTCCCTCTTGCTTGTGCAGGCGGATGAGCTCCGCGTAGAAAGGAAGAGGAGTCGCGCCTGTCGCCAGACCAAGGACGACGCCCTTGCCCTCTGCGGCACGTGTACGGATGAGTTCGGCTACTTCTGCGGCGAGCTGTGCTGCGGCAGTTTGCGCTGTGTCGAATACTTCGTAAGTCATGGTGGACACATTGTATAAGACCTCTGTGTAAATTCAATCCCAAAGTGATATTGAGGGGGGCTTTTTTCTGACAAAGCAAAAAAAATGAGAAAAATGAAAAAAAGTTCTTGCAAAGCATCATGAAATCAGTTAAACTTTGTCCGCACACAGCAAGCATCGCCGCTGTAGCTCAGGGGTAGAGCAACGCATTCGTAATGCGTGGGTCGCCAG